>NZ_CP022708.1:1082500-1385075 GCF_025340265.1 Novosphingobium sp. 9 | reverse complement strand
GCGGCCTCTACACCCAGAGCAAGTCCGGCTCGGTGCTGGGGCAGGGCTATTACTATACCGACAAGCTCGTGAGCGCGCTGAACTCGGGTATGTCGATCCGTTCCTGTTTGCGGGCGAAACCCAGTCCGCCGAGGGGCTGGCGGCGTTGCAGTCCGCTTCGGCGGCGGGCGTTTCGCTCTATAACGGCAAGTATTCGGTGTGGAACGGCAGTGCGTCCGTCACCGGTTCGCTGTTCGATCTTCCGGCCGGCACGGTGAAGGCTGCGGTCGGCCTCGACTGGCGGCGCGAGGGGTACGAGTTCACCGGGGATACCCGCGTCGATCAGGAGACGATCTACTCCGCGCCGTTCGACAACGGCAACGCGCTCGACGGTGTGCACCGCACGGTGAAGGCGGCCTATGCCGAAGTCCTGATCCCGATCATCAAGGGCATGGAAGTCGACGCGGCGGGTCGTATCGACGATTATTCGGGCTTTGGCACCACCACCAATCCCAAGGTCTCGATCAAGTATCGTCCGTGGCAGCCGATCATGTTCCGCGCGTCCTACAGCACGGCGTTCCGCGTGCCCTCGTTCAACCAGCTGTTCAACGCCTCGTATGAAAGTGTCTATACCGGCGCCGACTATGCCGATCCTGCCAAGTGCGCAGGCGGCGTAGTGAACGTGGCGGCGGGCTGCCCGGCGCTGTCGAGCACCAACGGCAACACCTTCTCGGTCAAGTACGGCGGCCGTACCGACCTGGGGCCGGAGACGGCGGACGAATGGGGCGCGGGCGTGGTGCTCCAGCCGGCGAACAATATCTCGTTCTCGGCGGACTGGTGGCTGATCAAGCGCAAGAACACGATCCAGACGCTGGCGCTCCAGTACCTGTTCACCAACTACGACCTGTTCAAGGACCAGTTCCACTACGACGCCAACGGCAACCTTACGCTGGTCGACGATACCTATGTGAACACCGGCGGCACCACCACGCAGGGCATCGACTTCACCTTCCACGGCGCCTGGCCGATCGGCGCGCACGGGCAGGTGGACGTTGGCCTCGATGGCACCTGGTTGCTGGAAAAGAAGGAGAAGGTCGCTGCCGGTTCGGCCTCGATCGACGAACTGGGCGTCTATTCGCTGGCCGACGATCTGGGCCTGCGCTGGAAGCACAACGCCTATGTCAGCTATTCGACCTCGGACTGGTCGGTCACGCTGACGCAGATCTTCCGCTCGGGCTACAAGAACCAGGTGCTGCCGGGTGTGGCGGCGGGGACGTTCGATCCGTGCTGCGACGTGACGAACGTGAAGCCCTATATCCTCTACAACCTCTCGGCCAGCTACACCGGGATCGACCACCTGCGCCTGACGGCGGGCATCACCAACCTGTTCAACACCGATCCGCCGTTCGCGATCTCGTACGACAGCAACTATGGCAGCGGCAGCGACTGGGAGCCGCGCGTCGCGGACCCGCGTGGCCGTTCGTTCAACATCACGGCCAGCGTGACGCTCTAAGCCGCTGTCTCACAAGTTAACCCTGACTGCCCGGTCTGTGCCTTCGCGTACAGACCGGGCTTTTTTATGCGGTTTTCCACGCGATGGAACGGTGCTCTGCGCAGATGGCTGGAGTGGCTGCAATCTTTGTGCTTAGCTGCCCGTAATGACAAAGCTTCCCATGCTTCTGGCGGCCGCCTGCGCCGTCCTACCCGCCATGTCGGCGATGGCGGCTAGCCCCGCAGCACCCGGCGTTCCCTCTCAACCGCTGACGTTCGAGCGCGTCTTCGCCAGCCCCTCGCTCGACGGGCCGCAGCCGCGCGGCGTGAAGATCTCGCCCGACGGGCGCTATCTCACGCTGCTGCGCAACCGCACCGACGATCGCCAGCGCTATGACCTGTGGGGCTACGACCGCGAGACGGGGCAGTGGCGCATGCTGGTCGATTCGCTCAAGCTCGGCTCCAACCGCGAACTGAGCGAGGCCGAGAAGATGCAGCGCGAGCGCCTGCGCATCGGCGACCTGAAAGGTATCGTCAGCTATGACTGGAACGAGGACGGCAAGTCCATCCTCGTGCCGCTCGACGGCGATCTCTACCTTGCCGGGCTGGACGGTTCGGTTACGCGCCTGACCAATTCCAAGGACGACGAACTCAACGCCGTGCTCAGCCCCAGGGGCACCTACGTCTCGTTCGTGCGCGACCAGCGCTTGTGGGTGGGCAAGCCCAGCGAGAACGCGCAAGCGCCGATCTCGCCTGAGGAAACCGCGAAAACCGTCCACTGGGGCGAAGCAGAGTTCGTCGCACAGGAGGAAATGGCGCGGCTGACCGGCTACTGGTGGGCGCCGGACGAAAGCCGTATCGCGGTGGAGCGTTATGACGAAGCGCCGGTCAAGATCGTCACCCGCGCGGCGATCGGCGCCAGCGGCACCAAGACTTACGAACAGCGCTATCCGGCGGCGGGCACGCCCAATGTCGTGGTGTCGCTGTGGGTGATGAAGCCCGATGGTTCGGGCCGCGTGCAGGTGGACATGGGCAGCGATCCCGACATCTACCTTGCCCGCGTGAACTGGTCGAAGGACGGCAGAACGCTCTACGTCCAGCGCGAGAACCGCGAGCAGACGAAGCTCGACATGCTGGCAGTCGACCCGCTGACCGGCAAGGCCAAGGTGCTGTTCACCGAGACATCGCGCGAAAAGAGCTGGATCAACCTCTCGGACAACTACCGCTTCCTGAAGGACGGCAGCCTGATCTGGTGGTCAGAGCGTTCGGGCTTCGGCCACCTCTATCACTTCGCCAACGGCAAGTTCACCCAGCTCACCTCGGGCGACTGGGCGGTCAGCGATCTGGTCGGCGTGGACGAGGCGAAGGGGCGGCTGTTCTTCACCGCCAACAAGGACGACGTGCTCGCCTCGCAGGTCTATGCCCTCGATTACCTCAAGAAGGGCGCGAAGCCCGAGCGGCTGACCGACCTGACGTTCGACAACGGCGCCAGCGCCAGCAAGGACGGTCGCACGCTGGTGATTGGCCGTTCGTCAGTGTCGCAGCCGCCGCAGAGCTATATCGCCGATGAAGACGGCAAGCGCCTCGCCTGGGTGGAAGAAAACAAGATCGACGGCTCGCATCCTTACGCGCCCTATATCGCCGATCATCAGGAACCGGTGTTCGGCACGATCACGGGCGATGACGGCACGGTGCTGCACTGGAAGATGATCAAGCCTGCGAACATGCAGCCGGGCAAGCGCTATCCGGTGTTCTTCGAGCACTACGGCGGCCCGCATGTGCAGACCGTGACGCGCGGCTGGAACGGCGGTCTTTCGCAGGCCATCGTCGAGAAGGGTTATATCTACTTCGAGATCGACAACCGCGGGAGCGACAACCGCGGCGTCGCCTTCGAGAGCGCGATCTGGCACAATCTGGGCGAGGCCGAAGTGGCCGACCAGCGTGCCGGCGCGAAGTACCTCAAGACGCTGGACTTCGTCGATCCTAACAAGATCGCGATCTACGGCTGGTCCTACGGCGGCTACATGACGCTCAAGATGCTGGAGGCCGATCAGGGGCTCTACGCAGCAGGCATCTCGGGCGCGCCCGTGACCAAGTGGGAACTCTACGACACCCACTATACCGAGCGCTACATGGGCGATCCGAACAAGGACCCGGAAGCCTACAGGAAGGCCGATGCCATCGCCGATGCCACGAAGATCAGCGATCCGCTGCTGCTGCTGCACGGCATGTCGGACGACAACGTGGTGTTCGAGAACAGCACCGAACTGATCGCGGCGATGCAGGAGAACGAGCGCCCGTTCGAGATGATGCTCTACCCGGCAAGACCCACGCGGTGCGCGGACCGAAGATCAGCCCGCATGTGTGGAACACGATTTTCAACTTCCTCGACCGCCACGGCGTGGTGCCGCCCAAGTAAAAGGCGCCAAGGCTCGGCTGATATGATTTGGCCCGGAGGCGTGCTTCCGGGCCTTGTCATGTCCGCTGTGTAATTGCCGACGCGTCGGGCGTGATAAGGACGCGGTTAAATCTTTGTATTCGCTGCTGCTGCAGCGTTGAAGCCTGGCCGATAACTGGTTGCACAGGCATGAATATTTGGGCATCACAGGTCCCTTGGGGGCGGCTTGGCGAGATACCCGCCCAGGGTGGGCTGACCGTTGATCGGTTGGCGAAGTGGGGCACGAAATGCATTTCAGATATGTGTCGACGGCGGGCATGATGCGCGCCGGCGTGGGGCTGCTGGCGCTGGCAGGGGTAATGGTCGCAAGCGCGGGGCTGACCTGCGCAATGGCAACGGCAGCGACATCGGGGGCAGCGACATCGGGTGCGGTGACGTCGGGGAACGCTTCCGAACAGGAGACGGTGCCAGCTTCCGGTACGGCCAAGACCCGGCCGGACGTGACTATCGCGCGGGAGGCGCTGCCGGACTGGATCGTCGCGCGTACCATCCCGCCGCTGCCGGACGGCGACCGCGCCCATGTCGAGGGCGGTGCAGCCTATCTGCTAATCGATTCGCAGGTTCGTGGCAGTGCGAAAGGCTATGACGAGGTTTCCCGCACGGCGATGCAGGTGCTGGATCGCAGCGGGCTGGAAAGCGCCGGACAGGTGAGTATCGAGTTCGATCCACGCGCCGAGGACGTGACGATCAATTTCATTCGCATCGTGCGCGACGGCAAGGTGATCGACCATACCGCCGATGCCCGCTTCTCGGTGGTGGAGCGTGAGGACGATCTCGACGAGGGGATTGTCAGCGGTACGCTCAAGGCGATCGCCAACCTCAAGGACGTGCGCGTTGGCGATACCGTGGACTATGCCTTCACGCGCCATGTTCGCTCCGCGCTATGGCCGGGGCAGTTCTTTGCGAGCTATTACGGGCGCTATTCCGATCCCATTGCATCGCGCTCGCTGCGCATCCTGTGGCCTTCCTCGCAGCCGTTGACCGTCAAGGCCGCGAACACGGATCTGCATTTTACCGAGCGCACGCTGGGCGATATGCACGAATGGGCGTACACCGGGCGCAATCCGGCCTCCGCCCCTGCGGAAGATAACGTGCCTGACTGGTATCCCACCTGGGGGATGATCGATGTGTCCAGCATGCGGGACTGGGGGCAGGTCGCGCGCTGGGCGTCGACGCTATACACGGGCGACGAGACGCTGCCGGCGGATTACGCCGCCAAGCTCGACGGGATCGCGCAGCGTTGGAGCGATCCGGCCGACCGGCTGACCGAGACGACCCGTCTGGTGCAGGATTCGATCCGCTACGTCGGCGAGGAAATGGGCGAGGGATCGTATGTCCCGCGCCGCCCTGCAGTGGTTCTGGCGCGCGGATATGGCGATTGCAAGGACAAGGCGCTGCTGCTTGCGGTCAGCCTGAAGCACCTGGGGATCGAGGCGGTGCCGGCGCTTGTTTCCACCAGGCCGGGTTTCGATCTGCCCGATCGCCTGCCATCGCCGCTGATGTTCGATCATGTGATCGTGCGGGCAAGGCTGGCGGACAAGATCCTTTGGCTCGATGCCACGGCGACCCATCGCGGTGGGCGCGGGGCTGGCATCGTGTCGTCCGATTTCGGCTATGCTTTGCCGATCCGCGCCGACCAGCGCGCGCTGGAGCGCATGGGCGATCGACGCGCCGGGACGATGGACGTGACCGAGACTTTCGCGGTCGACGAGAAGGCGGCGACCGCGATGACGCTGCATGTCGAGACGACGTACACCGATGCCCAGGCCGACTGGATACGCGGGCGCGTCGCGTCGCGCGGCAGTGCCAATATCGCGCGCGGCAACCTCGATTTCTACCACAAGCGTTTTGCAGGTCTGGTCGAGGCGAAGCCGATCGAATGGCGCGACGACCGTGACGCCAATCGTATGGTCATGGTGGAGGACTACGCGCTCTCCAAAGCCGATTTCGACAAGGACAAGCTGGATTCCGACTTTCAGACGAGCGCCTATGCCGTGATCGATATCTTGCCCGACCGGCAGAATACGCCGCGCCACGACCCTCTGGCCCTGATCGCCAACGTCAGCCGCAACCAGACGATCGTGCTGAAAGCCCTCGATCATGCGCCGGGCACGCTCGACGATGTCGACATGTCGGGACAGGGTATCCACTTTACCCGCATCAGCAAGCAGGCGGGTGATACGGTGACGATGACGTATCACCTCGATACCGACGCGCGCCGGGTCGTCGCGCCGGGGGATGCCGAAGCGGTCTACAAGATCGCCGACCGGATCGACGATGCTTCGGGCATAGATCTTTATCTCGACAAGTCGCCGGCCCAGGCGAAGACCTCCTCGCCGCTCGACCTTCCCGAACTGGCGCCCTATCGCGACGATCTGGCCAAGGCGGGCAAGCTGATGACGCAGGAACATGCTGCGCCGGCGACATTGGTCGAGGCGCTGTCGATCCTGAATGCGCTGGGTGACAAAGTTGCGCGGCCCAGCAAGGGGGCAGGCCTGATCGATGGCATGAGAGGCGCGCTGCTGGCGCAGATGGGGCGGTCTTCGGCGGCTTTGACGGCGATGGTCAGCAGCACGCAGCAATATCAGGATACGCCGGAGATGTTCGATCTCCTGCTGCAATTGGAGATCACTCAGGGCAAACCCGCAGACATCCTCCAGTCGCTTGAGTTGACCCGCGACCATCAGCCTTCGGTGATCCGGAAGCTGACGCAGGATTATCTGCGGGCGGTTTCCTACAAGCTCCATGCCTTGCCATCGACCGAGCGGAAAGCGGCGAATGACCGTCTCTGCACGGTGATGGCCGACAGCGGCTGGGGGCTCGATCCAAGGACCGCAGGCGGAGACGAGATGTTGTCCTGTGCGATCGAGGCGCGCCTGGACGCAGGCGACAGTGCCGGGGCCAAAGCCTTGTTGGCCAAAGGCATAAAGGCCACCGACATGCTCTCCCTGGCGGTTAACCGCCGCGATGCCGCCGTGTGGCCGGATATCGAGAAGGCGCGGGCCGATGCCTTCCGCAGTGCGCTCGACGCCGATGTGCGCGAGGCGAAGAAGGCGGTCGATGCCGCGCCGCAGGACATGGAGGTCATGCAGCGCTATGTCATGGCGCTGCGCACGGCAGGGCGTTCGGAGGACGCCGTGAAAGCGGCACGCAGCCTTGCCGAAAACCGCGCGCTTGTGGAAGCAAACGGTGAACCGGCGTTCTGGCTGGTGAACGCTTATGCCTATGCGCTCGCCGATGTCGGCCGTACGGACGATGGGCTGGCGCAGATGGACGGCCTTATGTCCTTGGGACTGGCGAATAATCCGATGCTGATTTCGCAGGCGATAAACCGGGCGTCGATGATGCTGGAAGCGGGCCAGCCACAAGCTGCACTGGCGGCCTATAACGCGGTCGAGAAGGACGGTGCGGACTACGCAAGTCTGACCGGCAAGATGTGGATATGGAGCGGTCAGGCCTGCGCCTTGCGGGCGCTGGATCGTGGCGCGGAGGCGGTGCCGATCGAAGCGAAACTGATGGAAAAGCCCGATGAAAACCGCGCCGCTGTGACCATGGCGGCAGCTTGCCGCAACGATGGTGCGGCTATTGAGGCGCAAATTCTGGCCCGTTTGGCTGATCCCGGCCAGCGCGATTCCGCGCTTATCGGCCTTGTCCACTTCCGTCCTTCGCCCAATGCCTCGGCCTGGAGCCGGCAGATGGATGCGATAATGGCAGCGGCGCGGGCTCGGCCTGCGGTTCAGGCCAAGCTGCTCGAATATGGTCGTCCCGTCGATTTCGCAGGCACGAGCACATACTGGGGATCGTTCTGATCTTCGTCTGCGGCCAGACACTTGGGCATGGGCATGCCCAAGTGTCTGTTTCATGCGCGGCGGCGTAAAAAAATGTCCTTGGCCTGTCATATGCTGTTGGCCTGATCGCTTCGGCTGTGCCATGCCGCGCTCTTGTGCAAGGTGACGGGAAGGGTTGCGACGATGACAGCGCAAGCGGGGGCTTCGACGGGTGAAACGGGCGCGGTAACGGGCCGGGCCGCAGGCTTGCGGGAACTGACGCTGCGCGGCGTGCTGCTGGGCGGGATCATCACCCTGCTGTTCACGGCTGCCAACGTCTACCTCGGCCTCAAGGTCGGCCTGACTTTCGCCACCTCGATCCCCGCCGCCGTCATCTCGATGGCGATCCTGCGCGGGTTCAGGGACTCGACGATCTTCGAGAACAACATCGTCCAGACCGTGGCGAGCGCGGCGGGCACGCTGGCGGCGATCATCTTCGTGCTGCCGGGTCTTGTCATGATCGGCTACTGGCAGGGCTTCCCCTACTGGACCACGGCGGCGATCACCGGCACCGGCGGCATTCTGGGCGTGCTGTTCTCGGTCCCCTTGCGCCGTGCGCTGGTGGTCGACACCCCGCTGCCCTATCCCGAAGGCCATGCGGCAGCGGAAGTGCTGCGCGTCGGCTCCGGCTCGCGCGAAGGCGCGGCGGAGAGCGCCAAGGGCCTGTCGGTGCTGGTGTGGAATTCGCTCGCCTCGATGGGCTTTGCGATCCTGACCCAGACCAAACTCGCCGTTTCCGAAGCCGGGACGTGGTTCCGCGCAGGCTCGGGCGCGACCGGCGTTTCGGGCAGCCTTTCCATGGCGCTGCTCGGCGTCGGGCACCTTGTCGGCTTGTCTGTCGGCATGGCGATGCTGGTCGGCCTCGTTACCGGCTGGTTCGTGCTGCTGCCGATGCTGACGGCGATGCACCCGATGGCGGGCGACGTGTCCGACTGGGCCTCGGCCATCTTCTCCAAGGACGTGCGCTTCTTCGGCGCAGGCGTGATCGGCGTCGCCGCGATCTGGACTCTGCTCAAGATCGCCGGGCCGGTGGTGGGCGGCGTACGCTCCGCCATGGCCGCCAGCCGCGCGCGGCACGCGGGCGAGGCGCTGGCCATCGAAGAGCAGGACATGCCGATCGCGTGGGTGCTGTTTGGGACGCTGGCCACGCTGGTCCCGATCGCCTACCTGCTGTGGAGCGTTGTCGGCCACGGTCCGCTGGCGGGTTCGGAAATGCTGCTGATCGCAGGCGCGCTGGTCTTCGTGCTGGTGATCGGCCTGCTGATCGCGGCGGTCTGCGGCTATATGGCCGGGCTTATCGGCGCGTCGAACTCGCCGGTTTCGGGCATCGGCATCCTCTCTGTGGTCGCCGCCGCGCTGATGCTGGCGGGCCTGTTCGGGCGTGAGCAGACGCCGGACGTGACCGCCGCGCTCGTCGCCTATGCGCTGATCGTCACCGGCATCGTCTTTGGCGTGGCGACGATCTCGAACGACAACCTGCAGGATCTCAAGACCGGCCAGCTGATCGGCGCGACGCCGTGGAAGCAGCAGGTCGCGCTGGTGATCGGCGTGGTGTTCGGCTCGCTGGTGATCCCGCCGGTGCTCGACCTGCTGAACACGGCGTTCGGTTTTCAGGGCGTGCCCGGTGCCGGACCCAACGCGCTGCCCGCCCCGCAGGCGGCGCTGATCTCGGCACTGGCCAAGGGCGTGCTCGGCGGCAACCTCAACACCGCGATGATCGGCTGGGGCGCGCTGGCAGGCGTGGCCTTCATCGTGCTCGACGAAGTGCTGGGCGTGCTCAAGCGTCTGCGCCTGCCGCCGCTGGCCGTGGGCATGGGCATCTATCTGCCGATGAGCCTGATCCTGCCGACGGTGATCGGCTCGATCCTCGGCACATTCTATGACCGTTGGGCAGGGCGCCAGCGCGATCCTGAATTCGCGCACCGCATGGGCGTGCTCACCGCCACCGGTCTGATCGTGGGCGAGAGCCTGTGGGGCGTCGGTTTCGCGGGCATCGTCGCGGTGAGCGGCAAGGATGCGCCGTTGGCGCTGGTGGGCGACGGCTTCGAGACCCCGGCGCTGGTGATCGGCGTGGTGCTGTTCGTCGCGCTGCTCCAGGTGCTCTATGCCCGCACCCGCAAGCTGGTGACGGCGGACTGAGAGTTCGTTTGAAAATTCGCGGAATGCGAATTTAGCGGCACCGGCCCCAAAGTAATTTTAGGCGCCCCCACCCACCACCCGTTTAGGATACTCTCGTCGGGTGGTGGGTGGGGCGCCAAAAGCAAAAGGGGCCGGTGCCGTCCTAAAAATGCCCGCACAGGCATTTTTCAAACGCTATCTAAGCACTGACCCCAAGGTGTCCCGCTGCCGGGACACCTCGATAGTCTGCCGCGGGGCGGGGACTTGGCGTGTGTCCCATCGCCTCCCAAACTTTCCATCGGAGAACGCGATCCCATCTGCTAGGATCGCCCCAATGTCCCCGTGCCGTCCGATAAGGACGGGCGAAGGAGAGGAACGATGGCGGGTAGCGTACACGACCATAACGAGCGCGTTCTGCGCGCGGTGCATTCCGGACAGGCGGCGGCGCAATCGGCGCTGGCGGCATCGTGGTGCCGTTCGGCACTCCACCACGGCCTCGACCCTGCGCAGGACCGCGCGGATCGGCGCGCGGGCGGCAATGTCCTTGGCATGCTGCGCGAACGCAACGGCGAGCTGCTGCGCGTCGCCTCTCCCGTTCTCGACTCGCTGTTCGGCAGCGTCGGCGCCTCGGGATGCTCGGTGCTGCTCTCCGATGCCGAAGGCGTGATCCTCGAACAGCGCTCGCGCAGCGGCGATACCGAGCTTTTCGAATCGATCGGCCTCGTCGCAGGCGCGGCGTGGAGTGAGGCGGCAGAAGGCACCAACGGTATCGGCACCTGCCTTGTCGAGCAACGCGCCGTCACCGTGCTGCGCAACGAGCACTTCGCCAGCCGCAATATCGGCGTTGCCTGCATGGACGCGCCGGTGTTCGATCCCGAGGGGTGCCTTGTCGCCGCGCTCGACGTTTCCAGCTGCCGCGCCGATCTGGGCGATGCGACGGCGGCGATGGTCGCCGCGCTGGTGCAGGAGGCTTCGCGTACCATCGAGCGCGAGTTCTTCCGCCAGCGCTTTTCCGGCGCGCGCATTGTGCTGGCGGGCAGCGAGGGCTCGGGCCTCGGCTCGCGTCCGGCGCTCTTGGCGGTGGATCGCGACGATCTGGTGATCGGCGCCACGCGCCTCGCCCGCCAGCGTCTTGGCCTTGGCTGCGAGCCCAGCTTTGCGCCGCGTCCGCTGTCCGACGTGCTCGATGGCGGAGAGCGCCGCGAGGGCGTGGGCGGTTTCGAGGAAGCCGAACGCGCGGCCCTGCGCCGTGCCCTTGCCCGCTCGGGCGGCAATGTCGCGGCTGCCGCGCGCCTGCTCGGCATCGGTCGCTCGACGATGTACCGCCGCATGGACCGCGTTGGCATGGGCGGCGACCTTCACTGACCTGTGAACGCCCCCGTTCCGTCGCCTGTCCCGCCGCTGGAACACTTCGCGTAAACGAGCACGTCGCCCCTCTCGCATCCCCCGGCGAACAGGCGCATCTCTAGGCCACGGACAAGGCGCGAGTGACACGCGCTGCCGCATTCTTAGAGAGGAATCCCCCGCCATGGACGCCATCGTCGCTGAACGCCGCCACGCGCTGCAATCGCCTTTCGCCAAGAGCTATGACAATTTCATCGGCGGCAAATGGGTCGCCCCCGTTGCCGGTCGCTATTTCGACAACGTCTCGCCGATCACCGGCCTGCCGGTCTGTCAGGTCGCCCGTTCGGATGCCGACGATATCGAGCTGGCGCTCGATGCCGCGCACGCCGCCAAGGATGCCTGGGGCAAGCGCTCCCCCGCCGACCGCGCGCTGATCCTGACGCGCATCGCCGACCGGATGGAGGAGAATCTCGAAAGGATCGCCACCGCCGAGACGTGGGACAACGGCAAGCCGATCCGCGAGACGCTGGCCGCCGATATCCCGCTCGCCATCGATCACTTCCGCTATTTCGCGGGTTGCGTGCGCGCGCAGGAAGGCTCGATCTCGCAGATCGACGAAGATACCGTCGGCTATCACTTCCACGAGCCGCTGGGCGTGGTCGGCCAGATCATCCCGTGGAACTTCCCGATCCTGATGGCCGCGTGGAAGCTGGCCCCGGCGATCGCGGCGGGCAACTGCGTCGTGCTCAAGCCCGCCGAACAGACCCCGGCCTCGATTCTGGTGCTGATGGAGATCATCGCCGATATCCTGCCCGCAGGCGTGCTCAACATCGTCAACGGCTTTGGCGTGGAGGCGGGCAAGCCGCTCGCTTCGTCCAAGCGGATCGCCAAGATCGCCTTCACGGGTGAGACCTCGACCGGTCGCCTGATCATGCAGTACGCCAGCGAGAACCTGATCCCGGTCACGCTGGAACTGGGCGGCAAGAGCCCGAACATCTTCTTCGAGGACGTGGCGCGCGATGACGACGATTTCTTCGACAAGGCGGTCGAAGGCTTCGTGATGTTCGCGCTCAACCAGGGTGAGGTCTGCACCTGCCCCAGCCGCGCGCTGATCCAGGAGTCCATCTACGACAAGTTCATGGACAAGGCGCTCAAGCGCGTTGCCGCGATCCGGCAGGGCAGCCCGCTCGATATCGAGACGATGATGGGCGCGCAGGCCAGCCAGGAGC
This sequence comes from Novosphingobium sp. 9, assembly GCF_025340265.1. Taxonomy (NCBI): domain Bacteria; kingdom Pseudomonadati; phylum Pseudomonadota; class Alphaproteobacteria; order Sphingomonadales; family Sphingomonadaceae; genus Novosphingobium; species Novosphingobium sp. 9. Next base: position 1,372,629 of record NZ_CP022708.1, on the reverse strand, counting down.
AGCAGGAGAAGATCCTGCGCTACATGGACATCGGGCGTGAGGAAGGCGCCGAGGTGCTGATCGGCGGCGGCGCGGCCAAGCTGGAAGGCGATCTTTCGGGCGGCTTCTATATCCAGCCCACGGTCTTCAAGGGCCACAACAAGATGCGCATCTTCCAGGAAGAAATTTTCGGCCCAGTGGTTTCGACCACCACCTTCAAGGATGCAGACGAAGCGCTCGCCATCGCCAACGATACGGCCTTCGGCCTCGGCGCGGGCGTGTGGAGCCGCGATGCCAACACCTGCTACCGCTTCGGTCGCGCGATCGAGGCGGGGCGCGTGTGGACCAACTGCTACCACGCCTATCCCGCCCACGCGGCGTTCGGCGGCTACAAGCAGTCCGGCATCGGGCGCGAGACGCACAAGATGATGCTCGACCACTACCAGCAGACCAAGAACATGCTGGTCAGCTACAGCCCGAAGAAGCTCGGCTTCTTCTGAGTTTGCGCCTCGGGAGCACCGACTTCGCGGGTGCTCCCGGTCCGGCGCGGATGCCGCGGCCTCTCCCGGCTCAGGCAGCATCCGCGCCGGATGTCCTTTGTGTGTTCACAATCTGTTACATAACCGAACACCGCCCCCCAACTTCACTGTGGGGGCGGTGCTACTCGTTGGGCATTCCGGGGATGCGATCATGCGTCCCGCAGACAAGGACATGCCCTGCGATGACCCTTCGTAAAATCCCTGCCCGCCTCGGCGCCGTGCTCGGTGTGGCGCTGATTTCCGGCTTTTCGTTCGGTGCCGCGCCTGCCATGGCGCAGGCTTCCGCCGACAAGATGAAGGCGATGTTCGACGCCGCCGACACCAACCACGACGGCAAGATCACGCTCGCCGAATGGCAGGCAGCGGGACGCCGCGAGCGCGGCTTCAACTATATCGATGCCAACCATGACGGGGCAATCACGCTGGCGGAAATGCAGGCGGCGATGGCGAAATTCGGCCACTGATCGCGCATACCACGCCCGGTCCCGGCCGTCGGCGCGCCGTCCCGCTCCCCCTTCCTGACGCGGGACCGGCGCGCCGCTTTGCCATCCGGGGCCAGGCGGGTAGAATAGCCCCCAGATGCAGCACAACCCGACACAAAACCGCCTGAGCGCGACCGATGCCGCGTCCGGCGCCGCCTCCAGCGCCGGTTTCATCGCCGTGGTGGAGGACGATCCCGGCATTCGCGAACTCGTCGCCGCACTGTTGCAGCGGGAGGGCTTCGAGGTGCTCGCCGCCGCGTCCTCCGCACCGGTCAGCGATCCTGCCGTTCTCGCGCGGCTCGATTGCCTGATCCTCGACCTCATGCTGCCCGGCGAGGATGGCCTTGTCATCTGCCGCACCCTGCGCGCCCAGTGGCCGCGCCTGCCGATCCTGATCGTGACAGCCAAGAGCGATGCCATCGACCGTATCGTCGGGCTGGAACTGGGGGCCGACGACTATCTCGCCAAGCCGTTCAACTCGCGCGAATTGCTCGCTCGCGTCCGCTCGGTGATCCGCCGCACGCGCGACATTACCGCCGCTGCCGGTGCGGCGCTCTCGTCCGAACCGGAAGCGTTCGAATTCAACGGCTGGCGGCTCAGCCCCGGCGCGCGCGACCTTACCGATCCGCAAGGCCAGCCGGTCACGCTCACCACCAGCGAGTTCGACCTGCTGCACGTCCTCGTCCTCCATCCCCAACAGGTGCTCTCGCGCGAGTTGCTGATCGATGCGACGCGCGGCGGCATCGCCAATCCGGTGGACCGGGTGATCGACGTGCAGATCGGCCGCCTGCGCCGCAAGCTGGGCGAAGACCCGCGCGAGCCGCTAATGATCCGCACCGTGCGCGGCGACGGTTATCTCTTCGCGCCGCAGGTCCGCCGGTGCTGAAAAGCAGCCTGTTTGGGGGCTGCGGCTGCGCATCGGCGCGATCGTCGTGCTTCATGCGCTGCTGCTCGGCGCGCTGACGGTGGCGGTGGTCGAGACCGGCCAGCGGCAGGACGATGCGCTCTATCTGGTGCCCACCGTCGAGCGGGTGAGCGCCATCGTCCATGCGCTGGAGACCGTGCCGCCGCCTGCGCGGGGCGAAGTGGTGGCCGCGCTCAACAACGACCGGCAGGACGTTCGCCTGATCGCCGCGCTGCCGCCGCCCGCTGCCAGTCTCCAGCCGAGCCCCCGCAAGTGCGCGGTTATGCGCAAGCGCTGGCGGGGCGCGCGTTCCGCTTTCGCGCGCAGGGGCGGATCGCCTATGGCTGGCTGGACACGCAGAACGGCTTTTCGACCGCGCCGATCCATGTCGCCGTGGCACTGCATGGCGGCGGTGCGGTGGAGATCCAGCGTACCACAGTCAAGCGGATGGCGGCGTTCGTGAACCATTTCCCGATGCTGGTGCTGGGGTTGCTGGTGCTCGACGTGCTGGTGATTTTCGCACTGGCCGCGCAGACGACAGTGCCGGTCGAGCGGCTGGTGCGCGCGGTCCGTGCCGACGATGCGCAAGGCCTGCTGGTGCGCGGTGCCGACGAGTTGCGCGAACTGGGCCGCGCCTTCCACGAGATGCGCGCGCGGCTGCACCGGCTGCTGGAGGAGCGCACACGGATGATCGCGGCGGTCGCCCACGATTACCGCACCTACCTGACCCGGCTGGAACTGCGCAGCGACTTCATCGAGGACGAATACCAGCGCGAGGCCACCCGTGCCGACCTCGCCGAAATGCGCCTGCTGCTCGACGATACGCTGACCTTCGCGCAGCAGGGGGCGGGCGAGGGCGGCGCGGTGCCTGACGATGGCGCCGCGCGTGTCGATCTGGTGCGCGAGTTGGAAACCGTCGTTCGCCTGCGCCGCGAGAGCGGCGAGGCGGTGACGCTCGCCCGACTGCCGCGCCGCGCGCAGGCCCGCGCGACGCCGGTGGCCCTGCACCGCATGCTCGCCAATGTGCTCGACAACGCCATGCGCTATGGCGGCGGCCAGGCGCATGTCGCGCTCATGCAGGCGGCGGGTGAGGACGGGCAGGAGGGCTGGGCCGTGATGGTCGACGATCGCGGCCCCGGCGTACCCGAGGCGCAGCTTGGCAGCCTTACCGAGCCGTATCTGCGCCTCGAAACCTCGCGGGCACGCTCGACCGGCGGGGTCGGGCTCGGCCTTTCGATCGTCGAGGCACTGGCGCATCGTTTCGGCGGCATCCTCACGCTGGTCAATCGCCCCGAAGGCGGCTTGCGGGCCACGCTCTGGCTGCGCCGGGCGGGCTAGGCGGGCACTTACTCCACGGCCGCGAGCACTTTTGCGGCGCGCTGATGAGTGGAGATGCAGCTCGTCACGCTCAGCACCACCAGCGCGAAGGCGCCTGCTTCCAGCAGCGTGGGCAGGCGGTGCTCCCACGCGAAGCCATAAAGCAGCGCGAACAGCGTCTCGAACAGGATCATCTGGCCGACCATGGTCAGCGGCAGCAGGCGGCTCATCCGGTTCCACAGCCCGTTGCCGACGATCGAGGCGAATATCGCCACCGCCAGCGAGACGCCGGTAAACTGAAGCCATGCCGTACCGGAGTGGCGCAGTGGCTCGAACAGCACGGTGACGGGGATCAGCAGCAGCGCCTGCGCGCCGGTCATGATCCCGGTCAGCAGGCTCCAGTCGTGGGCGGAGACATGCTCCAGCCGGGCAAGGCAGCGGCTGTTGCAGACCGCATAAGTCGTCCACGAGACCAGCGCGCCGATGGCGCAGGCGAGGCCGGTGATCTGTGTCGCGGTCGAACCGGAGGCGGGGGCGGATAGCGCCTGCCAGCCGATGCATAGCGCGCCGCCCATGCACAGCACCAGCGAGGGCGCGAGCTTGCGCAGCGGCACCGCGCCCTGATCGCGACTGCCGATGATGGTGACGGCGACGGGCAGGAAGCCGATCACCAGCGAGGTCATGGCAATGCCGCCCAGCTGGATCGCGCTGGAGAGCAGGACATAGTAGATCGTGTTGCCGGTCAGCGCGAGCCAGACCAGCGCCCGCCATTCCGACCGGTCGAGCACGCGCAGCAGCCGTCCCCAGCGCGGGGAGAGCAAGGCAGCGGCAAGGAGGCCGTACGCAAGATAGCGCCCGATCGCCAGTTGCAGCGGGGTGAACGCGCGCACCAGCTCCGGCGCCAGAAAGACGAGGCCCCACAGCGCCCCGGCGCCCATACCGCAGGCGATGCCCAAGCCGGTCCTGCTTGTCGTCTGGCTTGTAGAGGCGCCGCCCGAGCGGGCGCTTTTGGCAAAGGTCTGCGTCACATCGGGCTCCATGGCGGCGTCTGGTGAAGAACTACCCTGCCTCGGACGGGTTTTGCGCTCTTGATTATGCCCTTCGATGCAACAAAAACCCGTTCATGACCGCCAGGACGACGAAAAGCCCCGAATCTGCCCGATCGCGCCGCGAACTCGATTCGTTCGACCGCGCGATCCTGCGCATCGTCCAGCGCGACAGCCATATGCCCCAGCGCCGGATCGCCGAGGCGGTGAACCTCTCGACGGCGGCGGTGCAGCGGCGGATCGCGGCGATGGAAGCGGCAGGGATCATCGAGCGCAATGTCGCCATCCTCGATACCCGCGCGCTGGGGATGACGATAACCTCGATCGTCGAGGTCGATCTGGTGGACGAGCGCCCGCGCACGGTCGATGGCGCCAAGGCGCTGTTCCTCGCCGCGCCCGAAGTGCAGCAGTGCTATTACGTGACCGGCGGCATCAGTTTCATGCTGGTGATCGTGACGCAGGACATGGTCGCCTACGAAGCGATCACCCGGCGCCTGTTTGCCGATAACGAGGCAGTCGCCGCCTTCCGCAGCTTCATCGCGCTCGATCGGGTGAAGGCGGGCGCGGAGATCGTGGTGCCGTAAAAGTTCGTTTGAAAATTCGCGCAATGCGAATTTTGCGGCACCGGCCCGCGCCCCCACCCTACCACCCGCAGGATACTATCGTTGGGTGGCAGGCCCCCTCAGCGAATATGTCCCCCGGACATATTCGTGGTCATCGGGACGGGCGCGGGCCGGTGCCGCATCAAAATGCCCCGCAGGCATTTTGAAATCAGTCTCCAAGACGCCTTAGCGCGCCATGGCCTCGCGTGCGGGGGAGCCGCCGAGGCGGCGGCGCTTCTCGGTGATTTCCTGCTTCGCCTTCTCGATCAGTTCGAGTTCGGTGACGACCAGCAGGTCTTCGGAAACGCGCGTGAGGTGGGCGCGCATCGCGCTGCGTGCGGCGTCGGCATCGCGGGCCAGCAGGGCGTCGTAGATCTGGCGATGCTCGTCCGGGCGGGGATTGACGCCCTCGCGCCGTGCCTGTGCGAACATGTGGCTGCACAGCGGCGACTGTTCGCGCAAGTCCCACAAGTGCTCGATCGACTGCGCGACCAGCGAATTGCGCGTGCCCTCGGCAATCGCGAGGTGAAAGGCGCGATCGGCAGCGAGTTCCTCGGCGGAGGCCGGGTCGAAACGATCCATCTCCCCCAGAATCCGGCCAAGCTGGGCCAGTTCCTCCTCGGTCATCACCGAAGCGGCGAGCGCGGCGGCCTCGCCTTCGTACATGATCCGCGCCTCGATCAGCTCGAACGCGCCGACGTTGAGTTCGGTCGGCTGCGGGCTGGCGGGCAGCACTTCGCTGACATAGACGCCCGAGCCGTGGCGCACTTCGACCAGCTCGCGGATTTCCAGCGCGATCACCGCCTCGCGCACGGTGGGACGGCTGACCTCGAACTGCTCTGCAAGGTCGCGCTCGGCCGGAAGGCGCATGCCCGGCTGATAGCGGCCATCGCGGATGAACTGCTCAAGCTGCTGGGCGACGCGCTGGTAAAGTTTGATACGTTCCGACATGAGGGTCACGATCCCACAAAGCGGGCGGTAAGACAATCCTGCTGACCAATTTGACCTGCCGATCAGTCGATCCCGGCGCGCGGGCTTACCAGTTCCACATCGTGCCGTCCTCCAGCCGGGCGACGGGGAGGTAGGCGGGCTTGTAAGGGTACTTCGCGGCAAGCTTCTCGTCGATGTCGACGCCGTGGCCGGGAGTCTCGCCGCAGATCAGGTGGCCGTCCTCGAAGCGATAGTCGTGCGGGAAGACGGCGTCGGTTTCCTCGGAGTGGCGCATGTATTCCTGAATGCCGAAATTGGGCACCCAGGTGTCGAAGTGCAGCGCGCAGCCCATCGTCACGGGCGAAAGGTCGGTCGCGCCGTGACAGCCGGTGCGCACCTGATAGAGCGCGGCAAGGTCGGCGATGCGGCGCAGGTGCGTCAGGCCGCCGGCACCGACCACGGTGGTGCGGATATAGTCGATCAACTGGTTCTGGATCAGGTCCTTGGCATCCCAGATCGTGCTGAAGATCTCGCCTACCGCCAGCGGCGTGACGGTGTGCTGGCGCACGAGCCGGAAGGCCTCCTGATTTTCGGCCGGGGTGCAGTCTTCCAGCCAGAACAACTGGTAGGGCTCCAGCATCTTGCCCAGATTTGCGGCCTCCTGCGGAGTGTAGCGATGGTGGCCGTCGTGCAGCAGATGGTGATCGAAGCCATAGGTGTTGCGCAGCGTCTCAAACAGCTTGGGCACATAGTTCAGCGCCTTGCGCGTATCCCATCCGGTGACGGAGGGCAGTGCGGCGTCGGCCGGTTCGTAATAGAGCTTGCCGCGTCCCACGCCATAGGCGTCCTTGATGCCCGGCACCCCGGTCTGCGCGCGGATCGCCTTGTAACCCATGTCGATGTAGTGGCCCACGGCATCGACCGTTTCGGCGATGTCGGCACCGTTGGCGTGGCCGTAGACCATCACCCGCTCGCGGCTCTTGCCGCCGAGCAGATCGTAGAGCGGCATGCCCGCCATCTTGGCCTTGATGTCCCACAGCGCCATGTCGACGGCGGCGATCGCCCGCATCGTTACCGGGCCGCGCCGCCAGTAGGCGCCGCGATAGAGATATTGCCAGATATCCTCGATCCGGCGCGGGTCCATGCCCAGGATACAGGGGGTCACGTGATCTTCGAGATAGGCGACGGCGGCCTTCTCACGCCCATTGATCGTGGCATCGCCGATCCCGTGCACGCCCTGATCGGTCTCGATCCGCAGCGTCACGAAATTGCGGCCCGGACAAGTGACGATGACGCGGGCGCCGGTGATTTTCACGAAGTGTCTCCTCAGGGGGCGGCGCATGTCGAGCCGTCATGGTGTTTTGGCTGGTATATTGGTCAGGCCAGATATTTGCAATATGCCAGATGAATTACCTGAACGCGTCTTGGGCCTCGGAGCTGGCACGATCGGCAGTCTGCGGCATTGCGCGTGGCTCATCCACCGGATCTGCAAGCGTTTTTCGATGGCTTTGCAATGCATTGCAGCGATGCGCTGCGGTTCTGTCGCGAAGATGTCTCCATCTTGCGCATTGACAGATTGATTTTGGTAAGGCCATTTTTAGCACGCCGAACAAGATGGTCGCCCGCGCAAGGTGGCCCCGAAACGGGAGTTGGCCTGTGCAACCTGAATCCGTCGCCGGAGATGCGGCTTCCTCCTGCCCTGCGACTGCGACTGAGGTTGCGATTGCGGCGGCGCCTTCGCGTCCGACGGCAGGCCGTCGCCGCCCGATCCGGCACTTGCGCTGGTGGATCATCGGGCTGGTCACGCTGGGCACGGTGCTCAACTATCTGGCGCGCTCGACGCTGTCGGTGGCGGCGCCCACGCTGCGGGCCGAACTGCACATGTCGACGGCGCAGTACAGCTATGTCGTGATGGTGTTCCAGCTTGCCTATACGGTGATGCAGACGGTGGCGGGCAGCGTGCTCGATCTGCTGGGACGCGGCTGGGGTTCTTCCTGTTCGCGGTCGGCTGGGCGCTGGCCAACATGGGCCATGGCCTGGCCGTGAACTGGCAGGGCCTTGCGCTGTTTCGCGGACTGCTCGGCGCGAGCGAGGCGGCGGCGATCCCGGCGGGGGCCAAGACCGTCTCCGAGTGGTTCCCCGCCGCCGAGCGCCCGCTGGCGACCAGCGCTTTCCAGATGGGCACCAGCCTTGGCGCGGTTGCCGCGCCGCCGCTGGCGATCTTCTGCATCCTGACCTGGGGCTGGCAGTCGGCGTTTCTCGTCACCGGCGCGCTCAGCCTGCTGTGGGCGGGGCTGTGGTGGTGGGGTTACGAGACGCCCGCACGCCACGCGCGGCTGGGCGAGCAGGAGCGCGCTGCCATCGCGGCAGGGCGGGGTGAGGATGCGCCGGGCGAGCGTCCGGCCACGCGGATGGCGGTGCTGCGCAGCCGGGCATTCTGGGCCATCGCGATCCCCCGCTTCTTTGCCGAGCCTGCATGGCAGACCTTCAACTTCTTCATCCCGCTCTATCTCGTGGCGGTGTGGCACCTCGATTTGCAGAGCATCGCGCTGTGGGCGTGGATGCCGTTCCTGGCCGCCGATCTCGGTTCGCTGGCGGCGGGGCTGCTGCCGCTGGTGCTGATGCGCCGCGGCGCTGACGTGCTGACCTCGCGCAAGCTCACGATGTCGATCGGGGCGCTGTGCATGATCGGCCCTGCGTGCCTTGGTCTTGCCACGTCGCCGGGGATGGCGGTGGCGTTGTTCTGCGTCGGCGGCTTTGCGCACCAGATGCTGAACGGCGCGCTGCTGACCCTGTGCGCCGATGCCTTCGAGAGCCGGACGGTCGGCACCGCCAGCGGCATGGCGGGCACCTGCGCATGGATCGGCGGCATGCTGTTCACGCTGCTGATCGGCCAGAGCGCGGACCTGTTCGGCTATTCCCCGCTGTTCGCGGCGCTGGGTGCGCTCGATCTGGCGGGGATGGCGGTGCTCTGGTCGCTGCTGAGGAAGCGGAGTTGAGGTCAGGCGAAGCGCTTGGCGCCCGCCACGCTGCCGACGACCAGTGCCATCACCCCCAGCATCGCCGGGCCGACCTGCTCGTGCAGCAACAGCGCGGCAAGACCCAGGCCCATGAACGGCTGGAGCAGCTGCAACTGGCTGACGCTGGCAATGCCGCCAAGGCTCAGTCCGCGATACCAGAAGATGAAGCCGATCAGCATCGAGAATACCGAGACATAACCAAGGCCGATCCAGCTTTGCAGCGGTACGGGGCCAAGTCCCTGCGCGGGCCAGAACGCGATCACGCCTGCCAGCGCCAGTGGAATGCACATCACCAGCGCCCAGCTGATGACCTGCCAGCCGCCGAGCGACCGGGTGACGATCGCGCCTTCGGCATAGCCGAGGCCGCACACGATAATGGACAGGATCATCAGCGCATCGCCGAGCAGCGAGGATTCGGCGTTCTTCGTCAGCGCGAAACCGGCCACTGCCGCCGCGCCCGTCAGCGCGAACAGCCAGAACGCGGGGGAGGGGCGCTCGCCCGCGCGGATCACCCCGAAGGTCGCGGTGCTGAGCGGCAGAAGGCCCATGAACACGAGCGATCGCGCGGCGGACATGTGCTGGAGCGCAAGTGCCGAGATCAGTGGAAAGCCGATCACGCAGCACAGCGCCACCACCGCCAGCTGGCGCCACTGGCGCGCGTCGGGCGCGGGCTGGCGAAACCGCGCGAGCATCAGCGCGGCGAGCGCTCCCGCGATCAGCGCGCGAAGGCTTGTCAGCAGCAAGGGCGTGAAGCCCAGCACCGCCACGCGCGTTCCCGGCATCGAGCCGCTGAAGATCACCACCGCCAGCAGCCCGTTGAGCAGGCCCTGACGGGATGATGTCCGGGGGATGTCGCCAGCGGGGCTGTTGCCCGATGGCCTGTTGCCCGATGAACTGGTGTCTGTGCGGTATTCTGCATGGCTCGCGTCCTCTTCAACGGGGCGCTTTTCCTGCTTTGCAGCTTTGCAGGCCAGACACAGTGCGATACAGATATCATGTTCTGTACTGGTGCAGGAAGGGATACAGATGGCCATGCAAGACCGCACGCAGACGGGCCGGGTGATGGCGGGCATCCGCTCGCGGATCGCCACGCGGCTGCTGTGCGCGGGCGATCGCCTGCCTTCGGTCCGGCGCAGCGCGGAGAGCTTCGGCGTCTCTCCGGCGACGGTGGTGGAGGCCTACGACCGGCTTGTTGCCGAAGGGCTGATCGAGGCGGTGCCGCGTTCGGGCTTTTTCGTCAGCCACCTTGCCACCGCGCCGCAGAGCCCGTCCGCCCAGACGGCGGGGCGCGACCATGCCATCGATCCGTTCTGGGTTTCGCGCCAGTCGCTCGACAGTCCGGCCGCCAGCGACCGTCCCGGTTGTGGCTGGCTGCCGGCAGACTGGCTGCCGCACGGGGCGCTCCAGAAGGCTTTGCGCGAAGTGAGCCGACAGCCCGGTGCGCTGGCCGCCTATGGCACCACGGCGGGCGATCCGGTGCTGCGTCGCCAGATCGCGCTGCGGTTCGCAGGCGAGGGGCTGGTCTGCGATCCGGGGCAGATCCTGCTGACCGGATCAGGCAGCCACGCCATCGACCTGATATGCCGCCTGCTGCTGCGCCCCGGCGATGCGGTGCTGCTCGACGATCCGTGCTACTTCAATTTTCAGGCGCTTCTCGCGGTCCACAAGGTTCGCACGGTCAGCGTACCGTTCGGCGCGACCGGCCCCGATCCAGAGGTGTTCGAGGAGATCGTCGCGCGCGAGCGGCCGCGCCTCTACATCACCAATTCCAGCCTGCACAATCCGACCGGCGGCACGCTCAGTCTTGTCACCGCGCACCGTCTTCCGGCGATTGCGGCGGCGCACGGCATGGTTATCGTCGAGGACGACATCTACGCCGATTTCGCCCCCGGCGCGCCGACGATGGCCGCGCTTGACGGGCTTTCGGGCGTGATCCGCATCGGCAGTTTTTCCAAGACGCTCTCGGCGGCGCTGCGCTGCGGCTATATCGCCGCGCGGCCCGAATGGATCGCGGCGCTGACCGACCTCCAGCTGGCGACCAGCTTCGGCGGGCCGGATGCGCTGGCATCGGGCGTCGTCAGCCATGTGCTGGCCAGCGGCAGCTATCGGCGGCACATGGAGGACCTGCGCCGCAGGCTTGGCCCCGCGCGACGGCAGATGGCGGCGAGGCTGGCGCAGATCGGCATTGCGTCGCAGGGCGATCCGGGTGGCGGCTATGCCCTGTGGTGTCGTCTGCCGACCGGCACCGACGGTGCCGCGCTCGCCCGCGCCTGCCTCGCGCACGATGTGATCCTGGCACCGGGCAACGTGTTCAGCCCCAGCCAGAGCGCCGGCGGCTTTGCGCGCTTCAATGTCGCCCAGACCAGCGATCACGCGCTGGGTGTGATCGCGACGGCTTTGTCCGAGGTGTGCGGCTAGGGGTGAGCTAAGGCAGTGTAGATGTGCAAACGCCCCCTATCGGACATCTTTCCAGATTGCAGGGTCTCTCCACAGCTGTCATTCCAACGATACAGTATGTGACTCAAGAGGCTGCAGTGCATTCCAGTTGGATGAACAGACTTAAGTTGGGAGGGCTAGCCTGCGTTTATGCAGGAGGGGTCTTTCTTCTAGACGAACTAGGTGTCCATGACCTTGCAAGCCCATGGCTCTGCTTTGCTCTCGTCCCTCTCATTGCGATCTACATCGGCGAACGTGCCGGTTGGATTTCCGTGTTTAGAGGAATGTCATTCCCCTCTTTGTTGCTTTGGTCCTCGGCGAACCTTGTAGTCTGGCTTTTGAACACTCGATCAAACGTGCCTTCATGGATCGGGTATCTTATAATGGGCTTGTTCCTCGTCGCCCTAGCTTTTGCTCTACTACGAACATGGACCTATCGGGATGGTCCGCGCCACGTCAGTTAACGTCCATCCGGCCTCTGAAAGTGGTCGTTCCGGAATCCACCCATCTCGCTCACCCAGCGGACGCCACCTTGTCTACGCCGCCTGAGGGCCCGCAAAGATCACAGCTTCGTCGCCCGGCGCCCATGCCGGTACGCGCAGCATGACGGTGGCGAACAGAGGCGCGGCGAGGGCGTCGTTCAGCCAGCGCTGGACTTGCGTAAGGGCTTGCGCGGCAAACCATGCGGTGTCGACGGCGGCGAACTGGCGCACGAAGGGCATCAGCGCGGCATCGGTGAACCCGCGCGTTCCGCCGTCGAGGAAGGGTGCGGTGCCGAGCCGGGCTTCCAGATCGGACAGGAAGGCCAGCCCCCAGCGCGATGCGTCGCGGCATCGGCATCGTGCCGCTCGGGGTACTTGTAGCGGTCGAGGTCGTGCTTGAAGGCGCCGTCGTTGCGGGCGATCAGCGCCTCGTCCCGGCGTTCCAGCCAGCGCTCGGGATCGTGGGCTTCGAGCGCGTGATGCATGATGTCGAGGCTCTGTTCGAGCACCGCGCCACCGGGCAAGATCATGACCGGCACAGTGCCCTTGGGAGAGGCCGCCAGCATCGCCTCGGGCTTGGCCGATAGCTTGATCTCGCGCAGTTCGCAGGCGAAGCCGGAAACCGCCAGCGCCAGCCGCGCCCGCATTGCGTAAGGGCACCGGCGGAAGCTGTAGAGCACCGGCAGCGTCATGCTCAGCCTTCCTTCGCCGCCGTCATCAGGCGGAAGGCGGTGCCCATCAGCCCGGTGACTTCCGCCTCGCTCAGCACGTATTGCGGCTCCCACGAGAGGCCGGAGCGCTTCGCGCCGCGCCAGCGGTCGGCATAGAGGCCCTTGCCCTGACCGAACGCCAGATGGACATGGCGGGCAAGCTCGGGCGGACATTCGGGCGAGGCGGCCAGACGGAACAGGGCGATGTCGATGACATGGCCGCCCGCCATGACCCACAGATGCCCTGCAAAGTCGGGTTCGTCCTGCGAAAAGACAGCGGGGCCGTCGAACGTCTGGCGATCGCCGATCACCGGCACGCCATCGAGGCTGAGCGTGCCTGCGACCAGTTGCACCGGCGCGCCCAGCTGGCGTTCCAGCTGCACGGCGAGCGCGGCGCTCAGCGCGGCTTCGTGACCATGGCTGCCGGGAAAGACCTTGAGCAGCGCGGTCGCAGTACTGGCGATCGTGGCCTGATCGGCCTCGCTCCAGCGCCAGCCCTTGAACGCTTTCGCCGCTGCCCAGCCATGGCTTGCCGCGACGCGCTGGCTGAGCTGGAGGAGGTCTTTGGCTGGCTGCATGGAAGGCTCGATCTTGGAAACGGGTTGCGCGCCTCTAGCCGACGCAGCGCGTCGCGCCAAGCGAAGGCGGGGCACGATGAGTCGGGCGCGCCGATCCCGGCCCGGCACCGCGGCAATCTGCGTAAAATCGGGAACACTCCGAAATGGAGCGTTCAAAAGTGCATGTTGCGGCCTGTCGCAGAGGATTGCAGCGCGATGCCCAGAGCGCTGGAGCCACGCAAAACCCTCATTTGCGCCCCTTTGCAGGCTTAATCGCGCTCCAATGCTGTTTCCCTAGTGTGTGCTGTGGACATTCCGTCACGGGGGTGGGGCCAGTGGTTCAGTTGAGAGGACAAAAGCGATGATGACGCCAAGAATTGCACCCCGTGCCGTCCTGCTTCTCGGCGCGGCCTGCCTTATGCTGTCGGCCTGCGAATCCTCGGGAAGTTACCGTGTCGCAAGCGTCGGTTCTACCGGCGCGACCGGCTCGAACGGCTCAGATGGGTCTAACGGTTCCAACGGATCGGATGGATCTAACGGCTCGAATGGGTCCGACGGCTCGAACGGCTCCAACGGATCTAACGGCTCCAATGGATCGAACGGGACTGGCCTTGCCTTGACCAACGTGATCGCGACCGGCGGTCTGGTCGGCTCTGGCGGTGTCGCCGGTACGGGGCTGCTCGCGAACACCGGCGATCCCAGCAACATCAATCCGGTGATTTCCACGGTCGAGGTGAAAACCGGCCAACTGGTCAACGTGGTTGCCGATCAGGGCCTGAAGCTGGCCGAAGTCGTCGATGCCGCAGATCCCACCGGCAGCAATCTGGTCGGCACGGTGATCGGGGTGGTCAAGCAGACCGGCGTGGCGCTGGTGCAGACCGGGCAAGGCCAGCAATATCTGGTCGACGGGCTGACCGCCGCACCGGGGCAGCTTGTCAACGTGACGATCGGCCAGACTGCGGCGATCGGCTCCGCCAACGTTACCCCGCGATCCAGGCCAGCCTGCTTTCGCCCACGCAGGCGAACGGTTCGCTGCTGACGGTGGGCGTTGCCAGCAACGGCAGCCTGCTCACCATCGCGCCGGGCACCAACCTGCAATCGGGCACGCTGCTGGGCAGTGCGTCGGGCACGACCAACCCGGTCGGCGGTGTGCTGACGGCGGTGACGGGCGTAACCTCCACGCTCACCTCCGGCCTGTCGGGAACCAGCGCGACAGCGGGCGGCAGCGCCTCTGCGGGCGGCACTTCGGCCACCGGATCGCTGACGGGTACGCTCAGTGGCGTGACCGGCGGCCTGACCGCAACCAGCGGCACCACGACAGGGACCGGAACCGGCCTCGTCGGCACGACACTCAATACCGTCGGCACGGCTGTCGGCAACACCTTGGGGGCGCTCAGCGGCAGCCATTGAGGCCTGCTGCCTGACGTTTCCTGCTGCGACCGGTCCTTTCACGGGCCCTTCACCCCCCATCCCGCCCGCGCCAGGGCCGGTCGCACATTCTCTTTCCCGAACAACGGGATACCCCTGATATGCTCTATCCTTACCGGCACCGCGCCGCGCTCTGCGTGGCAGGCGGCCTGCTCCTGACCGCGCCGCATTCCGCCACCGCTGCGGCAGCCCTCCAGCCCGGCGGGGCGATGACCCAGCCCGGACCGCTCGCCCCGACCGGTCGCGATCGTATCGACGTTCCGCAGACGCCGCTGCCCGATGCGACGCCGAAGCCGACCGAGCATGTGGAATCCGGTGGCCGCCCGGACGTGACGATCCGCGAGATCCGCTTCATCGGCCCCGGCGTGCCGCGCAGCGTGGCGAACACGGCGCAGGGCTTCGTTGGCCGCCCGGCCTCTACCGCGACGCTCAAGGACCTCGCGGCGGCGATGAGCAAGGCCTATGCGAAATCGAGCGTTGCGCTGTTCACGCTGGCCATTCCGCAGCAGGACTTTGCAGGCGGCGTGGTGAAGATCGCCATCGCCGAGGGGCATATTTCCGGGGTCACGATCCGGGGCAAGATGCGCGGTGGGAAGGTCGGCGGTCGGCCTACTGACCTCGTCAAGCGCATCGTCGAGCCCTTGCCGCACGCCCGTCCGCTGACGCGCGCGCGCTTCGAGCGGTCGATGGGGCTGGTGCAGGACATTCCGGGCCTGAAGGCCAACTCGTCGCTGACGCGCGCGAGCGATCCGGGCGGGGTGATGCTGGATCTCGATCTGATCCCGGCCCGCCCCACGCTCGGCTTCGGGTTTTCCAGCCGCACCGCGACATATGTGAAGGACGGCGTGTTCACCGGCACCGGGCGGGCCTACAGCGTGCTGACGCCGGGCGATGCGCTGACGGTGAATGCCACGGCCTCGGCCGATTTCAGGCAGTTGCGCTATGGCACGGCGGCCTACTCCGCACCGATCGGGGCCGACGGGCTGACCGCCAGCGTGACCTATGCCCATCTCGACACCAAACCCAAGGGCACCGACATCACCGGCAACGCCGATGCGGCGGGCGTGCAACTGAGCTATCCCCTGATCCGCTCCGCGCGGCGCAACCTGACACTGGCGGGCGGTGTCGACTTCCTCGATTCCAACAATGCCAGCTTCGGCTCGACCATCGCGGCGGAACGCACGTTCGCGGCCAAGGCCTCGGCGCTGTGGCGGATGAACGAGACGCACTCGGTGCTCGCGATACAGGCCGCGATCACGCAAGGGTTCGATCCCGGCTCTGCCCATGTCGACCCGCTCGTCGGCACCGATCATTTCCGGTACTACGACGTGGCCGGAGAGGCTGTGCGCGTGGTCGGCAAGGCAGTGGTCGTGCGGGTTTCGGGCAAGGCGCGCTGGACCGGCGATCCGCTGCCCGCCGCGCAGCGCTTCACGCTGGGCGGAGACACGTTCGGGCGCGCTTTCGACGATGGCCTGCTGAACGGCGATCGCGGTTATGCAGGGTCCGGCGAACTGGCGTGGCTGCCCTTGCAGAAAAGCTCCAAGGCCTTCGGCGCGAGCGAGCTTTATGCCTTCATCGACTATGGCAGCACCACGTATCTGGAGCGCTACCCCTACCTCAGGACGCGGCTGACGCTGGGCAGCTGGGGCGGCGGCGTGCGCGTGGACTGGAACCGCCGCGCGAAGCTGGGCCTCGAACTCGCCAAGCCGTGGAACCTGCCGGTGGCAGGCTTCGACAACGACTGGCGCGTGCTGGTCAGCTGGAACCTGTCGATGAAGCAGTGAGGAGACCTGCGCGCGTGGCGAAAGGGCGCGCTTCCAGCAGGCGGATCAGGTGAAAGCCGGGATAGTCGGCCCAAAGGCAGTGTTTGCGCCCCTGATTCCCGGCAGCATGGCGGTAGTATACGTTCCAGTAGCTGGCGATCCTCCGTTTGATCGTGGCCCAGAACGTTTCGTTCTCGGCGATGCAGGCACGCAACATCTGTTCGAGTTCCGGCGACATGGCGTTCAATATGTCTTCCAGTATCTCGACGATATATTCCCCCATCAGCAGGAGGAGGAACGGCGCTGCCCAGGGTTGAGGAGCCGCGAGAAGATCGCGTGTCGCGCGCTGGCGCTCGAACCCATCGTTGCTGCGCGTTTGCAAGGCGCGCAGAAGAAGCCAAGCCTCGTCGTTTGTGGAGCCGTTTGTGGATAGCGGACCGTCGTCAGCCCTGATGAAATGCAGGCGTGCTGGAATCGCGATCGTTTCCGTCCCGCAACGAAGCGAAATGAACTCCGTCCATTGGCGAGGTGCGAAGAGCTCTGCCGCTACGGCACCGGCTTCCTGAGCCGGAATTTCATAGGTGGCCGGGAATGCTGCGACAAGCATCGCGGCATTAACAGTCGTTCGCATTTCCTGCTCATGCATTCTGATTTCCTAACGCGGATGCCGTTTGGCCAGCGCGATGCCGGCGAGATTCTGCTCGCGCTTGATCCAGCCGATGCGGGCTGGTGGGCTCTCGGCGGCGAGCGCCAGCAGCCGGGCGGCATGCGGGTTCGTCGCGATGCCGGTGGTGAGTGCAAGGTTCGCCTTGTCGATGATCTCGCGGGCGTCACCGATGAGTTCCACGTCGGTCAGGCCAAGTTTCTGCGAGAGTTCGAGCGCATGGAGGAGCGCGCGCCACTCGGCATCGCTGTTGTCGACACGCGTGGGGTCATCGAACAGATGGACCTCGCCGCGCACCACCACGGCGGCTTCGCTCGGTCCGGGGTTGGGGCGCGCGCCGCCGTCGAAGAACACCTTTACCCTGCGCCGCGTCATCGTTCACGCCCCTGCCGTCTCGCATCAATCCCTAGAAGATGCGCGAGACGGAAGGAAGCCGGGGTCAGCGATCAGATACGGCGATCAGAACTTCGCGCCAGCCCGGATGCCGATCATGCGCGGCGTGGTGGGCACGATATAGGTGCGCTGGGTGCAGACGCCGCAGGCGATGTACTTCGACAGGTCGCCGCGCACGTCGAACAGGTTGGAGACGAAGAATTCCAGCGAATAGCTCGACCACTCCGATCCCACCGCCAGATTGACGAGGCCATAGGCCTTGAGCTTGCCCTCTGCCTCGGCATAGGCGACGCGCAGGTCCGGCGTGGCCGAGGTCTGGAACATGCCGTTGAGCTGGCCGTAGACCTTCGCCGCGCCCATCGGCACGGTATAGCGCGCGGTTGCGCTGGTCTTGAACTTCGGGGTGATCGGCAGGCGCGTGCCCGCAGGCGCGTCGATCGAGTTGCCATCGCCTGCGCAGGTGAAGGTGGCGTCGAAGGTCGAGCACAGGTTCTGGCGCGTCTTGGCATCGGTATAGGCGGCCGACCAGTTGACCGTCAGCGGCCCGTTGCCCGCCGCCACGTCCAGTTCGGCGCCCCGGATGCGCGCGTTGGGGCCGTTGGTGATGATCGTGAAGCTGTTGGGGCCAAGGTAGCTGAACTGGAAATGCTCCCAGTTCTGCTGATAGATCGCGCCATTCAGGCGAACGAGGCCGTTCAGCAGCGTGGTCTTGAAGCCCAGTTCGTAGTTCACGAGATAATCGGGCTTGTACGATCCGAAGTCTCCGCGCCGGTTGATGCCGCCGGGCCGGTAGCCTTTCGACCATGTGGCGTAGAGCATCACGTCGCGGCTGGGTTTCCATTGCGCGTTGAAGCGGTAGGTCACGCCGTTGCCCTTGGCGGTGACGGGCTTCACCGTGCCATTGTCGTAGACGCCGAGGTTGGTGCAGGGGCTGCCCGAGACGACGCCCGGCAGCAGCGTGGTCGATCCGCTGCCGGCGGCGAGGTTGTCGTAGAGGCGACCGCCATCGTCGGTAAAGCACTGTACCGCGCCGGTTTTCGAGGAGCCCGCGCCGTTGTAGGGCGAGGCGGTATAGTCGTCGCCCGGATTGCGGCCGAAGCCGTAGAAGCCGATCAGCGAGTTGTCATAGCGGAACACGCGTCCCCCGCCGTCAGCGTGACCGTGGGCGTCACGTCGTAGCTGACTTCACCGAACGCGGCATAGTCACGGTCGACGCGCTTCTGCTGGGTCAGCCACAAGGTGCCCGGCCAGCCGTTGACCGAAAGATCGGGCGCGAGGCCTTCGATCTGGTAGTCCTGATGGATGAAGTTCGACTGGCGCTGGTAGAACAGCCCGCCGACGAAGCGCAGCGGTGCGTCCGCGGGCGAGGCGATGCGCAGTTCCTGGCTCAGCTTGCGGAAGTGGTCGGTGCCGACCACCTTCTGGCGCGGGTCGATCGTGTTCCCGGCGGCATCCTGATAATAGAAGTAGTTCGCGAGCCCGCCGACCGACTGGTACAGCGAATCGTAGGCCTCGGCATAATCGGTATAGTCGCTGACCTGCAGGTCGCGGCGGTCGAGATAGGCGCCCGAATAGGTCAGATCCCACGAGCCGATCTTGCCTTCCACGGTCAGCGCGGCCTGCGTGAAGTGATCGTTGCGATATTCGTCGAAGAAGCGCTGCGTCTCCAGCGGGCCGACCGAAGGATCGTAACCGTAGGAGCCGTGGCTCTTGGTCATCTGGTACATCACCGTGGGCGTCACGGTCCAGTTCTCGTCCAGATCGATCTTCAGCGCAGCGCGGCCGCCGTAGATCTCTGTATCGTTGTAGTTCTTCTTGATGAACTGGTCGTTGTTGACGCTGATCCCGTCCTTCAGGCAGCCATCGACATTGCCGTCGGCATCGGTGGTGGCGGTGCCACAGAAGGTGCGCGTGCCCGCCACGTTGTTGATGTATCCGGCGTCGCGCTGATACCAGCCGACCACGCGGAGCGCCACGTTGGAGGTGAGCGGGGCATTGATCATGCCCTCCAGCTTGCCGCCCACGCCGCCATGATCGACAGAGTTCACCTCGCCATCGACGCGGCCATAGAAGCCCTTGAAATCGGGCTTGTTGGTGATGATGCGGATGGTGCCCGCTTCCGACGAGGCGCCGTAGAGCGTGCCTTGCGGGCCGGACAGGCTCTCGATCCGGGCGACGTCGTAGATGTGGACGTCCAGATTGCCGCCGATAGTCGTGACCGGTTGCTCGTCGAGATAGACGCCCACCGATGGCAGCGAGCCCGAGTGGTTGCCGTCCCCGCCCGAGGCAACGCCGCGCATGTAGACGACATTGGTGCCCGGCGTCCCGCCCAGCGACTGGAACGTCACCGAGGGCAATTGTTGGACGTAGCTGTTGAAATTCGAGACGTTGAGCTCGTCCAGCTTCTGCGTGGAGAGTGCCTGGATCGAGATCGGCACGTTCTGCAGGTTTTCGCTGCGCTTCTGCGCGGTGACGATGATGACGGTATTGCTGGCGTCGGAATTGGTGGGGGAGTTGGCGGCCGCGCTTGCCGGCGCCTGCTGGGCGAACGCGGCGGGCGCGGTCAGCGCCGAGCTGGCAAGGATGACGAACTTGACTGCACGCGACACCGAAACCCGCATCAAAGCCCCCTGAAATGCTGTGGGGCGAAGGTCTCTCGCACCGCAACAATCGTCAATCGGGGCTGCTAATTATGCGTTATAATCGGCAATCAAAGTGACATAATTATCACGTTTGTGGTGCATCTGGGTAATATTCCAAAACATCACCAAGGGCGCTCCGCAAGGGTTCTAGGTGCTGTGCGAAGGTCTGCCAACCTTGTGTTCCCTCACGATAAATCGGGCGGCGAACCTGCTCGGAACTGGCGGTTCTGACGGCTCTTTGCGTCTCGTGGAAGGCGAGGCACGCGGGCTCGAACGGCAGGCCGCAGAAGGCGAGCAGGGCGCGCACTTCGGCTTCGGTATCGTCCACCATGCGCTCGTAGATGACGCGGTGCACCATCTGGGGCGCCACGCGATCGAGATGGGCCATCAGCCGCACATAGTCGGCGTAGTATTTTCCCATGTCGGCAAGGTCATAGCTGAAGCCCTGACCGCGCGCGAAATGCTGCTTGAAGTTGGAGAAGCCGCAGCTCATCGGGTGGCGGCGTGCGTCGATGATCTTCGCGTTCGGCAGGATCAGCCGGATGAACGGCGCGTGGACCCAGTTATTGGGCATCTTGTCGACGAACAGCGGCCGGTCGGTGTGGCGCTGCACCCCGGCACGGGCGAGATAGTCCGCACCTAGAGCGCGTCGTGTCTCGGGCGAAAGATCGGCGAGACCTGCGGGATAGTCGGGCACCTGTCGGGCCAGCATGGCGATGTCCGCCAGTTCGCTAGTGCCCTCCACCTGCGAATGGCTGGCGAGGATCTGCTCCACCAGCGTCGATCCTGCACGCGGCATGCCCAGCACGAAGATCGGATCGGGCGCCGGGCATCCGGCCTCGCTGGCCTGCGCCAGCAGCTCCGGCGTGGCCAGCGGGATGGTGCGGTCGACCTGTGCCGTCGTCTCCTCGGCCTTGTAGGGAATACGCTTTCTTCGCAGCGCATTGGCCGCAGCATAATGCGCGAAAGCCGCGTCCGCTTGCCCGCGTTCCTCCAGCGCCTTGCCGAGCGCGAAATCGAGGTGCCAGCGGTCCTCCGCCGTCAGGTCGTGCTGCGCAAGGGCGCTACGCAGCGCGGCCAGATCGTCCTCGTCGAAGCGCACGGTCTTCAGGTTGGCAAGGCTCCACCACGCCTCGCCCAATGCCGGGTGCAGCGCGATGGCGCGGCGGTAGGCGGCAACGCCTTCGTCCTGCCGCCCGACCGTCTTGAGCATATGGCCGTAGCTCATCCACACGCGCGGCTGATCGGGAATTTCGCGCAGCACCCGCTCGTAAAGCGCGAGCGCGTCCTCGAAGGCCCCAAGGCGCCCGAACGCGGCGGCTTGCAGGTTGGCGTGGCCGACTTCGCCGGGCTCTTCCAGATTGACGCGCGCCAGTTCCTCCAACGCCTCGCTCGCGCGGTTGGTGCGATAGAGCACCAGCGCCAGATTGGCGCGCGCAGGCGTGAAGCCGGGCGCGATCTCCAACGCGCGGCGCAGCAGGTTCTCCGCATCGGTATAGCGCCCGATGCGGCCCGCGAGTTCGGCCATCAGCCGGATCGCGCGTACGTCGAAGGGATCGTCCTTCAGCAGTGCGCGCAGCAGCGGCTCGGCGCGGGGCAGGTCGTTCGCATGCATGGCCGCCCCCGCCGCAAGCAGGCGCGGATCGTAGCGATGGGGCGCGAGTGCCGGTGCGGGCGAGGATACGGTCATGCGATGCGAACGATGTTACGGCTTACTTCGACAGCTCGGGGATCAGCGTCAGGAAATAGGTGACGCCCGGCGTGATATCGACCAGCGGCAGGCGCTCGTTCAGCCCGTGCGAGAAATCGTCCGAGGCCTTGATGAAGAACGGACTGGCGCCGTAGCTGTCTACGCCAAGCGCGCGGAACCACATCGAATCCGAGGCGCCCGAGGCCTGCACCGGGAAGATCGCCACGTTCGGCCAGGCCTTGGCCATCGCCTTGTCGACTGCCGCGGTGAAGTCCTTGCGCATCGGCGAGGCGGGCGAGGCGACCGAGAAATCGCCGGTCGCGTCCGTCACCTTGATCGCCGGATCGGCGACGACCTTCTGCAACTCGGCCATGATCTCCTCGCGCGTATGGCCGGGGAAGATGCGGCAGTTGATATTGGCAGTGACGCTCTGCGGCAGGGCGTTCAGCGCGTGCCCGCCGTTGACCATGGTGGCAACGCAGGTGGTCGAGACCTTGCCGACGTTTTCCGGCTCGGCGCGCAGCACGGCGAGCGCGGCCTCGTCGTTCGGATTGGCGGCGATCGCCTTCATTGCGGCGGCGGTCTTCGCATCGGGCTCAAACTTGGCGGCATTCTCGAAATAGGCCTTGGTGATCGCGTTCTGCTCGGGCGCGAAGCGATAGGCGCCGATCCGTTCGAGCGCCTGTGCCATTTCGACGATGGCATTCACCGGGCGCGGCATCGAGCTGTGGCCGCCGGGGTTGGTGACGGTCAGCGTGTAGTCGTTATAGGTCTTCTCGGCGCCGTCCCAGTTCCAGAACAGCGGCTTTCCGGTCTTCTCGTCGAGCATGCCGCCGCCGCCGTCGATATTGATGACGAGGTTCGCGTTCGACAGCTTCTTGGCAATGATTGCGCTGGTCTTCATGCTGGTTTCCTCGTCGCCCGAGAATTCCAGAATGATCGTGCGCCTGGGCTTGTAGCCCGACTTGCGCAGGTCGATGAGTGCTGCGGCGGTGACGGCGGCGCTGGTCTTCATGTCGCTCGCGCCGCGCCCGAACAGGTAGCCGTTCTCGACGACCGGGGTGAACGGATCGCGCTCCCAGTCCTTGGGGTTCGCGGCCACCACATCGAGGTGCCCTGAGATGACCAGCGGCTTGAGCGACGGGTCCGAGCCCTTCCACGTCGCAATCATGTAGGCGGTATCGTCCACCGGCACGACCTCGATGTCGGAGGCGGCCCAGCCGCCCGCGATCAGCGCGTCGCGAAACAGGTTGTCGGCATCGATGGTCTTGTTGTCGGGGCCTTCGACCGAGCGGATGGCGATGGCCTTCTTCGCCAGATCGAGCGCCTGCGCATCGGCTGCCGCATGCGAAGAGGCCGCCTGCGCGCCGCCGGCAAGCGTGGTCGAGGCGATGAGCGTGGCAGCGAGCAAGGACAGGCGGGAAAGCATCGGCGAGTGTCTCCGGAAGAAGGAACGGCTGCGAGGCTACCGCGTTCGCGCGCGTTGGCAATCGGAAAGCATTGCATCTGCGTTACCGCAATGCAGCACCGCGCCTTTGCGGCAACAGATGCGCGCCCGATTGCCGGACCTCAGCCCTGCTCGGTCTCGATCAGGTTGACGCCGTGGCGTTCGCAGGCGGCGCGCAAGGTCGGATCTTCGATATGGTCGGTCACGAAGAAGTCGATCGCTTCCATGCCGCATACGCGCACGGGGGCGGAGCGGCCGACCTTGGTGCTGTCCGCCACCAGGATCACCTTGCGGGCATTGCGGATGATGGTCTGCGAGACTTCCACCTCGTCGATCGCGAAGTCCAGCAGGCTGCCGTCGGTGTCG
Source organism: Novosphingobium sp. 9 (assembly GCF_025340265.1). NCBI lineage: Bacteria > Pseudomonadati > Pseudomonadota > Alphaproteobacteria > Sphingomonadales > Sphingomonadaceae > Novosphingobium > Novosphingobium sp. 9. Next base: position 1,349,232 of record NZ_CP022708.1, on the reverse strand, counting down.
AGCGCGGAAATGCCGATCAGGGCATAGTCCACGCGGAAGTTCTCGATAAAGCGCATCGCCAGCGCGCCCACCACCGCGCGGTCGCCGGTGCGCACCTTGCCGCCGACGCTGACCAGTTCCATCGCCTTGTGCCCCGAAAGCGTGTCCACCACGTTCAGGTTGTTGGAGATCACCATCAGGTTGCGGTGATGCGCGAAGTTCGCGGCGACCGCCTCGGTGGTGGTGCCGATGTTGACGAACAGCGAAGCGCCATCGGGGATCAGCGCGGCGGCGGCGGCGCCGATCCGCGCCTTGGCGTCCGACGCCACGGCCTGTCGCGCGCCATAGGCAAGGTTGTCGACGCCCGAGGTCACCAGCGCGCCGCCATGCACGCGCGAGAGCAGCGCCTGCTTGGCGAGGACGTTCAGATCCTTGCGGATGGTCTGCGGGGTGACGGCGAGGCGCTCGGCCAGATCCTCGACCATGACGCTGCCTGCACTGCGCGCGATCTCCAGGATGCGCGCGCGCCGGGCCGCGACGATATCGCCGTCCGGCTGTTCGGTTGCTGTCGTCATTCCCGCTCCCCTGATCCCGCGCATCGTCCTGCTCCTAGAACCAGTGTGCGCGGGGGGAAGGGGGATCGGGTCAGTTGCTGCGGCCCGCAAGGTAGGCGTCGATGGCGTCCTGCGTACCTGCGGGAACGTGCAGGCCCAGCTTCGAGCGGCGATAGAGAATGTCCTCACCGCTGCGCGCCCATTCGGCACGGACCAGATAATCGACCTCTGTGGCATGAAGCCCGCCGCCGAAGTGGTGGCCGAGATCCTCGGGCGTTTTGGCATCGCCAAGGATCTCCATCGCGCAGGTGCCATAGGCGCGGGCGAGGCGGCGCAGCAGCTTTTCCGGAAAGCCCGGATAGCGCACGGAAAGGTCAGCGACGAAGCGCTTGAAGTCCTTGCCCGGCAGATCACCGCCGGGCAGCACTGCGCCTGCGGTCCAGGCCGTATCGGCCTTGGGGAAGACTTCCGCGACATGCTGCATCGCGTGCTCGGCCAGCTTGCGATAGGTGGTGATCTTGCCGCCGAAGATGCTGAGCAGCGGGGCCTTTCCGTCCTCCGCCTTCTCGAAATCGAGCACGTAGTCGCGCGTCACGGCAGAGGCATTGGCGGCGTGATCGTCATAGAGCGGGCGGATACCGGCATAGCTCCACACGATATCGGCTGGCGTCACCTGCTTATCGAAATAGCGGTTCGCGGTTTCGCACAAGTAATCGATCTCGTGCTGGCTGATCTCGGCCTTGCCGGGCTCCTCGGTCCACGGCTCATCGGTGGTGCCGACCAGCGTGAACTCGCCTTCGTAGGGGATCGCGAAGACGATGCGGCGGTCCGGGTTCTGCAGCATGAAGGCGTGATCGCCTTCGTAGAGTTTGGGCAGGATCATGTGGCTGCCCTTGACCAGCCGCACGCCGCGATCGTTCTTGGCGCGCCCGATCCGGCCGAGCACCTTGTCGACCCACGGCCCTGCCGCGTTGATCATCATCTTTGCGCGGACCTTGCGGGTCTCGCCCGCTTTCGTTTCCAGTGTCGCCAGCCATTCGCCGTTCTCGCTGACGGCATCGGTCATGCGCGTGCGCGTCTCGATCCGGGCACCGCGCGCGGCGGCGTCCATGGCGTTGAGCGCAACGAGGCGGCTGTCTTCCACCCAGCCGTCCGAATAGACGAAGGCTTTACCCTTGTGTGCGCCCTTGCGCGCGCCCTTCTGGGGCTTGAGGCCTGCACCGCGCGGGCTGCGGTCGAGATCGATCGTCTCGGTGCCGGGCAGTTCCTTGCGACCGCCGAGGTGATCATAAAGGAACAGGCCAAGCCGCACGATCCATGCCGGGCGCGGCGAAAGCGACTGCGGCAACACGAAGCGCAGCGGCCACATGATGTGCGGCGCCATGCCCAGCAGCCGTTCGCGCTCGATCAGCGCCTCGCGCACCAGCCGGAACTCGTAGTATTCCAGATAGCGCAGGCCGCCGTGGATCAGCTTGGTCGAGGACGACGAGGTGTAGCTGGCCAGATCGTCCTGCTCCACCAGCAGCACCGAAAGGCCGCGCCCGGTGGCGTCGCGCGCAATCCCTGCACCATTCACGCCGCCACCGACGATCAGCAGGTCGTAGGTCTGTTCGGCCTGTGAAGAGCTGGGAACTGGCGGCTGCATTCGATCTTCTCCCATGGTGCGACCGTCCGGGCGCGTCATCGCTGTCAGGTTTCGACTCTGATGGAACTCGAAGGCTCCACTTTCGTTTCAGAAAATATGCTCGCCAAAACGAAAATGCAAACGAAAGAGTTGACGCAAATTCGAAAGCGTGTGCAGATGGCATCCGCGTGAAACGAAAAACGACGTCGAATCGTTGAGAGAGGACCGAAAGTGAACAAGCACCGCGCGCTGATCGGCGAGCTGATATCCGAAGCTCTGGCCGTCGCGATCATCATCCTGATCGGCGACAGCGCCGCTGCCATGATCACGCTCTACGATCCCAGCCCTTACGCGCAGGCCTATTGGGGCGTGTGCATCGCCTGGGGCCTTGGCGTGACCATGGCGATCTACGTCACGGGTTCGGTTTCGGGCACGCATGCCAACCCCGCCGTTACGCTGGCGTTGGCGCTCTATCGCGGGTTTCCCAAGAGCAAGGTGCTGCCCTACTGGATCGCGCAGGTCGTGGGCGGCTTTATCGGCGCCGCGCTGGTGCTCCAGCTCTATCATCCGGTAATCGACGCCTACAACGCGCTGCACCACGTCACCCGCGAAGCAGGCGGCGCAGCGGGCGTGTTCTTCACGCATCCGGGCGAACATGTCTCGGTCATGCACGCGTTCTGGGACGAGGTGATCCTCACCGGCATGCTGTTGCTCGGCATTTTCGCGATCACCGATGAATTCAACGAAGTCGCCCCGAAGGCCAATTCCAGCGCGCTGATGGTCGGCCTGCTTGTGGCCGCGATCGGAGCCTCGGCAGGCTATCTCGAAGCCTGGGCACTGAACCCCGCGCGCGACTTCGGCCCGCGCCTGCTGGCGTTCGTGGCCGGGTGGGACCAGTCCGCGTTCCCCAGCCCCGGCGCTTACTGGTGGGTGCCGATTGCCGCGCCGCTGCTCGGCGGCGTGCTCGGCGCGGGGCTGTACCAGATTGCCGTAAAGCCCTACCTGCCCTCGGGTCGCAACCGCAAGGCAGCGGATCAGGACGCCGAAATCGGCGCCTGATCCGAAAATACTCGAACGAACGAAACGAAATCCCCTCGGAGAGTCTCTCATGTCCCAGCCCCAGCATATCCTCGCCATCGATCAGGGCACGACCTCGACGCGGGCCATCGTGTTCGACAGCGCCGCGCACCCGGTCGCGACGGCGCAGTGCGAGTTCGAGCAGCACTATCCCGACCTCGGCTGGGTGGAGCATGAGCCCGAGGATATCTGGCGCGATACCGTGAAGGTGGCGAAGGACGCCATCGAGCAGAGCGGCGTCGGCGTTGCGGGCATTGCCGGGATCGGCATCACCAACCAGCGCGAAACGGTGGTCGTCTGGGATCGTCAGACCGGCAAGGCGATCCACCGCGCCATCGTCTGGCAGGACCGTCGCACCGCCAAGGTCTGCGCGGAGTTGAAGGCGCAGGATGGCGTCGAGAGCGAAGTGCGCCAGCGCACCGGCCTGCTGGTCGATCCCTATTTCTCGGGCACCAAGCTCGCCTGGATTCTCGATAACGTGGACGGCGCACGGGCACGGGCGGAGAAGGGCGAGCTGGCCTTTGGCACCATCGACAGCTTCCTGATCTGGCGCCTGACGGGCGGCAAGGTCCACGCGACGGACGTCACCAACGCCGGGCGCACGATGCTCTACAACATCCGCGAGCAGCGCTGGGACGAGGAAATGTGCCGTCTGCTGCGTGTGCCGATGCAGATGCTGCCCGAAGTGCATGACAACTCGCATCGCTTCGGCGTGACCGACAAGGCACTGTTGGGCGCCGAAATTCCCATCGCGGGCGTCGCGGGCGATCAGCAGGCCGCACTGTTCGGGCAGGCCTGTTTCGAGTCGGGCATGGCCAAGTCCACCTACGGCACCGGCTGCTTCATGCTGCTCAACACCGGCTCCGAAGCGCTGGATTCGCACAATCGCCTGCTGACGACGCCCGCCTATCGCCTGAATGGCGAGATGACCTATGCGCTCGAAGGCTCGATCTTCGTGGCGGGCGCGGCGGTGAAGTGGCTGCGCGACGGCATCGGGGTGATCACCCATGCCCGCGAAACCAACGACATGGCAACGCAAGTCCCCTCCAGCCACGGCGTCTACATGGTCCCGGCCTTCGTCGGCCTCGGCGCGCCGCACTGGGACCCGGACGCGCGCGGCGCGATCTTCGGGCTGACGCTGGGCGCAGGCGCGGCGCACCTGGCCCGTGCGGCGCTGGAAGCGGTTGCCTACCAGACGATGGACCTTGCCAAGGCGATGGTCTCGGACGGCGGCGAGGCACCGGCCAAGCTGCGCGTCGATGGCGGCATGGCGGCGAACGACTGGCTCTGCCAGTTCCTGGCGGACATGCTGGAGGCTCCCGTCGAGCGCCCTGTCCATCTCGAAACGACGGCGCTGGGCGCGGCCTTCCACGCAGGCCTTGCCACGGGCGTGTGGCCCGATCTCAAGGCACTGTCGGAAACCTGGACGCAGGGCCAGTTGTTCGAACCGAAAATGGGCAAGTCCGAACGCGACACGCTGATCGCCGGCTGGCACGACGCGGTGCGTCGTACGCTCAGCCATCCCTGACGACCACGTCTGACGACGGCGGCTGCGGCGTCAGGCTGCGCCGCTGCCGTCTGCTGTGTACAGGGCCGCACTGTGGGGTATCGGCGCCTCTCCTGCCAGACACACCCGGTTGCGACCGAAGCGCTTGGCCCGATAGAGGGCCGAGTCTGCCTGACGCCAGGCGATGTCGAGCGGTTCGGCTCCCGCGTAGGCGGCAAGCCCGAAGCTGGCGGTGACGCGTTGATCGCCGGGCAGTTCGGAATGGTTGCTCTGCGCAAAGTCCATGCGCAGGCGGTCGCAGATCGCCCTGGCTTCGGCGAGCGGGACGCCCGGAAGCAGTAGGGCAAACTCTTCGCCGCCGATGCGCGCTGCGGGCATCGTGCCGGCTGCCAGCAAGGTGGCAAAGCTGCGGATCACGCCATCACCGGCAAGATGGCCGAAGCGGTCGTTCACCGCCTTGAAGCGGTCGATGTCGCAGATCACGATGCAGCCTGCGGTGCCGCGCCTTGCGGCGGCGAGGCGCTCGAAGGTCTCGCGGTTGTAGAGCCCGGTCAGGCCGTCGCGCTCGGCCCGGCGGCGATATTCGCTCAACTGGCCGCCGATGATGCGGGCGAGCAGCAGGAACACGCAGGGTGGGGTGAGCGTGCCGACGAGCAGCATCAGCATCCGTTCGACTTTCGCGCTCTTGACCGCGAAATAGTCTGCTCCGTGCGGAAAGATGAAGGGAAACAGCACGATGCGCGTTATGAAGATCGCCGCCAGCGAGGCGACGATGACGGACAGGATCGCGTCGCTCAGGTGCCTGTCGGGCCGTCGCCAGAGCCGCGCTCCGGCATCGAACAGCGCCAGCGCGCAGCCGACCTGAAACGGGATCGCCTGCACCACGAAGGGGACAGCGCTGCCCTGAAGCGCCAGCGTCATGGCGGTGAGCCCGGCCACCACCCCTGCCAGCTTCCGGTCCCAGTCCGCGCCGCCGGTCGCGAGGCGTACGGCCTGCGCGAAACACAGGTAGGCGGCGGGAAGGGCGCAGATCCCGCCGATCTGTTCGAACCCGGTGCCATGGGAAAATACCAGAGTGCAGGTCTCCAGCGCGGCGCAGAGCAGGGCGCCTGCCAGCCATGCGATTGCGCGCTGGCCCCGGATCGAGAGGAACACGCACAGGCAAAGCAACGAAAGCGACGCGAACAGTCCTGCATAAAGCAGTCCCAGATTCACCGTTGTCGCCATGCTGCCTGCGTCACCCCACTGTGTCCCTGGGGTTGACCGACATTCAGCCCTGACGGCCTGCAAATGGCGATTTTCCAAGCTTCCGGTGCTCACGTACAGGAAGTACGCTGCGCTCCGGGTCTCGGAAAATCACCCTTTTCGGCTCGTCATCTTCTGAATGTCGATCAACCCCTTAACGCAATGCCTCTAAGGGATTATGGTTAACAAGTCTCTAGGCAAGGGGCTGATTTTTGCGATTTTTTACTTAACGACTGGATGGGGAATTAGGCCGGGAGGGGCGGGTAAGCGATTGTGATCACTTCCCATTCCTTCTCGCCGGAAGGCAGTCGCACGATCCGCAGGTCGCCCACGGACGCGCCGCGCAGGGCGCGGGTGATCGGTGCGCTCCAGCCGATCCGCCCGGCAGAGGCGTCCTGCTCGTCATCGCCGACGATGGTCAGGGTCATGCGCTCGTCGTCCTCGTCGGCCAATTCCACGGTGGCGCCGAAGAATACCTTGCCGCGCTCGGTCTGGTGCGACGGATCGACCACGCGCAGCGCCTTCATGCGGCGCGCGAGGTGGGCAAGCTCGCGGTCGATCTCGCGCATGCGCTTGCGGCCATAGAGGTAGTCGCCGTTTTCCGACCGGTCGCCGTTGCCCGCCGCCCACGAGACGATCTCGACGATGGCGGGGCGCTCGGTGCCCAGCAGGTGGTCGTAGCGCGCGCGCAGCGCGGCCATGCCGGCAGGGGTGATCGGCGGTCCGGCGGGTTTGGAAGGCAGGCTCATGCGGCGGCGCTCATGGCAGGAAAGCGGTGGCAGGGGAAGCCGATGGGCGTGCTTCCCCTGTCCGTATCCCGCTTGTCCGGGCCTTCTTACCCCGGCGAGCGCTTGCCGATGGCGTGGCTGAGCGGGTTGCTGCCGCGATACTCGGCGCGATCGGGGTAGATGTTGTCGTAGTCGATCGCGTTTTCCATCACCCGCTGGACGTAGTTGCGGGTTTCCGAGATCGGAATCTTCTCGATCCAGTCGATCCAGTCGACCGACCCGGTGCGCGGATCGCCGTTCGCGCGCAGCCACTTGTTCACATTGCCAGCGCCCGCATTGTAGGCGGCGACGGCAAGCGGAGTGGAGCCGCCGAAATAGTCCATCAGGCGCCCGAAATAGGCATCGCCCAGTTGGATGTTGTACTGCGCATCGGAGACCAGACGGCCCTGATCGTAGCTGAGGCCGAGCTTGCCCGCCTGCTCGCGCGCAGTGGTGGGCATCAGCTGCATCAGCCCGCGCGCGCCCGCATGGCTGAGCGCGTTCTGCGCGAACTGGCTCTCCTGCCGGATCAGCGCATGGTCCATCGTCCAGTTGGCGCCCTGCGGCACCGGGATCTGCGGATAGGCGATCCGCCCGAAGCTGCCGAGCCCTTCGGTATGCGCCGACTGGCCCATGATTACCGCAAGGTCGCGCCGTCCGGTCTGGCGGGCAAGGTCGGCAACCAGCGAGTAGTCATCCTCGTCCTGCGCCTGGTTCGAGATCTCGCGGAAGAACCGCACCGTCGTCTGCCAGTCGCCATCGCGGGCGACGTCGCGCACGGCGGCGGTGATCGGCTTGGCATAGAACGCGCGGCGCTCGGCATCGCTGGGGCTGGCGTGCGAGACGGTGGCGAGATTGGGCATCGAGCGCCCCATCCGTTCGAGCGAAAGCTGGCCGTAGAAGTATTCGGGATAGCGCGCGGCCATCTCGAAATAGCGCATTGCGCCGGAGCTGTCGCCACCCTGCGCGGCGGCGCGTCCGGCCCAGTAGAACCCCTTGGAGCGCGTGCCCGGTGTTTGTGCCGCGGCGCCATAGCGATAGAACAGCGGCGCGGCCCGGCGCGGATCATTGAGGTTCCACAGCGCCTTGGTGCCGCCCAGCCACATCAGCGAGGTGTAGTCGTCACGCACCTTGAACGATTGCCGGGAAACATCGGTGCCGGGCGCGAAGCCGTCGTCGATCGAGGCGGCGATGCGCACCGCGCTCGAATCGTCGGCGCCCTTGGCGGCGATCAGCAGCTCGTGGACCCACTGGTCCGGCTCGGCGACCGGCGCGGAGAGCTGCGGGCGGTTGGCGAGCAGCGAAATCTCGCCCGCGATATTGCCCTGCTTGCGCGCCTGCACGGCGCGGGCATAGACATAGCCGCCGTCGCGCATCGGATCGCCGCCCAGTTGCAGGCCCAGCGTGCCGGGCGAGGAGCCCTGCACGATCGACAGCCGCTCCATGAACAGGTTGCGCTTGGCGGGCGAGGTATAGGCGATCTCGCGCGAGGCCTGATCGGTCTGCCCCTGCCACAGCAGCTGGTTCATACGCTCGTCATGATCGGCCTGCGTCAGCGCCGATCCCCAGCGCTGGAGGATCATCGCCTCGTCGGCAGGCAGCAGCGAGCCCTGCCGCCATGCATCGACGGCCTTCTGGCGCGCGTCCGAGCGGTTCATCAGCGTCAGCGCCACGGCATAGCGCCCGGCGGCCTTGCTGGTGAGCGGCGGGAAACGGTCGAACAGGCTGACCAGCGACTGCGCGCTGGGCTGTTCGGTGTTCAGCGCGTTCTCGGCATAGGTCCGCAGCCGTTCCTCGAAGGGATAGCCGGGATAGCTGATGAGGAACCCGGCATAGGCGGCAAAGCCCATGTTCGGGCTGGAGGTCAGCTGGCGCCAGCGGTCGACCGACTGGTGCGCGGACAGATCATGGTCCTGCGCCGCCTGCGCACGCGCCGCATCCCAGTCCGAGGCCGCCATCACCGGTGCGCCGCCGCTGGTCGGGGCAGGATAGCTGCTGGCGGGGTAGGCGCTGGGCGCGGGCTGGTAGGTTTGTGCCGGATAGGTGGAGGAGGGATAGGTCGTCGGCGCCGGATAGGTCGATGCCGGATAGGTCGCGGTTTGCCCTTCGACCACCGGCTGCGAGACGATCGGCGTGCCGTTCGCGGTGCGCTGTGTCGTCTGGCTGGGATAGGCGCCCGGCAGCAGGCTGGTCGGCTGCCCGGTCGCACTGCCCGACGGGTAGGCACTCTGGGCCTGCGCCGAAGTCGCGACCAGCGCAGCGCACGATCCTGCCGCCATCAGCGCGGAAAACATTGCGATTCTTGCCGAAGAAATGCCCGTCATCTGCTTCCTCGTCCCTTTTGTGATGCGCAGCACGCTGGACATTTTGGGAAAAGGCTCCTTATCAGGCGCTGAACCGTGGTCCGGCGCGGGGGCTCCTTGCCCCTTGTTGGTGTCACGTCGAATTGAACATCTGAACGTCAGCAGAGGTAAAGTCCATGTTCTCGGGCTCCATTCCCGCACTTGTCACGCCGTTTCGCGACGGAGCGTTCGATGAGCAGGCCTTCCGGCGGCTGGTCGACTGGCAGATCGAATCGGGATCGTCGGCGTTGGTGCCCTGCGGCACGACCGGCGAAAGCTCCACCCTGTCGAACGCCGAACACCACCGCGTGATCGAGGTCTGCATCGAGCAGGCTGCGGGCCGTGTGCCGGTGATCGCGGGCTGCGGCAGCAACGACACGATGAATGCCGTGCTGCACATGACGTTCTCGAAGAAATGCGGCGCGGCCGCCGCGCTGGTCGTCGCGCCCTATTACAACAAGCCGAGCCAGGAAGGCCTGCTGGCGCACTTCTCCTATCTTGCCGAAGCGGTCGATCTGCCGCTGATCCTCTACAACGTGCCGGGACGCACGGTGTCCGATCTCAAGCCCGAGACGGTGTGCGAGCTGGCACGCCGCTTCCCCGACAAGATCCTTGCGATCAAGGACGCCAGCGGCGACCTGTCGCGCGTGACCGACCATCGCATGGGCATTTCCAAGCAGTTCACCCAGCTGTGCGGCGACGACGAGCTGGCGCTGCCGTTCAACGCGGCGGGGGGCGTTGGCTGCATCTCGGTGACGGCGAACGTGGCGCCTGCGCTGTGCGCGCAGTTCCAGGCGGCCTGCGCGGCGAACGATCTGGAAGAGGCGCGTCGCCTCAACGACCTGCTCTATCCGCTGCACTACGCGATGTTCGAGGACAGCTCGCCGGGGCCGTGCAAGTATGCACTCTCGAAGGTGTTCGAGGGTATCCAGAACGAGCTGCGCCTGCCGCTGGTGCCCTGCAACCAGACCGCCCGCGATGCCGTGGACAAGGCGTTGGTCCACGCCGGGTTGCTGTAAGTCCAGCCGATCCCTGCCCCTGGCCAGGCATCGTGCTGTAGCCAGGGGGATTCTCGCGTTCAATTCGCGGGGTTGTACTTTTCGACGAAAGCGGTCGCCGCCGTCAGCATCTGCAACCGCGTGTCGCTGTTGGAAAGCCAGTGGTCTTCGTGGTTGAGAACCACCATTTCATAGGGCTTGCCCGCATGGCTCAATGCGTTGGCCATCACTTCCGATTGCTGGAAAGGGACAACCGTATCGTCCTTGCCATGAACGAGCAGGATCGGCGCATCGGCCTTTGCGACCTGCTGACGCGGCGAATTGGCGTCATACGTCGAAGGATCGCCCAGGAACTTGCGCATCGAGCGCCATGACATCGGCGCATCGGCACTGGCGTAGACTTCCGAGCGATACATCATCGACAGATCGGAGACGGGAGCGACGGCTACTGCACATCTGTATAGGCCCTGTTGCAGCGTGACGCCGGCCAGCGCGGCATAACCGCCGTAGCTGCCGCCCATGATACATGCGCGCTTGGGATCGACGATACCGCGCCTGGCTAGCTCTGCCAGACCGTCCGAGATGTCGGTCTGCATCTTGCGTCCCCATTCGTTGTAGGCGGCATTGCGGAAGGCATCGCCGCGTCCGGTCGACCCGCGGAAATTGGGCTGGAAGACGGCATAGCCTCGCGATGCGAAAGCCTGGGCCCACCAGTCGAACTGAGCCTCGTCGGCGGCATGTGGCCCGCCGTGCGGGAACAGGATGACCGGCAGGTTCTTCGCTTCACGGCCCGGCGGCAGGGTCAGAATGCCATCCATCGCCAGACCGTCTGCGGCCTTGTATTCAACGACGGAAACAGCACCCACCTGTTCGGGAGCGATGGCCGGGCGTTCACTGCTGATCGGGCTGGCCTTTAGGTTGTGCACATCGACGAGATAGTAGGTTCCCGCATCGCCGGTTCCGCTGGTTTCGACAATCGCGTGCTGGAAGTCGGGGGTATAATCAATCAGCTCCAGATGGGACTTGTTGAAAGCCTGGTAGATCTTGCTCATGGCTGCCTGCTGGGCAGGATCGAAAAACACAGGCTGCGGTTTGTCGCCTTGTCTGAGATAGCCGAGCAGGCGCGAACTGGCGCTGTCGATATACACCTGGCCGATGGCTTCATCGGGAAGCAGCTCTTTCGGAGCGGCGCCACCGGTCAAGGACGTTTCCATCAAGTGCGTTTCGCCGTCCTCGTCCCGGATCCAGTAGATCAGCGTCGTGCCGTCCCGGCCAAGGCTCAGCAGCGATACATCGCCGGTGCTGGAAGTGCCTTGCGCCAGCAATTGCCCTTTCGGATTGGCGATTTTCCACGAACCGCTGTTCTGGTAGAGGGTCAGTTCGGCGGTCACTTTGCCCGCGCTGTCCAGCACCCAGTCATGAGAGGTATTGCCTACCGCAGCAGAGGCGATGAGCCGCGCCTTGTTGGTGGCAAGGTCGAGCTCGGCCAGTGCCGGGCTGGTGTTCAGATCCCCCTGGTTGCCGCGATCGTGGGTCGACATGGCGCCGAGATAGGCCTTCCAGCGTCCATCGATCTGGCGCAGGCCGTAAGTGCCCATCGTCAGTTTCTGGAAATCGCGGCTGCCGTTGAAAGTGACATCCGGCTTGCCACCGTTCAGCGGTACGATAAGCGCAGCACCGATTTCCGCCTTGGGTGTCGTGAAACCTTCGAGCCGGGCCGTCGTGCTGTAGTGTACCAGCACGATCTCGTCCCCTGCAAACTCCAGCCCGCGCACTTTCAGATCGCCCAGGTTCTGCGAGAGGATCGGCTTGAGCTGCATGTCCAGCACCATCAGCACGCTGACATTGCCCTGACGGATGATCCCGGCCATGGCCTTCGCAGAATGAGAGATCGCGACCTCGTAAAGAGCCGGAAGATTCCCGTAGGCGGCCAGTGGTGGCGGTGCTGGCGGCGCTGCGTGACCGATCGTTGCCATGGCAAGCCCGGTCATCGCCGCCAAAAGCGAGACCTTTCGCGTGAATGTCAATGTCGTATTCCCCGTACTTTCAATCGACTGCCCCCAGTCGAGCGGGACATTGAAACACTGTGGGAGCTGGGTTGCAACTTACAGATTGGCAACAATACAAGCTGCAGTCCGTAACGACGCCTTATCGCAGATGGAGCAGCGAAACTCGCGATTCACGCCATTTCCTTTTTGGCGGTCAACGCCTACATGGGCCATAATCATGGCAAGACCGCAGCACTCCACGTTCGACAAGAAGAAAACCGTCGCCGAAAACCGCAGGGCGCGTTTCGAGTATCACATCGAGGATGTGTTCGAGGCGGGCATCGCGCTGACCGGAACGGAAGTGAAGTCGCTGCGCTTCGGCGAAGGCTCGATTGCCGAGGCCTATGCCGAGATTCGCGGCGGCGAGGCGTGGCTGGTCAATGCCAACGTGCCCGAATTCAGCCACGGCAACCGCTTCAACCATGTTCCCAAGCGCCCGCGCAAGCTGCTGCTGCACGAGCGCGAGATCGACAAGCTGCACGGCGCGGTCGAGCGCAAGGGCATGACGCTGGTGCCGCTTTCGGTCTATTTCAACTCGCGCGGGCGGGCCAAGGTCGAACTGGCGCTGGCCAAGGGCAAGAACGCTGCCGACAAGCGCAATACCATCAAGGAACGTGACTGGAAGCGCGAGCAGGGCCGCCTGATGCGCGACCACGGATGAGCACGCTGTCGCAGCGCCTGATGGCATGGGCGCACCGCCAGATGCCGACGCACGAGCAGCTTGCCGCCAATCGCTTCACGGCGCCGCTGGCCCGTCGCCCGGCGCTGTTCCGCTTCACCCGCCGCTCGGTCCCGCGCGGTGTGGCGGTGGGCATGTTCGTGGGCATCTTCGCGCTGATCCCCGGCGTGCAGATCGTCGGTTCGGCGCTGATGTGCGTGCCGTTCCGCGCCAATATCCCGATCGCGGCAGCGGTGACGTTCATCTCCAATCCGCTGACGACGCTGCTGATCATCCTCCCGGTTGCCGTTGCCATCGGCAACGCCTTCGGCTTCCATGCCGATGTCGATACCGTGCGGATGATGGTGAAAGAGGGCGCGGGCGTGGACGTGTGGTGGCGCTGGCTGTGGTCCGACACCGCGCCGGCCATCGTGCTGGGGCTGCTGATCGAATCGCTGGTGGCGACCTTCGTGAGCTACTTTGCCGCCGCTGTCGGCTGGCGCCTGTGGATCGCCCACAAGCTCCGCCACCGCGCCGCGCTCCACGCGCAGCGGGACGCCGCTTGATACCGGGCCTGAATTTGGGCCAGACTTCCGGCGAGCCCGACGACCGCATCGGATCGCCCGTGCTCACCTTCTCCGACTTGCGGGTGGTCGCCCCGGCGCTGCTGCTGGGCGTGGTGCTCGTCTGGCTGATCAGCCGCGACATGCTGCTTTCGGGTGTGTTCCTTGCCGCCGTGCTGGTTCTGGGCGGCGCAGCCTTCGCGCTCGCCCGCAGGCGTCCTGCCGAAGTGGCCAGCGAATTTGCCGAGCCCGACTGGTCGGTGACGGTCGCTGCGGTCGAGCGGCCTGACGAAGGCGTCGCCATCACTGACCGCGCCGGGCGGCTGACTTGCGCCAACGCCACGTTCGGGGCGTGGTTCGGCACATACGCCGCGCCGCCACGCCTGCCGGTGGACGGCGCCTCTGCCGAGCGTCTTGCCGAAGCGGCGCGCGCCGCCTGGCGCGATGGCAGCGGGCTGGCCGATGTTGAAAGCCACGATGCCGCCTCGGGCCTCGTCCGGCGCTGGCGCATGGAAGCCACGCGCTGTGGCCGGGGTGAGGATTTCCTCGTCTGGCGCGCGACCCGGCAGGGGATCGACGATCCGGTCGGCGCGCTTGTCCGCGCGCTCGACGGCAAGCTGGGCCGCGCGCTTGCCCGCGCCGGGATCGCCGCAGCGCTGGTCGATCCCGACGGCTCGCTGCGCGCCGCCAGCGCCGGTTTCGCGCAGTGCGCGGTGGGCGATGGCGCGGCAGACCTCACCGGCACCGATTTCGTCGGCTATCTCCGGCAGGACGAGGGCGATCGCGTCTACTGGGCGCAAGTGCCCGAAGGCAACGCGCCGACCCGCCCCGGCGCGCTGACGATCTATCACGTTCCCGTCGCCGATCCCGATCTGCCGGTCGAGCCCGACCCGGACACCACGCCCTCGCTGATGCTGGTCGTCGAGGCGGGCAGCGGCATCGGCGCGGGCGAGGGCAGCACTACCGCCGCGCCGCATCTCGAAGCGATGCTCGGCCAGCTTCCGCTCGGTCTCGCCATGGCCGACCGCGACGGGCGCGTGCTGTTCGCCAACCCCGCCTTCATGCGCGCGGCGGGGCGCGAGGGGCTGGAGCCGCCGACCTATCCCACCGATCTGGTGGTGCGCGACGACAAGCGCGCGCTGTCCGAGGCGATCCGCCGCTTCGCGCAAGGCCCTGCCGCTGCCGGAGACCTGGCCGTGCGCCTGCTCGCCCAGCCCGAGGACCCGGTTTCGCTCAGCCTTGCCGGGGTGCGCGGGCTTGGCGAGGCGGCGGTGCTGCTCGGCCTTACCGATTCCACCGAAGAGGCCCGCCTCAAGCGGCAGGTCGCGCAGGCCACCAAGATGCAGGCGGTCGGCCAGCTGGCAGGCGGCGTCGCGCACGATTTCAACAATGTGCTCACCGCGATTCTGGGCACCTGCGACCTCATGCTGATGCGCCATACGCCCGGCGATTCGGACTATGACGACATCCAGCAGATCCGCGCGAACTCGAACCGCGCGGCCTCGCTGACCCGCCAGCTGCTCGCCTTCTCGCGCCAGCAGACGTTGCGCCCCGAAGTGCTGCAGGTGCCTGATGTGGTGGCCGACGTCTCGCAGATGCTGCGCCGCCTGATCGGCGAGAAGATCCAGCTGGTCGTCACGCACGATCGCGATCTGGGGCCGGTCCGCGCCGATCCGACGCAGCTGGAGCAGGTCATCGTCAACCTCGCCGTCAACGCGCGCGACGCGATGCTCAGTTCAGGCCGCAAGGGCGAGGCGGGTGGTACGCTGACGCTCGCGACCAAGCGCATCAGCACCACCGACGTGCGCGCGATGCGCAGCGAGATCATTCCGGCGGGTGATTATACCGCGCTGATCGTGTCGGACACCGGAACCGGAATCGCGCCCGAGCATCTCGCCAAGATCTTCGAGCCGTTCTTCACCACCAAGGAGCAGGGCAAGGGCACCGGCCTTGGCCTTTCGACGGTCTACGGCATCGTCAAGCAGTCGGGCGGGTTCATTTTCGCCGATTCGGTGGTGGGGAAAGGGACGAGTTTCAGCGTCTATCTTCCCGTCCACCACGCCGCGCCGGGCGAGGCCGTCACTGCCGTTCCCACCCGCGCCGAGCCCGCGCCCGTGCAGTGGGCAGGCGGCGGCTCGATCCTGCTGGTCGAGGACGAGGACCCGGTGCGCATCGTCGCCGAACGCGCGCTGACCCGGCAGGGCTACACCGTCAAGAGCGCGCGCGACGGCGAGGAAGGGCTGGAGATCGTGCGGGCGGGCGAGAGGTTCGATATCGTCGTTACCGATGTCGTCATGCCGACGATGGATGGTCCGGCGATGGCGCGCGAGATCCGCAAGATCGCCCCCCGGCTGCCGGTCCTGTTCATGTCGGGCTATGCCGAGGAGCAGCTGCGGCGCGAGATCAGCATCGCCGATGCCTGGTTCATGCCCAAGCCGTTCTCGGTGCAGCAGCTCTCCGAAAAAGTGGGGGAAGTTCTGAGTACCACGGCGAAGCGGCGTTAAAAAACGGAAATTCGCCGCTGTTCACCCCTTGTTCCGTTAGAACAAACGCGATACATGAGCTTTCGCGACATTGACCTTTCCGGTCAGGCCGGTAGCAAAGGGGTAAGTGACATGGCTGCTCAGCTCAAGCTGATCCAGGAAGGCAAGGAAAAGGACAACATGGACCGTCAGAAGGCCCTAGAGGCCGCGCTGGCCCAGATCGACAAGGCGTTCGGCAAGGGTTCCGCGATGAAGCTCGGCTCGAAGGAGACGATGCAGGTGGAGGCGATCTCCACCGGCTCGCTCGGGCTCGACATCGCGCTGGGCATCGGTGGTCTGCCGCGTGGCCGCGTGATCGAGGTCTATGGCCCCGAAAGCTCGGGCAAGACCACGCTGGCGCTGCACGTCATCGCCGAAGCGCAGAAGATGGGCGGCACCGCGGCCTTCGTCGACGCCGAACACGCGCTTGATCCGGTCTACGCCAAGAAGCTGGGTGTTGATATCGACGAACTGA
Organism: Novosphingobium sp. 9; assembly: GCF_025340265.1. NCBI lineage: Bacteria > Pseudomonadati > Pseudomonadota > Alphaproteobacteria > Sphingomonadales > Sphingomonadaceae > Novosphingobium > Novosphingobium sp. 9. The sequence continues at coordinate 1,332,873 of NZ_CP022708.1, read as the reverse complement.
TCGTCTCGCAGCCAGATACCGGCGAACAGGCGCTGGAAATCACCGATACGCTGGTCCGCTCGAACGCGATCGACGTGCTGGTGGTGGACTCGGTTGCCGCGCTCGTCCCCGCGCCGAAATCGAGGGCGAGATGGGTGACAGCCACGTTGGCCTGCAGGCCCGTCTGATGAGCCAGTCGTTGCGCAAGCTGACCGGTTCGATCAGCCGTTCGCGCTGCATGGTGATCTTCATCAACCAGCTGCGCATGAAGATCGGCGTGATGTACGGCAACCCGGAGACGACGACGGGCGGCAACGCGCTCAAGTTCTACGCCTCGGTCCGCCTCGACATCCGCCGCACCGGCCAGATCAAGGACCGGGACGATATCGTTGGCAACGCCACCCGCGTGAAAGTGGTCAAGAACAAGGTCGCCCCGCCGTTCAAGCAGGTCGAGTTCGACATCATGTATGGTGAGGGTATCTCGAAGATCGGCGAGATCCTCGACCTTGGCGTGAAGGCCGGCATCGTCGAAAAGTCGGGTTCGTGGTTCAGCTACGATTCGATCCGCATCGGTCAGGGCCGCGAGAACGCGAAGACCTACCTGAAGGAAAATTCCGAGATTTGCGATCGCATCGAAAAGGCGATCCGCACGAAGACCGAAGGTCTTGCCGAAGAGATGATGGTCGGCCCCTCGGCGGAAGACGAATAAGGCCTCTCAACCGGCAGGTCGCAGGATAAACAACAAAGGCCGGCGGATCCGTTCCGTCGGCCTTTGTCTTGCAGGTAGTGCACCTGATCGGTCTTGCATGACCGCTGTTTATGACGCGCCTGCCCTGTGCACTTTTGCCGGCAGGCACGGCTTGTGCATCAAGACCGCGGCTTGATCGTAACGCGCATCGTTACGGTGCGATTGGCGGGTGCGACCTCCTCATCGGAACTCATGTCTAGGATCGGGCGCTGATCGGCAACCCAATGGACGCGTCGAACTCGGGCATCGCGTCCGTCCCCCCCACGCCATTGCCCCAGGTATGGTAGATGTAGAGCGTGTTGCCGTCTTCGTCGGTGGTGAAGGCGCCGTGGCCGGGCCCCTGCTGATAATGCTGATAGTCCGTGATACCTGCCGGCATCGGCGCGCTCTTCTGAAGCGGGGCACCCCACTTGTGCCAGTTGTCGATATTCGTCAGGTCGGCATCCGCGTTGGCCCATTGCCCGCTGACGACATATGTCGGACTCACGCTCGAACTTGAATAGATGATCGTTACACGGCCATCATGAACCAGCGCAAACCCGCCTTCTGCGAGGTTTTCCTCGACCGAGAGATCGGGGGCGATGATCGGGGCGGGAGGCGATGTCAGCCGGGTCGGCTGGGCCGGATCCACTTTGGCGATCCATGTCAGGGGATCGCCCATCGGTGTGGCGCCCGGAAGATAGCGTTGCGACCAGATATAGTATCCCTGCCCGCGCACTTCGAAATAGGACATGTCGAGGCTGATGTTGTGCGCGAAGCCCTCGCGCCCCAGCGGGTTGCCGTCGGCCTTGAGCACGGCCGCCGGTTTCGACCAGTCCGCCGGGTTTGCCGGATCGCCGCCTTCGCGCAGTTGCATGATGTGCGATTCGACGGTGGACCAGAGTCCACCTTCGTTCTTCTGGTTGTCGTCAGGATTGAAGCAGGGCGCGAAAAGAAGGGAGAGCCGACCGCCGATTTCGTGCAGTTCGGGAGCCCAGTAACACCCCGCGATCACTTTGCCTTCAACGGTTCGATCATGGCGCGTGCGGCGATTGAGCAAGTCGACCTCGCGGGCAAGGCCGCCATTGGCGTCGGCGAGTTCGCTGATGCTGTCGGCGACGCGGATCGCCAGATGGGGCGAGGCCACGTTATGATTGCCTGTGTCATCGGTGGCGACGAACAGGTATTTGGTGGTGCCGGCATGATCGTAGCGGTAGATCACCGGATCGGCGCGGTTGTAGGCGAAAATCTCCGGATAGGCGCGTTGCCGAACCTGTCCCCTGATCGTGAAAGTCCCGGTCCGCGCTGCCGCGAGGCGGCGGAGATCGGCCTTGTTCCAGTCGATGGCGCGCGTTGCAGTGGAGCCATCCGAATAGAGCAGATGGACGCGGGCGGTGCCCAAGGCGGCGACGTCTCCTGCCACGATGGTTCGCGGATCGACCCAGGATTTCGTGTTCACGATGCGGCCGAAGCGGTTGGTCAGCGCCTTGGCGACGCTACCGCTGATCGCCAGGCTGCTGGCCACCCCGGCATCGGCAATGCCCCCAGACCCGTATCGCCTGACCTTGTGTCGACACTTGCGAGCGGTCCCTCATGAGTTGCGCTGAGATTTCCCCGCACGGCAATCTGCGAACGCATCCCGTGGGCGAAAGGGAAGTACGGCGTTGGGACCATCTCCGTTCGGGCCAGATCCTCCACTGTCGCCCAGTGTGGGGCGCCGGACTGGTCCTTCCAGGATACCACGTAGTGCCCGGCGGATGAATCCCATACGGCTTGCGGATACCGAACCTCGCCAGCGGCATCCAGATGGAGCAGACCCAGTTCGGTGAAGTTCGCATGGTGGTGCGGATCCGCCTTGTAGATCAGGGCGCTGGACGATTGCGATGGCACGGGCGTACCTGCCATGGTCACGCGGGTGGCGATGATGCCCAGACTGCCGTCGGCAAAATAGAACAGCGCTGGGTTGGCGATACCGCGCTGGTCGACGCGGTCGATGCCGACATAGTCACCGCTGGCGAACAGTACGCCGTAGTTGCCATTGAGCGGTTGTGGTTTCTTTCCCGGAATGCCGAGTGCCAGATGCACGCTGCGTGCGATCAGCGGCTGGTTGGCCTGTTGCGCCCCCGTCGGGATACGGGCGTAGGCGATCAGCCGATGCGCGTCGTTGCCAAGCAGCAGCACCTTGAAGCGCTTGGTGATCGCTTCGCCGGTTGGCAAGGTCATGGTGCCGGTGAGTTGTACGGCCTTTGCCTTGCTGCTGGCGTTCTGCAGCACGGAGGTTCGCAGGCGCTGGCCGTCCAGCATCCAGGAAACGGAATAACCCGGCGGTGTGGGGAGACGCGTACCCGGCATGACGACCGGCGGCACGATCCATGTCTCGCTGGCCAGCCGGGCGGGGGCAAGACGGAGTGTGGTCGCGGTTGGGGTCGTGGAAGGCGCATGCTCGGCATGAGCGGGCGTTGCCGGCAGCGACGATCCCAGACAGGCCAGTGCAAGGGCGGCTATGGTACTGCGGGTATCGGACATTTTTCGGAACTTTCGATCGTGGCGGCGACACGTGGGCCAGGCAGCCGGAAGGGGGGCTTGCCGATCTGGAAGCGTCCCAAGAAACATCATTGCGGCGCCCGAATGGCGATCGTCGCCGTGGCCGGTGTCGCAGCCGAGTTCGCAAGCTGCCCCTCGATCCGGATCGGGCTACGGGCACGGGCAAGCTGCGACGCATTGGGCAGATGCCAGCGGACGGCGACCTGTTCGCTGTGTCCGTCCTTGAACTGTGCGGTGACGGTTTGCAGCAACGGGGGAATATGCGAGGCAGACGGGGCCGACAGGGCGACCGGCGTGACCGAAGTGACGAGGAGCGCCGGATTCCACTGTGCAGCAAGGCGGTCGCGTTCGGCGGCGGTGATCGACATCACGGTGCCGTGGCGCGGCGAAGGCGGCAGGTGGAACGTCTGCGGGTAGGTCCAGTGCACGTCTCCTGCCAGCGAGCTTGTCGCCAGCGGGATGTATCCGATGCCGCCATAGTTATCGACCCACAGGAAGTATCTGAAACCACTGGTGTCGCCAGGATTGGCGGGAAAGGCACTTGGGCCTTCCACTTCCGGTGTTCCGGCATGGCGACCGATACACCGGCTCACCATCGACCAGGCGCCCGATGCCATCGAGGCGCGAAGCGAAGTGGAGCGCTGGCCGATGATGTCCGCCGATGGACACCCCTGAGCCTGCGTCGCTTTCGTGAAGCGGTAGAAGGCGTTGTCGACCCGCATGACCGTGGTGTCGATCATGCCGCGATCCTTGACCAGTTCCGGCAGGTCTGCCGCCTTGAACCAGGGCCGGGGCGGCGTGAAGCTGCGAAAATCGCGCGTGATCGAGGTCAGGATCTGCGGGCCGTTTCCGTCCGGGCGGGTGTGGGCGGCATCGGCGAACAGCGTGGATGTCCAGTACACGACATAGGCCCCGATTGTCGGGTCGTAAGAGGCTTCCGGAGCCCAGGTCATGCCGGCAGTGGGCTGCGAAACCTTTACGTGGCGCTGTTTGCCCCAGTGGACCAGATCGGTCGATTCCCAGATTTCCAGATAGTGACTTCCCTGATCGGTTGCGTGTGTCCACCCGGTGCGGGCCGCCGACAGATCGGTGGCCAGCAGGAAGAAGCGGTCTCCTTCGACCGAACGCATGATGAAGGGGTCGCGCAGGCCTCGCGTGCCCTTGGACGATGTAAGGACCGGCTGCCCATCGTTGAGAAGCTTCCATTCGAGGGCGTTGTTGCCATCGGATGTGGCGAAGCGCAGCTTCTCGCCGTCCTCGCTGTTGCCGGTGAAATAGACGAACATGTAGGCGTTCATCGCGGACAGCGTGGCGCGGTGAAGCACGCTCAGTTTCAGGGGAACGCGGATCGGCTTGCTGCCCGGCACCGTTATCGTCGCGGTGAGGGTGACGGCGCGATCGCGCGAACCCCGCGTGACGACGCCTTTCCGGACGACGTCGGCGCCGTTCCTGCGGTCGGTATCGCTGAGGATCGCCGGGGCGGAGGATCGCCATGTGATCCGTGCCGCTCCGGCGCCTTCAACGTCTGCGAGCGAGGGGATTGCGGCCCCCGTATCGTAGAGCGTGATACTGCCGCGGATCGGCGCCGACAGCGCAGGATCGTTGCGGATCGCATCGGCAACCCGGAGGGCGAGAGCCGCTGTCGCTGTCGGTTGTCTCTCGGCTGGCGAAGATGGGGCAGAAGCGGCCTTGGCATGGATCGGTGCCATGAGAGTACCGAACATGGTCAGTGCCAGAAGGCCTGCACGCGGATGGACAGAGGCATGGCTCTTTTCGGGGATGCTCATCGGGATGGGGCAAGGCTTCATGGATTATTGTCAGGCAAAAGGAATGGGGACGGCGCTCGCTTGCAGCCCTGAAAAATCGCTGTGAAAGGAGGTGAAAAGCGATGTGTGGCCCAGCGTGATTGTCTGGTGTTCAAGGTATACTCTCCCGGCGGCAGCACCATATTCTGTTGCGCCTTTCTTGTCGGAGTACATCGTGAGCAGAAAAATCGCAATGTCGCGTATTTTATGGCAATAAAATTTCAACGTAAGGGGCGATGTGCTGCCGCCGCTGTGCGCAATCGCATGCGATGGAGCGTGCTACCCGACCGTTTGTTCAGGTCTCGCAGGAGATGGTCTCCCGATCTGCTGGTCGAGATAAAATGTCAGACTTATCGTGATGTCGCAAAGGTGTCCTGAACGTGCAGGACTTGCCGCCTCCATCAGGATTAACGTGTGCTTAGGCTTGATGGTATAAGGCCGCTTGTGGGTGCTTCTTCATGGAGCAAGGCGGGAATGGCGACACAGGCGACAACGGCTGGGCGATGGAACTGGCGTGCGCTTTTGCGTGGGCGCTGGATTCGTTTTCATACGGCCATGGCGATTATCATCGCCGGTGGCATGGTGCTCGGCTTCGGGTATGAATTTCCGGCCTATGTGATCCACCCCAAGGTGCATCGCCCGGTACTGCTGGCAGTGCACTCGGCGGTGTTTGTCAGCTGGTTCGTGGTCTATTGCGCGCAGGTGCTGCTGATTCAGGTCCGCAAGCGACGTCTGCATATGACGCTGGGCTGGCTGGGCGCGGCACTGGCCTTGGTGATGCCGCCGCTGGGCGTGGCGACCGCGCTGGTCATGCGCCGGTTCGACATTCTGGCGTTTCATTCGACACAGGTGGCCAACGACCTGGCCTTTGTGGCGACGCCGCTGGCAGACATGGTGATCTTCACGCCTTGCGCCTGGCTTGGCATCGCGCTGCGCAAGCGGCCCGACTATCACCGCCGCCTGATGTATCTCGCCACCGCCGCCATCGCCGAGGCAGGCTTCGGCCGCATTCCGATCCCCGGCGCGGGAACCTACTTCTACCTCTCCAACCTGCCGCTCTATGCCGCCGGGATGATCCACGACAAGGTGACGACGGGTCGCGTACATGCAGTCTACCGCTGGGGCGTACCGCTGATCGTCGGCGTGGAGTTCACCTCGATGGTGCTGTGGTTCGCCAAACCTGTGTGGTGGGTCGACCTCGCACGGCACATGACGGGCCTGAGTTGAAGCTCTGCGTCGAGATTTAAGGTCTGTTATGGGTGGTGAGCGGACGATCCGCTTTCTGGTCAGGCTGGATAAAAATGCTGCGGTAGCGAACGGGAAAATCACCCATTATCTGATCCGCCATGGCAAGCGAATATGTTTTCGATGGCGCACGCACGCCCTCGCTAGAAAGCTTCTTCAAGCAATTTAGCGATGTAGGGTTCTTGGAGGCGTGATGGAGCCAGAATCTTGACGCATTCAACGCGTTCTTAGGGGGCTTCGGAACGCCGTCGAAGGGTTCGTTTTTCGATGGCATAATTCAGAACTCGCGAGTGCATCGCTGGGATATCCTGAAACTGTCAGGCAGTTAGAATTGCGGCTTGAGCGGTGCTCATCCTTCCAATCGTGATGCCGTGCAACGTGATTTGTCCGATGCTCGCCGAGGCGCTGGTCTGACCGTGTTTGACTGGCTAGTCGAGATCATCTCAATTCACGGCACCAGTGGAGAAGAGGCAGAAGATCGCGTGATCTTTGTTGTCGATTAATTCGACCGATGCGCCAATTTTATAGCAGCTTTCGGGCTGCGCTCTCCATTGATCGAAAGTCCGCATTTGTTCATGCGGGCTAATCGGATCAGGCGTGGTCTCATCCATTCATCCGTTCGTGTCGAGCGCAGTTGAGGCACGGTAGCGCGGGATGTCTCGACTTTGCTCGACATGAGCGGATCGGGAAATCGGTAGACTACGACGAAAAAAGGGCGCCGCGATGACGGCGCCCTTTTCGTGTCGGCTAAGCTGACAGGGATCAGCGCGGCAGTTCGCTCGCGCCGACCAGCGCCTCGTCGACCGCGCGGGCGCACTGGCGGCCTTCGCGGATCGCCCAGACCACCAGCGACTGGCCGCGGCGCATGTCGCCGCAGGACCAGATCTTGTCGTCGCTGGTGCGATAGTCGTTGGTGTCGGCCTTGACGTTGCCGCGCGCATCGAGCGCGACGCCCGACTGGTCGATCATGCCGGCCTTGCGCGGGCCGACGAAGCCCATGGCGAGGAAGATGAGGTCGGCCTTGAGCGTGAACTCGCTGCCCTCGACCTCGACCATCTTGCCGTCCTTCCACTCGACGCGAACGCATTCGAGGCCGGTGACGTCGTTGTCGCCCAGAACGCGCTTGGTCAGCACGGCCCAGTCGCGCTCGGCACCTTCCTCGTGGCTGGACGAGGTGCGCAGCTTGAGCGGCCAGAACGGCCAGCTCATCGCCTTGTTCTCGTGCAGCGGCGGCTTGGGCATGATTTCCAGCTGCGTCACCGAAGCGGCGCCCTGACGGTTCGAGGTGCCCACGCAGTCCGAACCGGTGTCACCGCCGCCGATGACGATGACGTGCTTGCCGGTGGCGGTCAGCGACCCGCGCGGTGCGGCGCGCACTTCGTCGTCGCCCGCGTTGCGCTTGTTCTGCTGGGTCAGGAACTCCATCGCGAAGCGCACGCCGGGCAGCTCGAAGCCGGGGATGTTGAGCGGGCGCGGGTCTTCCGCACCGCCCGAGAACACCACCGCGTCGAAGTTCTCCTTCAGCGAGGCCACAGACACCGAGACGCCGACTTCGACCGAGGTGCGGAACTCCACGCCTTCGGCCATCATCTGCACCATGCGGCGGTTGATGAGGTGCTTCTCCATCTTGAAGTCGGGGATGCCGTAGCGCATCAGCCCGCCGACGCGATCGTTCTTCTCGAACACCGTCACCGAGTGACCGGCGCGCGCCAGTTGCTGCGCGCAGGCGAGGCCTGCCGGGCCGGAGCCGACTACGGCCACCGACTTGCCGGTCTTCTTGGTGGCGGGACGCGGGTGATCCAGCCTTCCTGCCAGCCCTTGTCGACGATGGCGCATTCCACCGACTTGATGGTCACGGGCTGGTCGATGATGTTCAGCGTGCAGGCTGCCTCGCACGGGGCGGGGCAGATGCGGCCGGTGAACTCGGGGAAGTTGTTGGTCGAGTGGAGGACTTCCAGCGCGCTGCGGAAGTCGTCCTCGTAGACCAGGTGGTTCCAGTCTGGGATGATGTTGTTCACGGGGCAGCCCGTGTGGCAGTGCGGCACGCCGCAGTTCATGCAGCGCGAGGCCTGCGCCTTGAGCGTCTCCGCGGGAAGCGGAACGACGAACTCCTTGTAGTTCTTGAGACGACCCTCGACCGGACCGTACGTGCGGTCCTGGCGGTCGAGTTCGAGGAAGCCGGTTTCCTTGCCCATAGTCTTGTCTTCCTAAATCTTATTCTGCTGCGACCGAGGCGGCTTCGAGGCGTTCGGCCTCCTGCTGGCGCAGGGCCTTCGCATAGTCACGCGGCATGACCTTGATGAACTTGCCCAGAGCATTGCCCCAGTCGTCGAGGAGCGCGCGGGCGCGCTTCGAGCCGGAATGCAGGTGGTGGCGTTCGAGCAGGATCTTGAGGCGTTCGGCGTCGTGGCGCAGCATGTCGCCCATGCCGAGGTCGGTGACGCCGTTGGTGCGCTGCTGCGGACGACCGGCACCCTCGTCCTCGTCGGCTTCTGCCGAAATCGGCAGCAGATCGACCATCGAGGTGTTGCACAGCTTCGCGAACAGGCCGTCCTCGTCATAGACGTAGGCGACGCCGCCCGACATGCCGGCCGCGAAGTTGCGCCCGGTGCGGCCAAGCACCACCACGGTGCCGCCGGTCATGTATTCGCAGCCGTGATCGCCGCAGCCTTCGACCACCGCGATGGCGCCCGAGTTACGGACCGCGAAACGCTCGCCGCCCACGCCGTTGAAGAACGCCTCGCCGCTGACCGCGCCGTAGAGCACGGTGTTGCCGACGATGATGTTCTCGGTCGGCTCACGATCGACGTGGCCGGGCTGGCGCACGATCACGCGGCCGCCCGACAGGCCCTTGCCGACATAGTCGTTGGCATCGCCGGTCAGGTCGAGGGTGACGCCGTGGGCCAGCCAGGCGCCGAAGCTCTGGCCGGCAACGCCCGTCAGCTTCACGCTGATGGTGTTGTCAGGCAGACCCGCGTGGCCATAGCGCTTGGCGACTTCGCCCGAGAGCATCGCGCCGACCGTGCGGTTGACGTTGATGATCGGACGCTCGATGCGCACCGCCTCGCGGCTTTCCAGCGCGGCGGCAGAGGCCGCGATCAGGTCGTTGTCGAGCGCGAGTTCGAGGCCGTGGTCCTGCGTCTCGCTCCAGTTGAGCGAGGGGCCGTCACCCAGCGGGGCCTGATAGAGCACCTTGGAGAGATCGACGCCCTTGGCCTTCCAGTGCGAGATCGCCTTCTTCATGTTCAGACGATCGACGCGGCCGACCATCTCGGCGACGGTGCGGAAGCCCAGCTCGGCCATGATCGCGCGCAGTTCTTCGGCGACGAAGAAGAAGTAGTTCACCACATGCTCGGGCTGGCCGGTGAAGCGCGAACGCAGCACCGGGTCCTGCGTGGCTACGCCGACCGGGCAGGTGTTGAGGTGGCACTTGCGCATCATGATGCAGCCCGCCGCGATCAGCGGGGCAGTGGCGAAACCGAACTCGTCGGCGCCGAGCAGCGCGGCGATCGCCACGTCACGTCCGGTACGCAGGCCGCCGTCGGCCTGCACCGCCACGCGGCTGCGCAGGTTGTTGAGCAGCAGCGTCTGCTGGGTTTCGGCGAGGCCGATCTCCCAAGGGCTGCCTGCGTGCGTCAGCGAGGTCAGCGGCGAAGCGCCGGTGCCGCCCTCGTAGCCCGAGACGGTGATGTGGTCGGCGCGCGCCTTCGAGACACCCGCCGCGACCGTGCCGACGCCTACTTCGGACACCAGCTTGACCGAGACGCGCGACGTCGGGTTCACGTTCTTGAGATCGTGAATGAGCTGCGCGAGATCCTCGATCGAGTAGATGTCGTGGTGCGGCGGCGGCGAGATCAGGCCGACGCCCGGCGTCGAGTGACGGGTCTTGCCGATGGTCTTGTCGACCTTGTCACCCGGCAGCTGGCCGCCTTCGCCGGGCTTTGCGCCCTGCGCCATCTTGATCTGGATGTCGTCGGCATTGACGAGGTACTCGGTGGTCACGCCGAAGCGGCCCGAGGCGACCTGCTTGATCGACGAGCGCATCGAATCGCCGTTTTCCAGCGGCAGGAAGCGAACCGGGTCCTCACCGCCTTCACCGGTGTTCGACTTGCCGCCGATGCGGTTCATCGCCAGTGCCAGCGTGGTGTGCGCCTCCCACGAGATCGAGCCGTAGCTCATCGCGCCGGTGGCGAAGCGCTTGACGATATCGGCTGCCGTCTCGACCTCGTCGAGCGGCACCGACTGGCCCGGCACGAAGTCCATCAGACCACGGATCGTGAGCATCCGCTCCGACTGGTCGTTGATGGTCTGCGCGAACTCGCGGTACTTTTCGGGCACGTTGCCGCGCACGGCGTGCTGGAGCAGGCCGATGTTGGTGCTGGTCCAGGCGTGTTCCTCGCCACGCACGCGCGCGCCGTAGATGCCGCCGACGTCGAGCATGTTGGCGTAGATCGGGTTGTCGCTGTACGCCGCCGTGTGGCGGCGCACGGTCTCTTCCGCGATCTCGGCCAGACCCGCACCCTCGATCGAGGTGGCGGTGCCGCTGAAGTAGGCGTTCACGAAGGCCGTCGACAGGCCCACAGCGTCGAAGATCTGCGCGCCGCAGTACGACTGGTAGGTCGAGATGCCCATCTTGGACATGACCTTACGGATGCCCTTGCCGATGGCGTAGATGTAGTTCTTCGCCGCCTGCTCCGCCGAGACAGGCAGGTTCTTGCGCACCCGGATCGCCTCGATCGTCTCGAAGGCGAGGTAGGGGTTGATCGCCTCGGCGCCGAAGCCCGCCAGCGCGCAGAAGTGGTGCACTTCGCGGGCCTCGCCGGTCTCGACCACAAGGCCGGTCTGCATGCGCAGGCCCTGACGGACGAGGTGCTGGTGGACGGCAGCGGTCGCCAGCAGCGCGGGCATGGCGATGCGGTCGGGGCCGACGGCGCGGTCGGACAGGATCAGGATGTTCTTGTCCGCCAGCACCGCTTCGGTCGCGGCCCAGCACATTTCCTTGATCGCCATTTCGAGGCCCTCGGCCCCGGTCGCGGCGTCCCAGGTCATGTCGATCGTGCCGGTGCGGAAGGCACCGTCGAGCGCGGCCTCGACCGAACGGATCTTGGCAAGGCCGGTGTCCGTCAGGATCGGCTGCGCCACTTCGAGGCGCTTGTGCGTGCCTGCGTCATGGCCGAGCAGGTTCGGGCGCGGGCCGATCATCGAGACCAGGCTCATCACCAGTTCCTCGCGGATCGGGTCGATCGGCGGGTTCGTGACCTGCGCGAAGTTCTGCTTGAAGTAGTCATAGAGCAGGCGCGACTTGTTCGACAGCACCGGGATCGGCGTGTCGGTGCCCATCGAGCCGAGCGGATCGTCGGCATTGACGGCCATCGGCTCCAGGAAGCGCTGGGTGTCTTCCTGCGTATATCCGAACGCCTGCTGGCGATCGAGCAGTGTGCCGGTGGGGTTGGGCAGTTCGGCCAGTTCCGGCTCGATCACGTCGAGGTCGGCCAGCTTGTACTGCGCTTGCTGCAGCCACTTCTCGTACGGCTCTTCCTTGGCCAGCTTGGCCTTGATCTCGCCGTCCTCGATGATGCGACCTTCCTCGAAGTCGATCAGCAGCATCTTGCCGGGCTGGAGGCGCCACTTGCGCACGATGTTGTCTTCCTTGATCGGCAGAACGCCGCTTTCGGAAGCCATCACGCAGATGTCGTCGTCGGTCACCAGGAAGCGCGCGGGGCGCAGGCCGTTGCGGTCCAGCGTGGCGCCGATCTGGCGGCCATCGGTGAAGGCGACGGCGGCGGGGCCGTCCCACGGCTCCATCAGCGCGGCATGATATTCATAGAACGCGCGGCGCTCGGCATCCATCAGCGGATCGCCGGCCCAGGCCTCGGGGATCAGCATCATCATCGCGTGGACGAGGCTGTAGCCACCGGCCAGCAGCAGTTCGAGCGCGTTGTCGAGGCAGGCGGTGTCCGACTGGCCGTGCGGGATGATCGGCCACATCTTGTCGAGATCGGCGCCGAGCAGCTCGCTTTCCATGGTGCGGCGGCGCGCGTTCATCCAGTTCACGTTGCCGCGAACCGTGTTGATCTCGCCGTTGTGCGCCATGAAGCGGTACGGGTGCGCCAGCTTCCAGCTGGGGAAGGTATTGGTCGAGAAGCGCTGGTGCACGAGGCCGAGCGCAGAGACGCACGCGGGATCGCGCAGATCGTCGTAGAACGAGCCGACCTGCGTCGCCAGCAGCAGGCCTTTGTAGACCACGGTGCGGCTGGAGAAGCTGGGCATGTACAGCTCGGTCAGGCCGGGCAAGTCATGCTTGACCGAAAGCGCTTCGAGCGGGTTCTGGGTCTGCTTGCGGATCGCCAGGATCTTGCGCTCGAACGCGTCCTGATCGGCGCAGTTGTCGCCGCGACCGACGAAGCACTGGCGGATGACCGGCATCGATTCGAGCACGGTCTTGCCAAGGCCGTCCAGCGTCAGCGGCACGTCGCGCCAGCCGAGCAGGATCTGCCCTTCCTTCTTCACGAACTTCTCGAAGGCCGAGACCACGAAATCGCGCGCGGCCTCGTCCTGCGGCAGGAAGCACATGGCAACGCCATAGTGGCCCGGCTGCGGCAGTTCGATGCCCGCGCCCTGCGCCCAGGTGCGATAGAGCTGGTCGGGAATCTGGATCAGGATGCCTGCGCCGTCACCCAGCAGCGGGTCGGCGCCCACCGCACCGCGGTGGTCGATGTTTTTCAGAATCTCCAGGGCCTGACTAATGATCGCGTGGCTTTTCTGGCCCTTGATATGGGCGACGAAGCCCACACCGCAGGCATCGTGTTCATTGCGCGCATCGTAAAGGCCTTGGGGTTCAGGAAATCCCATCGATAGTATCCGTCCTGTCAAGTTTTGTCGGGGGACCACCGCTCATCGCATCGATATGCACGAATCGTGCATCTGCGATCTGCGAAGAGGTGGGTCCTGCGGCCCCCATGACGACAGACGGGCGAATTTGCAACTAGGAAGGCAAATGTCGCGTCAGAAAATTTGCTATTCGGACTTCAAGAAGTCATTTTGTTGCGAGTGATGCGCGTTTAAGGGCCGCCGTCATTGTCTGTCGGTGACAGGCGGCCAAGCGGGGGCATCAGGCCGTGCCGCTCATCCGCTGGAGCGTGGCGAGCGCGGCGCGCAGGGCGCGTTCGGTCTCTTCCGGGTCGGCATGGCCACCGGCGCCGAGCGTGCGCGGGGCATCGAACGGGCGGGAGGCCGATGGCGAAGGTTCCACGGGAGCCTCGGTCGGTTCCATGGCCTGTGGCGTGCCATACGGCGCCTCGAAGGGAGCCTGAACGGCCTGCGCTTCGTGGCCGGGGAAGACGACGGCAGGCAGCGGCTCGGCGAGATCCGCCGGAGCATCGGCCTCGCTGTCCTCGATCCGCACGAAGGCGCGAGGGGCACGGGCAGGGCGCGAGAGGTTGAGCAGCGAGGAATAGCCGTCTTCGAGAGCACGGTCCTCGGCGTCCTCTGCCTCCGGTTCGGCGGCATGAAGCGAATGCGGAGCACCGAACGGTGCGGGAATGGCATTTTCGTCGATGCTTGCGCCGACGGTATCGCCAACAATGGAGGTGGCCTCGCCCCAGTTCGACGGCACCGCATGGAGCGGCGGGAAGCTGGCGAGCGACGCGGTTTCGTCGTCTTGCCCCGTCTCCTCGATAGGCGCGAGCGTGACCGGTCGCAGCGCGGTGGGGATGCGAGTGATCGGCATCGGTGCGTCACCGGCAAAGATCGGTGCCTGTGCGTCGCTGTCCTGAAAATCCGTGGGAGGCGTGTCCGTTTCCGTGACTTCGGCGGCGTGCCAGGCGGGCGCGATCGCTTCGGCGGGCGCCTCTTCCTCGACATGCCATGCCGACGTGCTCGACGGATAGCTGACGAAGCCGGGACGCGTGAAGTCGCTGGCGGGGGCCGGTTCCGTGCGCTGCACGCTGACATGGAACTCGGTCTCGGGCGGCGTCGGCTCACCCTGCGGAAGGGGGGCTGCGACGGGCGGCGGGGAAAACGCGGTCACGATCTGCATCACCGGCTGCGGTGCGGGCTGCGCCGCTGCAAGCCGGGCGGCAGCGGCGGCATCCGCCGCGCGGGTCTGCGCTTCGGCCTGCGCCTTGCGCTGCTCATCCATCGCCATGGCGAGGCGTTCGAGCAGTTCCACCGGCGAAAGGTCATCGAGATCGCTGGCGGCGATGCGCGCGGCTGCGCTGCCTGCTGCAGTGGGGCTCGCAAAAGCAGGGGCAGGCACGATATCGGCGGCAAACGGATCGACAGGCGCGCCATCATGGCGCTCCGACAGGTTGGCCTCTGCGTGCGCACTCTCCTCCACGCGGCTTTCGTCTGCTGGTTCCTCGGTTGCCAGTTCTTCGGTCGGCAGCGTGAACGGGGGAACGACGAAGCGGTCGGCATCCTCGTCTGCGCCGGGCAGCAGCGAGAAGCCGGTTTCCGGTTCGGACGGCAGGGCAACGCTTTCCATCGCGGGGGGAGCCCCGGCGGTGACGAAGCTGGCGAACAGGCGGTTGGTCTCGCGATGTTCGGTCATCTCGGGTGCTGTCGGCGCGTGGTTGACCGTCGCCTGTTCCGGTGTGGGTTCTGCTTCGACTTCGGGTTCGGCGTGCGAGAAATCGGCATGCAGGGGTGCGCCGGGGGCCTCGAACGCTTCGATCGGCGTTGCCGTGGCGCTGGCGGTGAAGATCTGGAACGGATTGGCGCCGGAAGTATCGACGCGATGTTCGCCCAGCATGTCATCGTCGAAAGCCGCATCCTCGCGGCCGATGGTGATCGGCGTGGGCAGGTCTTCGGGATGGTGGGCATCGAAAGCGGTCAGCGCATGGGCCTCGCTCTGGAAGTCGTCGTTGACGATGATGTGATCGTCATGGACCGAGACGAAGTGGGATTCGGCTTCGATCTCTTCCATATGCGGCGCAGTTTCTTCAAGCGCTTCGAACGGCGCGGATTCAACCGCGCTGTCGGTTTCATGCTGGAAGAAAGGCGTGGCAGGTACGTCCTCGTCCTGCATCGACTCTGACACAGGTTCGATATCGCTCAGCGCAAGGGCGCGGCGGCGGCGCTGGACCGGCATGTCTAGCGGCGGCGCGAAGGCGGGGCGGCTGATCTCATCGGCAGCGGCTTCCGAGAAATCCCCCTCGATCGCGGGCTCGTCGAAGAACGATTCGGGCAGAACCTCGTTGGCGGCGGCAGTCGCCTGCCCGCGACGGGACAAGGGACGGCGGCCCGGCGTGGCAACGACCGGTGGCACGATCCGACGTGCCAGCACGAACCCGATCAGGCCGCCGAGGCAGGTCAGCCCCAAGGCCACCAGAATGCGGGCAGTGGCGCCGAGCGGCGGTGCAGCCTTCGGGATCACCGTGTCGAGATGGGTCGCCGAGACTGCATGCTCCACCATCGTGACCGGCAGCACCAGACTGCCCATCCCGAAGGCGGCTGCACACCACAGGGCGACGATCGCCGGAAACAGCGGGTGCCGGGTGATGGGCTGGCCGTTGGGCTGGCTCGTGCCCGAGGAATTGCGCCCCGAGGAATTGCCTGTGGAATCCGCCACGATGATGTTTCCCGTCCAGTGGTCGCGAATCGGATGCACCCGTCAGACGGTCACATTCGGCTCTGCATGAGCATCGCTTGTAAGAATGTTTTGGTAAACTGTTTGATAACGCCGAACGTTGCGCGCCCAGTCGTGCGCTTCGGCAACATGCCGGTGCCCGGCGGCGCGCAAGGCGGGCCAGCGGTCGCGCTGTTCGAGCAGGTCAGCTAACGTGGCTGCCGTGGCCGCAGGATCGTCGGCGGCGAACAGCGCGCCGGTCACGCCGTCGGTCACGAGTTCGCGATGGCCGCCGACATTGCTGGCCGCGACGATCTTGTCCTGCGCCATGGCTTCCAGTGGCTTGAGCGGGGTGACGAGATCGGTCAGGCGGCTGCGTTTGCGCGGATAGGCCATCACGTCGCACAGCGCATAATAGCGCTCCACCTCGTGATGCGGCACCCGGCCGATGAAGCGGATCGCATGGGCCGCGCTGGAGGCTTCGGCCTGCGCGCGCAAGGCTTCGGCACGCGGGCCGCCGCCGACCATCAGCAGCCGCGCATCGGGCTGGCGGGCGAGCAATGCGGGCATCGCCGCGATCAGGTCGTCGAGGCCCTCGTAATCGTAGAAGCTGCCGATAAAGCCGATCACCGGACAAGGCGTGCCGTCCGCCTTCACGAAGCCGAGGTCACGCGCCAACACCTCGTCGCGAGGTGCCGGTTCGCCGAACAGCGAGAGGTCGACGCCGTTGGGCGAGATGCTGATTCGCGCCGGATCGTTGCCACGCGCGATCAGATCGTCGCGCAGCCCCGCGCAGATGGTGACGACGGCATCGGCCTGCCGCACGACGCGATCCTCCAGCCAGCGGGTGAGGCGGTACTTGAGCGAGCCTTCGCGGCCCGTGCCGTTGCCGACGGCGGCATCTTCCCAGAAGGCGCGGATCTCGTAGACCAGCGGGATGCTGTGGCGGCGGGCCACCTTCAGGGCGGCGTGGCCGCACAGCGCAGGCGAGTGGGCGTGAAGGATATCGGGCTTCCACTGGGCCACTGCCGCCTCGATGCCTTGCGCGAACAGGGCGATCTCGCGCCATTCGCGAAGGCCGGGCGGTCCGGACACGGTGCCGGGCGTGCGATGGAAGATCAGCCCTTCCTGAAGCTCGCCATCGGCTTCGTTGTTCACCTTGAAGTCCGCGCCCGAGGCGCTCTGGCGCGGCCCGGTGACGCCGCGCACCTCGTAGCCCAGGCCCTGCTGCGCTTTCAGGATCGAGCGGGTGCGAAAGGTGTAGCCGCTGTGGATCGGCAGCGAGTGGTCGAGGACGTGCAGGATGCGGGTCATGAGGACACACCTATCGCAGAACGCTTAACGCCCGATCAACCCATGGCTATTAGGAGAAACAGCCATGGTCGATCTCCTCGCACTTTCCCTCAGCCACGCGCTGCTGGCCTTTGCCGTGTGGCAACTGCTGCGCCGGGGCGATCTCGATGTGGAATCGACCGATCGCACGGAGCGCGATGATGTGGAGGCCGGAACGCCGGTTTCAGGCCGTCAGCCCGTGCGTCGCGGCGTGGTCTGGCCCGGTGCTCAGGGCGAGAGCGGAGCTGCCGAACAGGATGCTTAACCTCGCGCTCACCGGGTTTCTCGCCTGCTTCCTGATCGTCGGCTTCCAGCGCCCGTTCCTGTGGGTGCTGTGCTATCTCTATGTCGATATCGTCCAGCCGCAACTGCTGACCTGGGGATTCCTCAGCCATATCCCGATCTCGCTGCTGACGTTCGTCGCGGCGTTCGGCGGCTGGCTGGCGTTCGACGACAAGCGCGATTCGCGCTTTACCTTCCGGCAGGGGCTAATGGTGCTGCTGCTGGCCTATTGCGCGGTCAGCACGCTGCGGGCGGACTATCCGGCAGAAGCGCTGGAGAAGTGGGCCTGGGTGTGGAAGGCGCTGGTCTTCGCGATCTTCCTGCCGCTGACGCTGCGCACGCGGCTGCGAATCGAGGCTGCGGCCCTGACGATGGTGCTGGCGGCCAGCGCGCTGATCGTCGACGGCGGCCTCAAGACCGTGGGCGGCGGCGGCGGCTATGGCGAACTGCATATCTTCATCGAGAGCAACACCGGCCTGTTCGAGGGCTCGATCCTCTCGTGCGTGGCGGTGGCGATCATTCCGCTGGTGATCTGGCTGGCGAAGCACGGCACGATCATGCCGAAGACCCCGCTGGTCTGGGTCTATGTGGCGGGGCTGATCTTTGCCTGTGCGCTGATCCCGGTGGGCACGCAGGCGCGCACCGGCCTTGTCTGTCTGGGCATCCTGTGCGTCTTCTATCTGCGCACGGCCAAGCATCGCGTGGTGATCGGCGCCGGCATGGCGCTGGCCTGCATGATCGCGGTGCCGTTCCTGCCGCAATCCTATCTCGCCCGCATGAACACGATCGAGGACCATCAGGCTGACCAGTCCGCCAGTACGCGCCTTGGTGTGTGGAAGTGGACCTGGGGCTATGTGAAGCAGCACCCGATGGGCGGCGGTTTCGAGGTCTACCTGTCCAGCAAGGTATCCTACGACACCGTCGTTGCCGATACGTCTGCGGGCATGACCACGATGGTCTATACCCCGGTGGTCGAGCAGGGCCGCGCGTTCCATTCCAGCTACTTCGAGATGCTGGGCGAACAGGGCTTCCCCGGTTTCGCGCTGTGGATACTCCTTCAGCTGTCGGGCATCGTTCAGATGGAGATGATTCGCCGCCGCTGGACGAAGCATGGCGGCCCGGACGACTCGTGGGTGGCGCCGCTGGCGGTGTCGCTCCAGCTGGCGCATGTGGTCTATATGATCGGTTCGCTCTTCGTGGGAATCGCGTTCCAGCCCTTTATCCTGATGCTGATCGGCATCCAGTGCGGTTTGTGGAGCTATCTCAAGCGGATCGGCCTTCCCGCCCGGCAAATCCACGCGAATCGCGGGAATCCGGGGCTTGCAAGCCGCCCGGCGGCTCTCGCATCGATGAAAGTCGCACGGGAAACCCCCTAAAGGTTAACGCCGGGAGGCGTTCGGCTCCTCGCGTTTACGGCAAATTAACCTTTATCGTTCATTCCTCCTATGGTTAATACTTGGCACGAAGCGATGTGCGCCATCGGCGCCGTGCGGCCAAAGGGCGAAGAAGGGGACGACCCAAATGCGAGTGCTGTTGATCGAGGACGAACCGACCACCGCACGGGCGATCGAGCTCATGCTGACGGCGGAAGGATTCAATGTCTATTCGACGGATCTGGGCGAGGAAGGCCTCGATCTGGGTAAGCTGTATGATTACGACATCATTCTGCTCGACCTGAACCTGCCCGACATGCATGGTTACGACGTGCTCAAGAAATTGCGCGTCGCCAAGGTGCAGACCCCGGTGCTGATCCTTAGCGGCATTTCGGAAATGGACAGCAAGGTGCGCTCGTTCGGCTTCGGTGCCGACGATTACGTGACCAAGCCGTTCCACCGCGAGGAACTGATCGCCCGCATCCACGCCGTCGTGCGCCGCTCGAAGGGGCATTCGCAGTCGGTCATCCGTACCGGCAAGCTGATCGTCAACCTCGACGCCAAGACGGTCGAGGTCGATACCGCCCGCGTGCACCTGACCGGCAAGGAATACGCGATGCTGGAGCTGCTCTCGCTGCGCAAGGGCACCACGCTGACCAAGGAAATGTTCCTCAACCACCTCTATGGCGGCATGGACGAGCCTGAACTCAAGATCATCGACGTGTTCATCTGCAAGCTGCGCAAAAAGCTGGCGCATGCCTGTGGCGGATCGAACTATATCGAGACCGTATGGGGCCGCGGTTATGTGCTGCGTGACCCTGAGGAAGTGGTCGAAGCAGCCTGATCTGCGCGCTCTCTGTCCGAAAACGAAACGCGGCTCGCCTTGCAGGCGGGCCGTTTTCGTATCTGGAAGATTGACCGCGCGGCGGCTTGCTGTCAGGGGCGCGCGCCATGACGGCACATAAATCCGGCGATCCCACGACTCTCAACCGCCTCTACGGCCGCTCCAAGGGCAAGCCCTTGCGCGCGGGCCAGCAGGGGCTGGTCGACAATCTCCTGCCGCAGATCGCGGTTCCGCTCGAAGGCGAGGTGACGTCGGCGGGGTTGTTCGGCGACGATCGCCCGCTCCATTTCGAGATCGGCTTCGGCGGCGGCGAGCACATGGCCTACCGCGCCGACATGCTGCCCGATCACGGCTTCATCGGTGCCGAGCCCTTCGTCAACGGCGTGGCGCAGGCGCTGCTGCATGTCTCCGGAGATAACGGCGAGCACGCGCCGATTCCCAACGTGCGCATCCATCACGGCGATGCGCTGGAAGTGCTGGCGCGCATTCCCGACGGCTCGCTCTCGTTCGTGTACCTGCTGCACCCCGACCCCTGGCCCAAGGCCCGCCACGCCAAGCGCCGGATGATGAACGACGGCCCGGTCGACATGATCGCGGCCAAGCTCAAGCCCGGCGGCGAATTCCGCTTCGGCACCGATCACGCGATCTACGTGCGCCACGCGCTGATGGTGATGCAGCGCCACACCCACCAGTTCGACTGGCTCTGCGAGAAGCCCGGCGATTTCCAGGTCCGTCCCGGCGGCTGGCCGGAAACGCGCTACGAGCACAAGGCCCGCACCGTCTACGGGCACGAGGTCTGGTACTTCCGCTATCGCCGCAAGGCGGACTGAGGCTCAGTCGGTCTTGGCGCGGTCGCTCTTGCGGGCGTCGCGCTCTATCGAGGTGGCGATCTGGTTGGTCTTGCTGGCGGCCTTGAGGTCGGCAGCGCCGCTGTAGAAGGCTTTCAGATAGCTGCGGTCGAACGCGGTCATCGCGCCGGGCGGCGTTGCGCCCGGCTGGAACAGCGTCAGGATCGTGCCGTCCTGCGCGGATATCGGCGGTCTGGCCCCGCCCAGCACGCGCATCGCGGCATAGTCGGCGATCTGGTCGGTGCCCAGCCCCACCAGCGCCTCGCGGTCGATCAGGATCACGGCGTACTGCACCTCGCGCTTGGTTTCGGCCCGCAGGCGCGAATTGGTCTGGATCGAGAGCATCGCCGGACCGGTGGCGGAGCCGGGCTGAAGCGGCTTGCCATCGCTGCTGCGCACCTGCGTGATCCACCAGGTATGAACCGGGCCGGGCTCGCGGATGATCGCGCGGATGTCTTCAGGCTTGAGATTGCCGAACAGGCGATTGTCATGAAGGCGCAGGCCCTGCAGATCAATCGCCCCGTGATCGACGAACAGCACGGCAACGTTCGGCTGGCAGTCCTTCCCCGCCAGCGCGATCCCGGCGTCCCCGGCATCGTCGACCATGCGGTTGGCGATGGTGACGAGCATGTCCTGCGGGAGCCCTGCCGAGAGGAAGCACACCGGATCGGCAAAGCGCGCCAGCGGGTCGCGGTAGTCTGCCTTGGCCGTCACCGCATGCGACAGGCTGACGATCCGGTCACGATCGGGATAGGCGCCGCCGGTCACGACGATATCGCTGTCAGATATGGCCGGGGGCGCTGCGGCGTGGGCCATTGCCGAACAAAAGCCGGTGGCGAGCAGGACCATGCGCGAAAGCCGAAATCTGATGCTGGACATGTCGGTTCCCCTTTCGGCGACACGCGATGACGGGCGTGTCAGGCAGGTGTTTGACGCTATCAAGGCGCGCCGTTGGTGGAGGTGGCCGGGCAACTGCCATCGCGTACGGCAGTGATCGTCCAGTCGGTCAGATCGGGGCGGGCGGGAGGGGTCTGCTTTCCGAATTCCTCCAGCAGAAGCGGCGGGGGAACCTTCTCCAGCTTGCTTTCGAAACGCAGCGCCAGCCGCTCCGTCGTATATTCGCCAGTTACCGTCAGCGTGATCTTGGAGGGCACCATCCGGGGTTTGTCCGGAATGCTGGCGTTCTTCGTCCCGAGTTCGAGCGGGGCAACCGGATCTTCCGGTACGCTGCCGCCTTCGCAGATCTGCGTGCCCCGCAGCTTTTCGTCTGCCAGCTCCATTTTCATCCTGCCGCACGATGTCGTGCCGGCGACTTTCGTCTGGCCCTGGCCGACGAGAACCCGGACGAGCGCTGCGACATCGGTGTCGTGCAGGCAGAAGCGATAGATGCGATCCTTTCCGGAAGTACCCGAGGCGCTCCCGGTGATATCGTCGCCAAAATGATGCGCGCGCGACAGCGTCAGGGTCCATTCGCCCCTTCCAGCGGTGCCGTGGGGCGTGCTCCCTGGACGACGATATCAGGCCCCTGATGTGAATCCGTAGTGGCCGAGGGGCGCGTATCCTGCGCGAGGACAGGGCTGGCGGCGAGCAGGGCGAGCAGCGAAACAGGATGGTACAGACGCATGAAGACTGTCCCCGATAAAATCCCGCCCGCCCGGATATTGCTGCATGCGCACGCGATTGTCGAGTGCGCTGAGCGTGAACAGATTGTCACCGTCGGCGAGCCAGTTTCTTGCCCG
This sequence comes from Novosphingobium sp. 9, assembly GCF_025340265.1. Lineage (NCBI taxonomy): Bacteria > Pseudomonadati > Pseudomonadota > Alphaproteobacteria > Sphingomonadales > Sphingomonadaceae > Novosphingobium > Novosphingobium sp. 9. The sequence continues at coordinate 1,310,587 of NZ_CP022708.1, read as the reverse complement.
CAAACGAAAAAAGGCCCGCGCGTCGCACGGGCCTTTCGTCTTGTATCAAGCAAGCTGAGTTCCGACGATCAGCCCAGCACGCCTGCCGCAGCCAGCACCGCGCTGGTCAGCACGTCGGGCACGGCGGCGGTCATCGGCAGCACCTGTACCGGCTTTTCCATGCCGATCAGCATCGGGCCGATGGTGGTGGTCCCGCCGATCTCGCGCAGCAGCTTGGCCGAGATGTTGGCCGATTGCAGCCCCGGCATGATCAGCACGTTGGCCGGGCCGCTCAGGCGGCAGAACGGGTACTGCGCCATGACCTTGGGGTTGAGCGCGGCATCGGGGGCCATCTCGCCTTCGTACTCGAAGCCGACATCGCCCATCCCGTCGAGCAGGTGGACGGCATCGCGCGTGGCATCGAGCCACTTGCCCGAAGGGTTGCCGAAGGTCGCATAGCTCAGGAACGCGACGCGCGGCTCATGGCCCAGACGGCGGGCGACAGCGGCGGTCTCCTGTGCGATGACCACCAGTTCCTCGGCGCTCGGGCGCTCGTTGATGGTGGTGTCGGCCATGAAGACCGTGTGGTTCTTGCCCACCATCATGTGGATGCCGAACGGCAGCTTGCCGCTCGCCGGATCGAGCACGCGGCGGATTTCCTTCATCGACTGCGCGAAGGGCCGGGTCACGCCCGTCACCATCGCATCGCCGACGCCGAGCTTGAGCAGGCCCGAGGCAAAGACGTTGCGATCGGTGTTGACCATGCGCACCACGTCGCGCTGCAGGAAGCCCCGGCGCTCCAGACGCTTGTAGAGCATTTCCACCATCGGGCCGACATGCGGCGAGACGGCGGAATTCTCGATCTGGTAGCTTTCCGGGTCGTGGACGCCCAGGTTCGCCATCGTCTCGTGGATCGCCTGGGTACGGCCGACGAGAACCGGCTCGCCATAGCCGAACTCGCGATACTGGATCGCGGCGCGCAGCACGACCTCGTCCTCCGCCTCGGCGAAGATCATCCGCTGCGGGTTGGCCTTCACTTCGGCATAGACCTTGGTCAGCGCCGAGGTGGTCGGGTTGAGGCGGGCCTTCAACTGGTGGCGATAGGCGTCGAAATCCTCGATCGGGCGCTGGGCGACGCCCGAATCCATCGCCGCCTTGGCAACGGCGGAAGAGACGACTTCCATCAGACGCGGATCGAACGGCGCGGGGATGATGTACTCACGTCCGAAGGTCTGCGTGGCGCCATAGGCCGCCGCGACTTCCTCGGGCACCTGCTCGCGCGCCAGTTCGGCGATGGCCTGTGCGGCGGCGATCTTCATCTCTTCGGTGATCGCGGTGGCCGATACGTCGAGCGCGCCGCGGAAGATGAAGGGGAAGCCGAGCACGTTGTTGACCTGGTTCGGATAGTCCGAGCGGCCGGTAGCGATGATCGCGTCCGGGCGCACGGCCTTGGCCTCGTCCGGGGTGATTTCCGGATCGGGGTTGGCCATCGCGAAGATGATCGGTTCGGGCGCCATGGCCTTGACCATCTCGGGCGTCAGCGCGCCCTTGGCTGAGAGGCCGAGGAACACGTCTGCGCCCACCAGCGCTTCGGTGAGCGTGCGCTTGTCGGTGGTGACAGCATGGGCCGACTTGAACTGGTCCACGCGCTCGCGACCGGGATAGATCACGCCGCGCGTATCGCACACCAGCACGTTTTCGTGGCGCACGCCCAGCGACTTGATCAGCGCTGTGCAGGCCAGTGCCGAGGCACCGGCGCCGTTCACCACCACCTTGATCTCGTCCAGCTTGCGCCCGGTCAGGTGGCAGGCGTTGATGAGGCCGGCGGCGGCGATGATCGCGGTGCCGTGCTGGTCGTCATGCATCACCGGGATGTTCATGCGCTCGCGCAGGGCCTGCTCGATGATGAAGCACTCGGGCGCCTTGATATCCTCAAGGTTGATGCCGCCGAAGCTCGGCTCCATCATCGCGATCGCCTCGATCAGCGCGTCGGTATCTTCGCTGGCCAGTTCGATATCGATCGAGTCCACGTCGGCGAAGCGCTTGAACAGCACGGACTTGCCTTCCATCACCGGCTTGGAGGCCAGCGCACCCAGGTTCCCCATGCCCAGGATCGCGGTGCCGTTCGAGATCACCGCGACGAGGTTGCCCTTGGCGGTATAGTCGTAGGCGGCCTGCGGATCGTCGGCGATGGCCTGCACCGGCACCGCGACGCCAGGCGAGTAGGCGAGGCTGAGATCGCGCTGCGTCGCCATCGGCTTGGAGGCGATGATCTCGATCTTACCGGGGCGGCCCGTGTTGTGATAGAAAAGCGCCTCGCGCTCGGTGAACTGGATCTTGGGTTTATCGGACAAGCGTAATCTCCCGGCTGTCGCGGCTCGGCCTAACCAATATGGCCGTCGCATGGTAGGGGAAAGCGTGCGGCCTTGCGCTTTTCCTGTGGCCGGTACGCCGCTATCGCCTTGCCCCATGGCTTCCGCGACTGCTTCCGGTTCTTCCGCGCCCACGCCGATGATGGCGCAGTACCTCACTTTGCGCGAGGAGGCGGGCGACTGCCTGCTGTTCTATCGCATGGGCGATTTCTTCGAGCTGTTCTTCGAGGACGCGAAGACCGCGAGCAGCATTCTCGATATCGCGCTGACCACGCGCGGCGAGCATCTGGGCCAGCCGATCCCGATGTGCGGCGTGCCGGTGCATTCGTCCGAGGCGTATCTCGCACGGCTGATCAAGGCAGGCTGTCGCGTTGCCATCGCCGAGCAGACCGAGACGCCTGCCGAGGCCAAGGAGCGCGCGCGCCGGGAAGGCCGGGCCTCCAAATCCCTTGTCGCGCGTGGCATCGTGCGCTTCGTGACGGCAGGCACGCTGACCGAGGAAGCGCTGCTGGAGCCGCGCCGCGCCAACGTGCTCGCCGCCGCCTGCGACCTTCGCGGCACGATCGGGCTGGCCGCCTGCGACATTTCCACCGGGCGCATGGTGCTGGAGGAATGCCCGGCGGACGGCCTTCCCGCCGCGCTCGCCCGGCTTGGCGCCAGCGAGCTGGTGGTGCCCGATGGCTGGGAATTGGCGCCTGAAGGCGCGATCGGGCGTTCGGGGCACGAGTTCTCGTCCGAAGGCGGCGAGGCACGGCTGAAGGGTATCCATGCCGTTTCCACGCTCGACGGCTTTGGCGCGTTCACCCTCGCGATGCTGGCGGCGGCCTCGGGCCTGATCGCCTATCTCGACCATGTGGGCCGGGGCGCGCTGCCGCTGCTGCTTCCGCCCGAGGCGCGCGCGGGCAATGCCGCGCTGGCGATGGACGAGGCGACGCGGGCCAGTCTCGAAATCCTCGAATCCAGTCAGGGCACCCGCAAGGGCAGCCTGATCGACGCGGTGGATCGCTGCGTGACCGGGGCCGGGGCGCGCCAGCTGGCCGAAGACCTCTCCGCCCCGCTGACCGACCGTATGGCGATTGCCGAGCGGCTCGAACTGGTCGGCTGGCTTCACGAGGATGCGCTGCTGCGCGAGGATCTGCGCGCGGCGCTGCGCCAGTTGCCGGACATCGGCCGCGCGCTGGGGCGCGTCGTCGCCGGACGCGGCAGTCCGCGCGACCTCGGCCAGATCCGCGACGGTCTGGCAGGGGCGCGTACCCTGTCCGAGCGGTTCACCGCGCGCGAGGTGCCGGGTCTGCTGGCGGGCCTGCTGCCGCTGCTCTCGGGTCATGCGGCGCTGGTCGACCATTTCGCGCAGGCGCTGGTCGCCACGCCGCCGACCGAGCGCGGGCAGGGCGGCTACATTGCGTCGGGCTACGATGCCGCGCTCGACGAACTGCGCGTGACCTCGGGCAATGCCCGCCGCGCGATTGCTGCGCTGGAGGCGAAGTACCGCGAGGAAACCGGTGTTTCCGCGCTCAAGATCAAGCACAACAACGTGCTCGGCTATTTCATCGAGGTGCCCCAGCGCCATGCCGACCGGCTGCTGGAGCCCGAGAGCGGCTTCACCCATCGCCAGACGATGGCAGGCGCGATGCGCTTCAATGCGCTGGCGCTGCACGAGGAGGCGAGCCGGATCACCGAGGCGGGCGCCCACGCCCTCGCTGCCGAGGAGGCGCATTTCGAGGGGCTGGTGGCCGAGGCTGTCGCTGCCCGTCGCAAGATCGCTGCGACCGCTGCGGCGCTGGCCCGGATCGACGTTTCCGCCGGACAGGCCGAGCGTGCGGCGGAAGGCGGCTGGAGCCGTCCCGAAGTGGTCGAGGGCCTCTCACTCGATATCGAGCAGGGTCGCCACCCGGTGGTCGAGGCAGCGCTGGCGACGCGCGGCGAGCGCTTTGTCGCCAACGATTGCCAGCTGGCCAGCCATGACCGGCTGTGGCTGATCGGCGGCCCGAACATGGGCGGTAAGTCCACGTTCCTGCGGCAGAATGCGCTGATCGTGCTGCTCGCCCAAGCGGGTGGTTTCGTGCCCGCCAAGGCGGCGCGGATCGGCATGGTCGATCGCCTGTTCAGCCGCGTCGGCGCGTCTGACAACCTTGCGCGCGGACGTTCGACCTTCATGGTCGAGATGGTGGAAACCGCTGCAATTCTCAGTCAGGCGACCGAGCGCAGCTTCGTGATTCTCGACGAAGTGGGGCGCGGCACCTCGACCTACGACGGCCTTGCACTCGCCTGGGCGGTGGCCGAGGCGGTGCATGAAACCAACCGCTGCCGCTGCCTGTTCGCCACGCACTACCACGAGCTTTCGCGCTTGGCCGAGACCTGCGAGGCGCTGTCGCTCCATCACGTTCGCGCGCGCGAGTGGAAGGGCGATCTGGTGCTGCTGCACGAACTGGCGACCGGGCCTGCCGATCGCAGCTATGGTCTGGCCGTGGCGCGGCTGGCGGGGGTTTCGCCCAAGGTCATCAGCCGCGCGAAGTCGGTGCTCGACAAGCTGGAGAAGGGCCGCGCGGAGACCGGAGGGTTGGCCGCAGGCCTCGGAGAACTGCCGCTTTTCGCTGCCGTCGAGGCGGATGCGGAAGCGCCGAAGGACACCCTTCGCGACACCTTGCGCACGATGGATATCGACGCGATGAGCCCGCGCGATGCGCTGGAAGTGCTCTACGATCTCCAGCGTGAGGCGGGTACGGATAATTAAGGATTGAGGCGTAGCAGGAGGCCATGTTCGGCCCGAAGATCAGAACCGTCTTTCGCAGCCGCTGGAACGCGCTGTTCTGGTCGGCCAGCGTGCTGCTGACCGCTTATTGTTCGATTCCCTCGCCTGACCAGACTTCTGATTCGTCGGCGAAATCCACTGCGGCGGACGCCCGGAAGGTCGCCGCAGCAGTGCAGGGCACGACCTTCGATGCCGGGCCGGATTCGGATGCGAAATCAGGTTCCGACAACACCAATCCCTGGGCCATCAGCACCGACAAGCCCCCACCGGTAAAGGTTCAGGGCGAGTAAGGCTGAAACAGGCTCAACGGGGGCTAGAGACGGGCTAGACACAGGCTAACCCGATCTCGCGGCATTACGCGCCTAGCTGTCGTCGTCCGAGAAATCCTCGTCCGCCACTTGCGCGCGGCCATAGCGGTTTTCGAGATCGTCCATCGTCTCCTCGCCGCGATAGGCGCTCATATCGACGGTGCCGCTGCGGTCCATCTGGATCATGTGGTCGACCAGATCCTCCTCGTCCTCGTCAACCACCGCGCCGCGATTGGAGGGGCCTTTCTCGCTGTCCTCGTCGAGCGCGGCGTTGGTCGGTTCGCGACCGCGCGCCTCTTCGGACATGGCTTGCGCCTGCGTGTCCTGCTCGTCCTGTTCGGTATGGGTGTTCTCGTGCGCGAGATCGTCGTTCAGGTTGGCCATCGAATATCTCCTTCAGAAGAGACAACGGCTGGTCCCGCCGGGGAGTTCCGATCCTTTACCGCGTGGGAACCGGCACCTCGCCCGCATAGTCGTAGAACCCGCGTCCGCTCTTGCGGCCCAGCCATCCGGCTTCGACATATTTGCGCAGCAGCGGGGCGGGGCGGTACTTGGGATCGCCGGTGCTTTCGACCAGCACGTTCATGATCTCCAGCAACGTGTCGAGGCCGATGAAGTCCGCCAGCGTCAGCGGCCCCATCGGGTGGTTGGCGCCCAGCTTCATCGCCGCGTCGATATCCGCGATAGAGGCGGTGCCCGCGCCCAGCACGCCGATCGCCTCGTTCAGCATCGGGCACAGCACGCGGTTGACCACGAAGCCTGCCTCGTCGCCGCACAGCACCACCGTCTTGCCCAGCGCTTCGCCGAAGGCCTTCATCCGCGCGACGGTCTCTTCGCTGGTGGCAAGGCCGGGGATCACTTCGACCAGCCCCATCAGCGGCACCGGGTTGAAGAAGTGCAGCCCGCAGAAGCGCGCCGGATCGGGCGAGACGGCGGCCATGCGGGTGATCGGGATCGAGGAGGTGTTCGAGGCGAGGATCGCGTCTGCCGCCAGCACCTTGCCCACGCTTTCGAAAATGCGCGCCTTGATGTCCTCGCGCTCGGTCGCGGCTTCGATCACGAGATCGCAATCGGCCATCGCGGCGGTATCGCCCACGGGGGAAATCTTCGCGAGCAGGGCATCGGCGTCGGCCTGCGCGATCTTCTCCTTCGCCACCAGCTTGCCGAGCGCTTTGGCGATCCCCGCCTTGCCCGCTTGCGCGCGCTCTGCCGAAACGTCGGCGAGCACCACCTCGATCCCCTTGCCCGCCACCGTCTGGGCAATGCCCGAGCCCATGATCCCGGCACCGATGATTCCGACCTTGCGCATGTAAGTACCCTCTTGCTGGCGCTCCGGCTTGCTGACGATCCCGTCGCACGCCGGAGCGCGCCGATGTCAAACCGTACAAGGTCTTGAGAGCATGAACGATAGACAATGACCAGACCGCGCGGAGAAATTCGGATGGTCCGAAATCACCCCTTTGCGGACGCTTCCTCTCTCCTCTTCAGGGGAGAGATACGAAGGCTTGGCAGCTTGCTGCCTAGCCGTAGTTGAGAGGGGTTAGGTCGCGCGCTCCCCTCTCCCAACCCTCTCCCCTGAAGGGGAGAGGGCTATGACCGCTAACCACCCCTCTTCGTCATTCCCGCGAAGGCGGGAATCCAGTCAGCGCAACGTGTCGGACCCAAGATCACAGGCGAGATCGCGCCGATGTGAGGATGGAGGCGGCGGGCGCGAAGGTGTACTTCATCGCAAGGCCGCTACTGGATTCCCGCCTTCGCGGGAATGACGAAGAATTGGGTATATGATGGTGTGGAATCTAACCACCCAAAGTAGCCACACAGCGGACGTCAAATTTGTCCGTGCCGCGCGTGGCTTCTATCTGTTCGCGCCGGGCACCCAGAGCACGTCGGCGCGACCCTGATCGTTGGCGACGCGGGCGAGCACGAAGAGCAGGTCCGACAGGCGGTTGAGATAGGCGATCGCGGCGGGATTGACCGCCAGTTCCTCGGCCAGCGCGGTGGCGCTGCGTTCGGCGGCGCGCACGCTGGCGCGGGCGACGTGGACGCGCGCGGCAGCCTCGCTCCCGCCCGGCAGCACGAAGCTGCGCAGCGGTTCGAGCGCCTCGTTCAGCGCGTCGATCTGCGCCTCCAGCCATGCGACTTGCGTCATGGTCACGCGCAGAACCATTTCGGAGGGGGCGAAATCGTCGCCGGGAGAAGCAGGCGTGGCAAGGTCGGCGCCAAGATCGAACATGTCGTTCTGGACGCGGGTGAGGAGTTCGGCCCCACCTGCAACATCCTCGGCGTCGAGTTCGCGCACCGCCATGCCGATCGCGCAGTTCGCCTCGTCCACCCGGCCGATGACGTCCATGCGCGGGTGATGCTTGGGCAGGCGCGATCCGTCGACAAGGCCGGTGGTGCCGGTATCGCCGGTGCGGGTGTAGATGCGGTTCAGTCGGACCAAGAGAAATCCCGATACCTGGGGAGGAAAGGAGCGGTCAGCGCGCCATCGCCAGCAGCAGCGCAACGACGACAACCGCCGCCGCCTGATACTTGATCCGCGCGAACATCATGCGGTTCTGATGCAACTGGTTGGGAGAAGGCTGCCCGGCAGGTGTGGGATGCTCCAGCTCCTCGCGCGAGGCGCGCAGGAACGCCACGATACCGCGCACCAGACTGACCACCGTCAGCACGACCAGAACGATCAGCACGGGCACGAGCAGCATACGCATGGCCGGAGTGTACGCCTGTGGGCAGGGGATGGCTAGGCAGTGCGGACAAAATTGACGACCATTGGGTAGCGGAGATGGTTGGGTGGCGGACGTTGAACTATGGGTAAAGCCAGCCCAAACTGGCGATAAAGCCAATTTGTGAAAACACTATAGTCAGCGCAATAGGTATGCTCTTCCAAGAGAATCTCCGGTTTAGAAAATGAAGAATGGGAAGAGCTATTGCGGCGATGATTATCATCTTTCTGAATGCGGAGAATTTCCCGAAAATTATGTCCGGGTTGAAGCCTGCAAGAATGCACGTTGATACAATGACGCTGAGAATAATTAAAAAGCCATAGATGAAAAGGGCAGAAACGTGCCAGAAATCGCGAATCACATTTCGTTCAGGCATCATCGCTTCAGCCATTCCATCAACATCGTGCGTGCCGATCGCATCAAATTAAGGCGTCCGCAATGAGGCGCTTGCTGCGGTCGCTCTAGTCTCAGCCCTTTGCTGCTTCCGCTTCCCCGGCATCTTCATGCGACGCGCTGTGGCCGCTGATCTCGGCTCCGGCGTCATGGGCGAAGCGCATGTTCCAGATCGTGGCGGCCAGCGAGATCGCCGTCACCACCCAGAACGCGGCGGAGAAGTCTCCCAATGTCGCATGCCCGCTGCCGTGAATCAGCATGGCCAGGTGCAGCGCCACCGCAGCGACGCAGATGCCGAGCGAGAGCATCAGTTGCTGGAAGGTCGAGTAGAACGCCGTCGCGCTGCTCATCTGGCGCTGCTCGATCCCGTCGTAGGCGATGGTGTTGTAGGCCGTGAATTGCAACGACATGAAAAAGCCCGAGAAGGCGAGGATGCCGAACATCGCCCAAGTCGGCCAGCTCGGACTGAACAGGCCGCAGGTGGCATAGCCCGCCGTCGCGATCACGCCGTTCCAGATCAGCGTGCGGCGGAACCCGAAGCGGCGCAGCACGCGCGGGGCAGCGGCCTTCATCGCCAGCGAGCCGACGGCAGTGGCGACGGTGATCGTGCCGCTGCGCGCGGCGGTGAAACCGAAGCCCACCTGCATCATCAGCGGCAGCAGGAACGGCTGCGCGCCTTGCGTGATGCGCGTCACTGACCCGGCGATCACCGAGAGGCGGAAGGTCTTGTCCTTGAGCAGCGTCAGGTCGAGGATCGCGCCCTCGCGGCCTTTCGCATGGCGGATATAGAGCACGCCTGCGATAGTGCCGATGATGATCAGGGCCAGCGCGAGCAGGCCTTCACCTGCGCGGCTTGCCATCTCGAAGCCGAACAGCAGGCAGCCGAGCGACACGCCGCTCAGCATGAAGCCGGAGAGGTCGAACGGGGCGACCTCTTCCTCCTTGAAATTGGCGATATAGCGCGTGACCAGCCACAGGCCGACAAGGCCGATCGGCAGGTTGATGTAGAAGATCCAGCGCCAGTCGAGGAAAGTCACGATGAAACCACCCAGTGGCGGGCCGACGATCGGGCCGATCAGCGCGGGCACCAGCAGCCACGACATCGCGTTCACCATATCGTGCTTGGCAACCGAGCGCAGCAGCACAAGGCGCCCGACCGGGATCATCATAGCGCCGCCCATCCCCTGCACGAAGCGGGCGAGCACGATCAGTTCGAGGGTCGGAGCCTGTCCGCAGGCGAGACTTCCGATCATGAACAGGGCGATCGCGGTGCGAAACACCGTGCGTGAGCCGAAACGGTCGGCCAGCAGGCCCGAGGCCGGAATGAAGATCGCCAGCGCCAGTAGGTAGGACGTCAGGGCGATGCTCATGTCCTGCGCGCGCACGCCGAAGTCGCGCGCCATCGTCGGCAGCGCGGTGGCGAGCACGGTCGCATCGACGAATTCCATGAACAGCGCCGAGGCCACGATCAGCGCGACGACGCGGTAGTTCGGGCCGGAGGTTTCCGGACCTCCGGGGTCGCGGGCCGGGGTCAGCGCGCCTGCGGCAGGAACGATACCGTCGCGGATCTCGGCATTGACCGAGGCGATGCCACGCCGTCTGGGCTTCAGCATGGAAGCACCGGGGGAAGGGCGGGCGGGGTCATGATCGGTCTGCTTTCCGGGGACGAGAGTGGGGGGCGGCGCCCTCAATCCGGTTCGGGACCGGGTTTTCTCTCATGCGCCGGAGTCGTCACTCTTCATATAGACGGAGTTGCGTGTTTGGAAACAGCACCCTGCGGGCGCACACTTGCATTGATCGCACGACAGGTGGCACCGGTCGCCAAGATGAGAGGTGTCGCTTTCGCGCATCGCCGTCGCAATCATCGCGAAATCCGAACAGTCTGACCGCAACCAAGCGCTTGCCGACCTCGCGCGCGTGGCTTATCGGCGCAAATCATGCACACGACCAACGAAATCCGCCGGTCCTTCCTCGACTATTTCGCCAGCCAGGGGCACGAGGCTGTCCCTTCCGCGCCGCTCGTTCCCTATAACGATCCGACGCTGATGTTCGTGAACGCCGGGATGGTCCCGTTCAAGAACGTGTTCACCGGGCTGGAGACGCGCGCCACGCCGCGCGCGACTTCGTCGCAGAAGTGCGTGCGCGCGGGCGGCAAGCACAACGATCTCGACAACGTGGGCTACACCGCCCGTCACCACACCTTCTTCGAGATGCTGGGGAATTTCTCCTTCGGCGACTACTTCAAGGAGCAGGCGATCACCCATGCGTGGACGCTGCTGACCAAGGAGTGGGGCCTGCCGGTCGAGAAGCTGCTGGTCACTGTCTATCATACGGACGACGAGGCGTTCGACCTGTGGAAGAAGGTCGCCGGGCTTCCCGATCACAAGATCATCCGCATCCCCACGAAGGACAACTTCTGGGCGATGGGCGACGAAGGCCCGTGCGGCCCGTGCTCGGAAATTTTCTTCGACCATGGCGATCACATCTGGGGCGGCCCTCCGGGATCGCCCGATGAGGACGGTGACCGGTTCATCGAGATCTGGAACCTCGTGTTCATGCAGTTCGAGCAGTCGGCTGGCGAGATCGTCGGCAACCTGCCCAAGCCCTCGATCGACACCGGCATGGGGCTGGAGCGTATCTCCGCCGTGATGCAGGGCGTGCATGACAACTACGATATCGACACCTTCAAGGCGCTGATCGCCGCGTCGGAAAGCCTGACCGGCGTTGCCGCAGAGGGTGACAGCCGCGCCAGCCACCGCGTGATCGCCGATCACTTGCGCTCGACCAGCTTCCTGCTGGCTGACGGCGTGCTGCCCTCGAACGAGGGCCGTGGTTACGTCCTGCGTCGCATTATGCGCCGCGCGATGCGCCACGCGCACCTGCTGGGCGCCAGGGACCCCTTGATGCACCGTCTGGTGCCTGCGCTGATCGCCGAGATGGGCCAGGCCTATCCCGAGCTGGGCCGCGCACAGCCGTTGATCGAAGAGACGCTGGAGCGCGAGGAAGTGCAGTTCCGCCGTACCCTGTCGAACGGCATCAAGCTGCTCGACGAGGCGACTGCCGGGATGGGCGAGGGCGGCGAGCTTCCGGGCGAGACCGCGTTCAAGCTCTACGATACCTATGGCTTCCCCTACGATCTGACCGAGGACGCGCTGCGTTCGCGCGGCATCGCGGTCGACAAGGCGGGTTTCGATGCCGCCATGGCGCAGCAGAAGGCCGCCGCGCGCGCCGCTTGGAAGGGTTCAGGTCAGGCCGCCGACAGCGAAGTGTGGTTCGACATCGCCGAGCGCGAAGGCGCCAGCGAGTTCACCGGCTACACCTCGACCACCGGCGAAGGTCAGGTCGTCGCACTGGTTAAGGACGGCAAGGAAGTCGCGTCCGCGAACGCGGGTGACGAGGTTGTCGTGCTGACCAACCAGACGCCGTTCTACGGCGAATCGGGCGGTCAGGAAGGCGATCGCGGCACCATCACGGGCGCGAACGGTCTGAAGATCACGATCACCGACACGGCCAAGCCGCTCGGCCGCCTGCATGCGATGAGCGGTACGGTCGAGGCCGGTGCGATCAAGGTGGGCGATGCGGTGAACCTCGTCGTCGATGTCGAGCGTCGTGATGCGGTGCGCGCCAACCACTCGGCGACGCACCTGCTGCACGCCGCGCTGCGCAATCGTCTGGGCGATCACGTCACCCAGAAGGGCTCGCTGGTCGCTGCCGAGCGTCTGCGCTTCGACTTCTCGCACCCGACCGCGCTGACGGCGGACGACATTGCTGCCATCGAGGCCGAAGTGAACGCCGAGGTCCGCGCGAACGAGGCGGTGCTGACCCGCCTGATGACGCCGGACGATGCCATCGAGGCCGGCGCCATGGCGCTGTTTGGCGAGAAGTACGGCGACGAAGTGCGCGTGCTGTCGATGGGCCGTCACGCCGGGGATCGCACGTATTCGGTCGAGCTGTGCGGCGGGACTCACGTGCGCGCCACCGGTGACATCGGCGTGTTCCGCATCGTCTCGGAAAGCGCGGTCTCTTCCGGCGTTCGCCGTGTCGAGGCGATGACCGGCGAAGGCGCGCGCCAGTGGCTGGTCGGTCGCGAGGAAGCGCTCAAGAGCGCGGCCAGCGTGTTGCGCACCACGCCCGAGGAGGTCGAGGCCCGCGTGACCGCGCTGGTCGAGGAGCGTCGCAAGCTGGAGCGTGAACTCGCCGAGGCGAAGAAGGCTCTCGCGCTGTCGGGCGGTGCGGCCAAGGCCGAAGCGGCTGACGAAGAGATCAACGGCGTGAAGTTCGCAGGTCAGGTGCTCGAAGGCCTCGACCCCAAGGACCTGCGCGGGTTGCTGGATCAGGCCAAGCAGCGTCTGGGTTCGGGCGTCGCCGCCATCGTCGCGGTGAACGAGGGCAAGGCGAGCATCGCCGCTGCCGTCACCGAGGACCTGACCGGCAAGATCAGTGCGGTCGATCTGGTGCGTGCAGGCGTTGCCGCGCTGGGCGGCAAGGGCGGCGGCGGCCGCGCCGACATGGCGCAGGGCGGCGGCCCTGATGGCGACAAGGCCGCCGATGCCATTGCGGCGGTCAAGGCCGTGCTGGCGGGCTGATCGACTTTCGCCGGATCAGGGTCAGAAAAGGGGAGGGGCTTTGGCTTCCTCCCCTTTTTCGTGGCTGGGCTCGGCTCCCGGCGCGGCTCGACACGCGCGGAAGTTGCGGGCAAGACACTGCGCAGCGACGGCCAGCGCCTTGCGCAAGTTGGAGAATCCGGGATGTCTCGCTGGACAACGGTCTGTGTTCTGATGGCGTGTTTCCTGAGCGCTGCAGCGCTTCCCGCCAGTGCCGGGACAGGCTGGAACAGCTATGCCAATGCGCGTTTCGGTTATTCGATCTGCTATCCGGCAGGCCTGCTCGAACCCGCGCCGGAATCCGATAATGGCGACGGGCGCACTTTCACGGGGGCGCAGGGGGCGAAGCTGGCGGTTTGGGGGAACTGGAACGTGCTGTCCTCGTCCGCCAAAGAGGCAAGAGCGGTCGATCTCGCGCGGTTGCGGCAATCGGGATACGAGGTGACCTATAATGTCATGAAGCCGGGCTGGTACGTTCTTTCGGGCACCGGGACACATGGGATCGTCTATCTCAAGTCTCTGATCGGCAAGGAGAAGCAGGTGACGTTCGAGCTGCGCTATCCCGCCGCCGAGGCCGCGCACTGGAATCCGGTCTCGGCGCATCTCTCGCAATGTCTGGCGGGCTGAAACGGTGATGCGCGCGATATCCGGTGCCGCGTTGCAGGCGACGCTTGACGAGATCACGGCAGAGATGCGCGCTGCGACCGAGCGGGGGCGGGTGGCCAACTACATTCCCCCGCTCGCTGCCGTGCCCGACAGCAGGTTCGGCATCGCGGTGGTGCTCGGCACTGGCGAGGTACACGTCGCAGGCGATGCGGACGAGGCGTTCTCGATCCAGTCGATCTCGAAGGTCTTCGCGCTGACGCTGGCGCTGGGGGCGGTGGGCGATCAGTTGTGGAACCGGGTAGGGCGCGAACCTTCGGGCAGCGCCTTCAATTCGATCGTCCAGCTGGAGACCGAGCACGGCATCCCGCGCAATCCCTTCATCAACGCAGGCGCCATTGTGGTGTGCGATGTGCTGCTGGGGCGTCTCCAGCCGCGCGAGGCGATCGGGCAACTGCTGCGCTTCGTGCGCGAACTGGCGGGTGACGACACCATCGCCATCGATGAGAGCGTGGCGCGGGCCGAGCAGGACACCGGCTTTACCAACCGCGCGCTGGCCAACTACATGCGCGCCTTCGGCAATATCCATGGTGAGGTGGAACTGGTGCTGGGCACCTACTTCCACTTCTGCGCCTTGGCGATGAGCTGCCGTCAGCTGGCCATGGCCGGGCGCTATCTGATGGCGGGCGGCATCTCGGACGGGCACCGCGTCATCACCGACAAGCGCGCGCGGCGTATCAACGCGGTGATGATGTCCTGCGGGCAGTACGACAATTCAGGCGACTTCGCCTATCGCATCGGTCTGCCCGGCAAGTCGGGCGTGGGCGGTGGTATTCTTGCGGTGGCACCGGGGATCGCCAGCATCGCGGTATGGTCTCCCGGCCTCAATCCCAGCGGCAACTCGCAACTTGGCCAGATGGCGCTTGAGCGCCTTGTCCAGCGCACTGGATGGTCGGTGTTCGAGCCGCGCTGAGCAGGCACTGTCGCTGGAACGGATCGGGTGGCGGCGGCGTTGCGGGAGAAATCCCATGCCATCGCGCAGGAGAACCCGACCATGTTCAGGGACTTTCGCGAAGATTTTCTCATAGGGGCGGATAGTCCTCCGCCGCCCGAGACGCCGCAAGAGCCCGGCGATGAACCGCAGCGCCCCCCGCTCGGCCCGCGCCGGGAGAAGATCGTGCTGGCGATCCTCGGCTTCAATATGCTGATGCTGTTCCTCGCCCCGCTCGCGGGCGTGACGCTGTTCGACTGGGTGGCGTGTTACGATTGAGCTGGTTTCTCACGCAGCGACCCTGACCGCAGCGCGGGTTTGGCGCTGAGGCCGCCCTCGTTCATGATCTGCTCGCGGTATTCGTCGCGCTTTTCGTGGATCGAGGCGATGATCGGCCCCATTGCGACGCCGGTCTCGACCAGTGCGGCTTCGGAGAGTTGCAGCGAACTTTCCAGCGTCTCTGGCACCGCATGGGTGGCCCCGGCGCGATAGAGCGCAGCGGCGTGGTCCACGTCGCGGGCGCGGGCGATGATCGGCAGGTCGGGGAATTCGCCGCGCAGCTTGCGCACGAGGCGCTGCGCCGTGACCGGCTCGTCCATCGTCAGGATCACCGCCTTGGCATGGGCGACACCGAGCCTGCGCATCGCATCGCCGCGCCCGGCATTGCCGAACGTCACCGCATAGCCCTGCCGCTTGCCCTGCGAGACCAGATCGGCGTCCGAATCGACCGCGTAGTACGGGCGTTTGTGGGTGGTCAGCAGGTCTGCCACCAGCATGCCGACGCGCCCGAAGCCGATGATCAGCGTGGGCGGCGTCCGGTCGTCCATTATCGGGTGGTGCGTGTCCTCCACGCCGTCCACCCGCTTGGCCATCAGCCGCCCGAACAGCGAGAGCAGCGGCGTGACGGTGAGGCCGAGCGCGGTGACGATCTGCCAGAACTGTGCGGTGCCGCTCTGGATCAGCCCGGCGGACGTCGCCGCCGACAGCACGATCAGCGTGGTTTCGGAGGGGCTGGACATCAGGATCCCGGTCTCGGTCGCGGTGCCGCGCCGCGCGCCCATCAGCCGCAGCAGCAGCCCGGTGACGATGGACTTGACCACCATCACCCCCAGCGTCGCCAGCAGGATCGGCACGAGGTTCTTCCAGACCACCGAGAGGTCAATGCTCATGCCGATGGTGATGAGGAACACGCCGAGCGCGAGGCCCTTGAACGGCTCGGTGATCTCCTCGACCTCGGCGTGGTACTCGGTCTCGGCGATCAGCAGTCCGGCCACGAGCGCGCCGACGATGGGCGAAAGACCAGTCGCCGCCGTCGCCAGTGAGGCGAGGATGACGACGAGCAGGCTGGCGGCCAGGAACAGCTCCGGGCTCTTGGTCCGCGCGGCCTGTGCGAACAGCGGCGGCAGCAGGAAGCGCCCGAAGATCAGCAGGCCCGCAACGACCGCGCCGCCCCACATCAGCGTGGAAAGGAGCCCCTTCATCCCGTCCGCATCGGCATGCGGGGCCAGCGCGCCCAGCAGGAAGATGATCGGGACGAGGGCGATATCCTCGAACAGCAGCATCGCCAGCGCGGCGCGGCCTACCGGGGTAGAGGTGCTGGTGATCTTGAGCACCAGCGCGGTCGAGGACAGCGCGAGCGCGAGGCCGAGGGCCAGCGATCCCGCCGTTGACTGCCCCATCGTCGAGAGGATGAAGGTGAAGGCCGCGCCCGTCACCAGCAGTTCCATCGCGCCAAGCCCGAAGACCATGCGGCGCATCTGCCACAGGCGCCCGAACGACAGCTCCAGCCCGATCGAGAACAGCAGCAGGATGATGCCGAACTCGGCGAAGACCTCCAGCCCGTCGGGATCGGTGATCGTGACGTAGCCCAGCCATGGGTGGTCGAACACGTGGCGGCCCAGGCCGAACGGTCCGACCAGCACGCCGATCAGGATGAACCCGATGACCGGGGTGATGCGAAAGCGGGAGAACACGGGAATCACCGCGCCTGCCGCGCCCAGGATCACCAGCGCATCGGAAAGGAAGGGGGAGTAGAGATGGGTTTCTGCCGCCATGGCATTGTTATGCGCAACGGCCCGCCGCTTGTCATGTGCGAAGACTTCTCATGTCTCTGGTGAAGGCCTGCAAAAGTATGGAAATATGAGGCGAGACTTGCACAGTTTGCCGATTTCCCGAGTCCCCCACGCAACTTCACTTTGCGTTCGGCGATGTGCTGGCTATAGACCCACACCATGTTCGAACGCTCGCGATTGAAGACCGCCCTGCTTGCCGTAGCCGCTGGGGCCACTGTTCTCACTGCCGGTTGCGCCGGTCGCGGGGGCAAGACCAAGGACACGGCCTATGTCGCGCGCGACGTCGACACGCTTTACACGGCTGCACAGCAGCGCCTCAACGACGGGCGCACCCTGCAGGCGGCAGCGCTGTTCGACGAAGTTGAGCGCCAGCACCCTTATTCGCCCTGGGCCCGACGCGCCGAACTGATGAGCGCATTCAGCTATTATGTGGCGCGTGATTACAACAAGGCCGTGCAGTCCGCGCAGCGCTTCCTGTCGATCCATCCGGGCAACAAGGACGCGCCTTATGCCTATTATCTGATCGCGGTGTGCTATTACGAGCAGATCAGCGATGTGACGCGCGATCAGAAGACCACGCAGCAGGCCAAGGATGCGCTGACCGACATCATCCGTCGTTACCCGACGACGACCTATGCCACCGATGCCAAGCTCAAGCTCGATCTGGTGAACGATCACCTTGCGGGCAAGGACATGACGATCGGTCGTTTCTACGAGAAGAGCGGTCGCTGGCTGGCTGCAACCCTGCGTTTCCGCAACGTCGTCGACAATTACGCCACTACCAGCCACGCGCCCGAGGCGCTGTATCGTCTGGTCGAGGGCTATCTCTCGCTCGGCACTCCGGACGAGGCGCGCAAGGCGGCCGCCGTGCTGCAGCGCAACTATCCCGACAGCGTGTGGTACGCGCGTGCCTACAAGCTGATCGCCAAGTACCAGCCGAAAGAACTTCAGAAGAGCTGAGCTGGACCTTCGGTCGGACTATTTCCGGGCCGGAGCACAGCTTAGTCCACCCTGCCGGTTGACTTTTCCGGCAGGGTAGCGTTGTCATGACCGCGCCATGCTCTCGCAGAAAACCCGATATACCATCCGTGCGCTTCAACATCTGGCGGACGAATACCAGCAGGGGCCGGTGCGTCTGGAGGCGATTGCCTCTGCGCAGAACATTCCGCGCAAGTTCCTGACGGTCATTCTCTCCGAACTTTCGCGCGATGGTATCGTGCGCTCGCATCGCGGGCGTGCCGGGGATACGAACTGGCGCTGCCGCCTATCGACGTGCGCTATGGCGACATCATCCGCATTACGCGCGGCAGTCTGGCGTTGGTGCCTTGCGCCAGTCGCAACGCGCACGAGACCTGCGCGAACTGCCTGCCCGAATCCGAATGCCGCCTGCGCGCGCTGATGCTCATGCTGCGTGACGAGACGGCGGCGGTGCTCGACCGGCTGACGCTGGCCGATCCGATCGCGCTGGAAGATGCGTTTCCGGTCGATGAGGCTCGGGAAGACGTCGCGCGACCGAACGCGGCCTGACGTTTCGGCGCGCATTTCCGGGTGACGCGCGTTCCGATTGTCGATAGAACGCTTCGCGAACATGTTGACCCGGCTTTCCATTCGCAACATCGTCCTGATCGAGGCGCTCGATCTCGATTTCGCCGGCGGCCTCGGTGTGCTCACCGGTGAGACCGGCGCGGGCAAGTCGATCCTGCTCGATGCCCTCGGCCTCGTTATCGGCAACCGCGCCGACAGCGGGCTGGTGCGGGCCGGAGAGGATCGCGCCAGCGTTATCGCCAGCTTCGATTTCGCGCAGTTGCCGCCCGTCGTCACGACGGGGATCGAGGACGCCGGGATCGAGATCGAACCCGGAGAACCGCTGATCCTACGCCGCCAGCTGAAGGCGGATGGTGGCAGCAAGGCCTGGCTCAACGACCAGCCTGTCGGCGTGGCGCTGCTGCGCGACATCGCGCCTGCGCTGGTGGAGATTCACGGCCAGCACGATGATCGCGGCCTCGTCAATGCGCGTGGCCATCGCGTGCTGCTCGATCGCTTCGCAGGCGGGGACGTCTCCGAGGTCGGTGCCGCGTGGCGGGCGTGGCGCGCCGCGCAAGGGCTGCTCGACGAGGCGCGCGAGCGGGTTTCGCGCGCCGCCGAAGAGCAGGACCTGATCGCCTCCTACCTTGCCGAACTGGAAGTGCTGGCGCCCGACGAGGGCGAGGAAGAGCAACTCGCCCATGCCCGCGCCGACATGCAGAAGGGCGAACGTCTGGCCGACGACCTCGCGGCGCTGGCGCACGTCTGGACCGGCTCCGATTCGGCGGTGGCGAACCTGCGCGGTGCGTCGCGGCGGCTGGACCGCATTGCCGGAGAGCATCCGCTGCTGGAGGAAGCGCTCGCCGCGCTCGACCGCGCGCTGATCGAGGCGGGCGAGGCCGAGGAGAAGATCGACGCGGCGGTCGAGGCATTGGCCTTCGATCCTGCCGAACTGGACCGGGTGGAAACCCGTCTGTTCGATTTGCGCGCGGCTGCCCGCAAGCACGGCTGTCAGGTCGACGATCTGCCCGCCAAGCTCGCCGAATTTCGCGAGGCACTGGCGGTGATCGAGGGCGGCGAGGAGCATCTCGCGGCGCTGGAGAAAGTGGCGCAGAAGGCGGCGCTCGACTATCGCGAGAAGGCAGGCGCGCTGCATGACCTGCGTCGCGCGGCCGCAAAACGCCTCGATGTGGCGGTGGCGAGCGAACTGGCGCCGCTCAAGCTCGATGCCGCGCGGTTCCAGACCTCGGTCGTCCGCCTGCCCGAAGAGCGCTGGAGCGCGAGCGGCATGGACGCGGTGGAATTCCTGATTTCGACCAACCCCGGCACCGATTTCGCCCCGCTTGCGAAGATCGCCTCGGGCGGCGAACTGTCGCGCTTCATCCTCGCGCTGAAAGTCGCTCTGGCCGAAGAGGGCGGCGCGGCGACGGTGATCTTCGACGAAATCGATCGCGGCGTCGGCGGTGCCGTGGCGGATGCCATCGGCGAGCGGCTTTCGCGCCTCGCCTCGACCGGACAGTTGCTGGCGGTGACGCACAGCCCGCAGGTCGCCGCGCGCGGCGATCGCCACTACATGATCGCCAAGTCCTCGCAGGGGACGGTCACGCGCACCTCTGTCACGCCGCTCAGCGATGCCGAGCGCAAGGAAGAGATCGCGCGCATGCTGTCGGGCGCCGAAGTGACCGACGAGGCCCGCGCGCAGGCGGATCGGCTTCTGGAGAAGCTTTGAGGGTTCGTTTGTAAAATGCCCTGAAGGGCATTTTACATGCGGCACCGGCCCACGCCCCCACCCACCACCCGTTGAGCATACTTCCGTCGGGTGGTGGGTGGGGGCGTGGGCCGATGCCGCGCTCGAACGAGCCTTTGCTCGTTCGCACACAAAAAAGGCCCCGCTCTCGGTGGAGAGCGGGGCCTTTTTGTAAGGTCTATCCTCAGCCCAGGCGGGCGAGGGCGGCGACGAGGCGTTCGGCCTCGGCGGCATGGTGCGCGTGGTCGGCGCGAGCCTTTTCGATGGCTTCCGGCTTGGCCTTCTCGACGAACTTGGGGTTCGACAGGCGGCCTTCGAGCGACTTGGCTTCCTTCTGCGAGGCGGCGAGCGCCTTCTCCAGACGGGCCTTCTCCGCCGCGATGTCGATCACGCCTTCGAGCGGGAGAACGAGCGTCGCATCGCCTGCGCCGATCTGCATGGCAGGACCGGCAGGCGCAGCCTCGAAGCGGATCGCTTCGAGACGGGCAAGGCGGTCGATGGCGCTACCGTTGCGCTCGATGATCGCGCGGGTCGCCTCCGAGGGATTGCCGAGATAGGCGGTAAGACGCGCGCCCGGTGCAATGCCGAGTTCTGCTTTCGCACCGCGCAGGTTGCCGACGAGCGCGATCAGCCATTCGACTTCGGCCTTGGCGGCAGCATCGACTTCGGCTTCCGGCGCGGGCCACTTCGCGACGATCAGTTCGCTCTCGCGCGTGCCCATCTTGCTCCACAGCTCTTCGGTGACGAAGGGCATGAACGGGTGCAGCATGACGAGGATCTGGTCGAGCACCCAACCGGCGACGGCCTTGGTCTCGTCGTCGAACGATCCCTTGATAAGCTCGATGTACCAGTCGCAGAACTGGTTCCATACGAAGTGGTAGATCGCGTTGGCGGCGGCATCGAAGCGCAGGTCGGCCATGGCCTTGTCGAGCGCGGCGACGGTTTCGACCACTTCGCCGATGATCCAGCGGTTGACCGCTGTGGTCGCGGCCGGGGCCTTGACCGAGGTGCTCGCGGTGATGCCGTTGGACTGGCAGAAGCGCGCGGCGTTCCACAGCTTGGTGGCGAAGTTGCGGTATCCCTCGACCCGTTTCTCGTCCATCTTCACGTCGCGGCCCTGGCTCTCCATGGCGGCCATGAAGAAGCGCAGCGCGTCGGCGCCGTACTGGTCGATGAGGCCGAGCGGATCGACGACGTTGCCCTTCGACTTCGACATCTTGGCGCCGTCCGCCGCGCGCACCAGCCCATGGAGATAGAGCCGCTTCCACGGCACTTCCTTCATGAAGTGGATGCCCTGCATGGCCATGCGCGCATCCCAGAAGAACAGGATGTCGAAGCCCGAGATGAGCAGATCGTTGGGGTAGTGCTTGGCGAGCAGGCTCTGACGGCCGTTCGTGTCGAGCGCAGTCGAGACACCATCGCGCGGCATCTCGACTTCGCTCGATGCGAACGGGGAGGGGGTTGCATCGACTTCCGGCCAGCCGAGCGTGGCGAAAGGCCATAGCGCCGAGGAGAACCAGGTGTCGAGCACGTCGTTGTCGCGCCAAATCGGTAAAGTAAGATCATCCCTCTCATCGAGGGGGCCATCGGCAATGTATGCTTGATATTCAGGACCGTAAAATTCGTTAGCTAGGCGCAGCGCCTCTTCTTCAGTCTCTGCTACAAATATTTCGACGCCAGAGAACTCAATCTGCCCATCCGGTTTTTCGTGTGTTGAGTAGCTGAGCGCAGAGTCTGAAACCTTTTTCGGCCCATACCACGCCGGGATGCGGTGGCCCCACCACAGCTGGCGCGAGACGCACCAGGGCTGGATGTTCTCCATCCAGTTGAAGAAGGTCTTCTCCCACGACTTGGGGACGATCTCGATCGCGCCCGAGCGCACCGCTTCCATCGGCGGCCCGGCGAGCGTGGCCGCATCGACGTACCACTGGTCGGTCAGCCACGGCTCGATGACCACGCCGCCGCGATCGCCGTAAGGCGTCTGGATCACGCGGTCCTCGACCTTTTCGAGCAGGCCATCGGCGTCGAGCATCTCGACCACCAGCTTGCGCGCGTCGAAGCGGTCCATGCCGATGAATTCGGACGGTACGAGGCCGTCGGCGGTCTGGCAGACCTTCGCCTCGGCATCGAGCATGTTGAGCATGTCGCGCGCCTCGATTCCGGCGCGGCGGCCGACTTCGAAGTCGTTGAAGTCATGCCCCGGCGTGATCTTCACCGCGCCCGAGCCCAGTTCCGGGTCGGCGTGCTCGTCGGCGACGATGGGAATCTCGCGCCCAGTGATCGGCAGCGTCACGGTGGCACCGCGCGCGACGAGATCCTTGTAGCGCGCGTCCTCGGGGTTCACGGCCACGGCCATGTCGGCCAGCATCGTCTCGGGACGGGTGGTGGCGACGTGGATATAGCCCGAACCGTCCGAGAGCGGGTATTTCAGGTGCCAGAACGAGCCGTTGATCTCGCGCGTCTCGACCTCAAGGTCGGAAATCGCGGTCTTCAGCTTCGGGTCCCAGTTCACCAGACGCTTGTCGCGATAGATGAGGCCCTGCTTGTGCAGGTCGACGAAGACCTTGACCACGGCCCTGGTGAAGTGCGGGTCCATGGTGAACTGCTCGCGCGACCAGTCCATCGAGCAGCCGAGGCGACGCAGCTGGCCGGTGATGGTGCCGCCGCTCTCGCGCTTCCAGTCCCACACCTTGTCGATGAAGCCTTCGCGCGTGTAGTTCGTGCGCTTGTCGCCTGCGGCTTCCATCTGGCGCTCGACCACCATCTGCGTGGCGATGCCCGCATGGTCGGTGCCGACCACCCACAGCGCGTCCTTGCCCTTGAGACGCTCGTGACGGATCACGATGTCCTGCAAGGTGTTGTCGAGCGCGTGGCCGATGTGGAGCGAGCCGGTGACGTTCGGCGGCGGGTTCACGATGGTGAAGGGCGCGGCATCGGGGCGTTCGGGCCGGAACAGGCCGTTCGCTTCCCAATGGGCATACCAGCGGGTCTCGATCCCCGCCGGATCGAAGGTCTTGTCGAGCATTTCACCAGAGTTTTCGGTCATGGCGCGGGGCTTTGCCAGCGCGGGCGCATGCGTGCAAGCGCGAAGCAACGCTGAGGCCGGCGGCAACGGGCTTGTGTAATTCGCCCGGCATTTCGTCGACGCTCGGGAACCTCTTGCCGGTGCACGCATTTTCGCCCAATACGAGCGCACATGCGGGACTGGGCTGACTTCTCTCTGTCGGAAAACGACGATGGCGCCACCACGCTGGCGCTAAAGGGATCGCTGCGCGTCCACGCGCTTGGCGATCTCGATCGCCGGATTTCCCAACGGCGCGGGCAGTTTACCCGAATCGACATGTCGGGCGTCACTGACATCGACACCAGCGGTGCCTGGATCGTGATGAGCCATGCGCGCGAGCACGGGCTGGAGATCG
Organism: Novosphingobium sp. 9; assembly: GCF_025340265.1. NCBI lineage: Bacteria > Pseudomonadati > Pseudomonadota > Alphaproteobacteria > Sphingomonadales > Sphingomonadaceae > Novosphingobium > Novosphingobium sp. 9. Next base: position 1,287,097 of record NZ_CP022708.1, on the reverse strand, counting down.
TCGGCGAAAGCGACATGGCCAAGCGCCTGTTCACGGCGATCGGCCGGATCGAGGATCACACCGAAAAGGCCGAGCCGCTCCCGCGCTCGAACATCATCATCCGCAGCATTGCCGAACTGGGCGAAGTGGTCATCAACTGGGGCCATGGTTTCCTGCGCTCGGTAGCGTTCTTCGGTGCGCTGGTCAGCGCATTCGGTCGCACGATCCGCCGCCCTTCGCGCCTTCGCGGGACGGCGCTGGTTCACCACATGCAGCATGTGGGGGTGAACTCGCTGTGGATCGTGGGGCTGATGAGCTTCCTGATCGGCATCGTCATCGCCCAGCAGGGCGCGGTGCAGTTGCAGCAGTTCGGTGCCGAGATCTACACGATCAACCTGACGGGGCGCCTCTCGCTGCGCGAACTGGGTGTGCTGATGACCGCGATCATGGTCGCGGGCCGCTCGGGCTCGGCCTTCGCGGCGCAGATCGGCACGATGAAGCTGACCGAGGAGGTCGACGCAATGCGCACCATCGGCGTCGATCCGATGGAATCGCTGGTCGTGCCACGCGTGTTGGCGGCGATGATCATGATGCCGCTGCTGGGCTTCTATTCCTCAGTACTGGCGATCATCGGCGGCGCCTTCATCTCGAACTTCGCACTCGACATTCCCTTCCTGACCTTCCTCCAGCGCACGCAGGAAGTGGTGCCGATCAGCGACGTATGGATCAGTCTGATCAAGGCGCCGTTCTTCGCGCTGATCATCGCGCTGGCGGGCTGCTATCAGGGCATGCAGGTGGACACCAACGCCGAGGAAGTCGGCGCGCGCACCACGCAGGCGGTCGTCACCGCGATCTTCACGGTGATCGTGCTCGACGCGTTCTTCGCGGTGTTCTTCACCAAGATCGGCTGGAAATGAGCACGCTCCCTGAAACCGAGGCGGCAGACGTGCCGGTGTCCGAGGACTATGGCGAATATCCCATCGTCGTCGAAGGGCTGACCAACGCCTTCGGCAGCCACCTCGTGCATGACGAGCTTTCGTTCAAGGTGCGCAAGGGCGAGATTCTCGGCGTCGTCGGCGGATCGGGCACCGGCAAGTCGGTGCTGATGCGCTCGATCATCGGGCTCCAGCATCCCAGTCACGGCGAGATCACTGTGCTGGGTCATTCGATGACCGGGGCGAACGAGGAGGAAGACCTCGACATCCGCTCGCGCTGGGGCGTGCTGTTCCAGGGCGGTGCGCTGTTCTCGACGCTGACCGTGGGTGAGAACGTGCAGGTGCCGCTCAAGCAGTTCTACCCCGAGCTTTCGGACCAACTGCTGGAGGAAGTCGCCCGCTTCAAGGTGCGCCTTTCCGGCCTGCCGGACGAAGCCTCTTTCAAGTACCCGAGCGAGCTTTCGGGCGGCATGAAGAAGCGCGCTGGCCTCGCCCGCGCGCTGGCGCTCGATCCCGAACTGCTGTTCCTCGACGAGCCCACGGCGGGTCTCGACCCGATCGGCGCGGCGGCGTTCGACAGCCTCATCAAGGAGCTGAAGGAGACGCTGGGCCTCACTGTCTTCCTCATCACCCACGATCTCGATACGCTCTATGCGATCTGCGACCGGGTGGCGGTGCTGGCGGAGAAGAAGGTGATCGCGGTCGGCACGATCCCGGAACTGCTGGCGCTCGACCATCCGTGGATCGAGGAATACTTCAAGGGGCCGCGTGGGCGGGCGGCACAGGCGACCGAACTCCGCAACGAGGCCGAAGGCACGGACGAGCCGGATACCTCGCTTTCGTTCGACGACACCACACCTACAGCGCAGGAAACCTAGGAACACGGCATGGAAACTCGGTCCAACAATCTGTGGGTCGGCGCGGTCACGCTGGTGCTGGTGGCGGCGCTGGCGGTCTTCGTCCTGTGGATCGCGCGGCTTAACCAGCACGAGCAGAAGCAGTACGACATTTTCTTCAAGCAGTCGGTCGATGGCCTCGCGAAAGGATCGGAGGTTGCCTATTCGGGCGTGCCGGTCGGGCAGGTGAAGCAGATCGAGCTGTGGCCCAAGGACCCCAGCTTCATCCGCGTGCGCATCAAGGTGGAAGAGAACGTGCCGATCACCATCGGCACCACTGCGACGATCCAGTCGAGCTTCACCGGCGTATCCGACATCCAGCTGGAAGGTGCGGTGAAGGGCGCGGCCCCGATCACCGAGCCGGGGCCGGACGGCGTGCCGGTGATCCCGACGACGCCGGGCGCTTTCAGCGAAGTGCTGGCCAATGCGCCGCTGCTGATGGAGCGCCTCGCCACGCTGACCGAGAACCTCAACCAGCTGCTCTCTGCCGATAACCGCAAGGCGATCGGCGGCATCCTGCAGAACACCAATGTCATGACCAAGCAGCTGGCCGATGCCTCGCCGCAGGTCCAGAAGACGCTGGTGGAACTGCAGGGCACGCTCAATCAGGCGACGCAGACGCTGGCCGCGTTCCAGGGCGTGGCGGGCAAGGCCGACGATCTGCTGGGCAGCAAGGGCAACTCGCTGGCCGATCAGCTGCGCAAGACGCTGGCTTCGGCGCAGGCCTCGATGGACCAGCTGAACGTCACGCTGCAAACCGCGCAGCCCGCGTTCAAGGAAGTCTCTGACCAGACGCTTCCGGCCGCCAACGCCGCGATCCGCGACCTGCGCGCGACCAGCAAGGCGCTGCGTTCCGTCACCGAAAAGATCGACGAGCAGGGCGCGGGCGCGCTGTTCAAGGGGCAGAAGCTGCCCGACTACAAGCCATGAGGACCAGAGCGATGAACGCCATTTCCCTTAGCCGCATGGCTCGCCTGACGCAGGGACTGTTGCTGTCGGGCGCGGCCTGCGCCGCGCTGTCGGGCTGCATCTCGCTGGCGCCCAAGGTGCCCAACCAGCTGCTCTCGCTGACGCCTGCGCACAGTGCGCCCAGCGGCGATCTGGCCTCGGCCTCGCTCAAGGACGCGCTGGTCATCACCGAACCCGATGCCGACCGCAGCCTCGATGTGATGCGCGTGCCCGTGCGTGTCGACAATTCCAGCATCGCCTACCTCAAGGATGCGAGCTGGATGGAGAAGCCGACGCGCGAGTTCCGCGATCTGCTGGCCGAAACCATCCGGGCCAATTCCGGCAAGCTGGTGGTGGTCGATAGCGATTTCGAGGAGCCGGGCCAGACCGTGCTCAGCGGTCGCCTGCTCGACATGGGCTATGTCGCCGCGACGCACACCGTGGTGGTGCGGTTCGATGCGATCCTCAACCAGCCCGGCGCCAAGGTCGTGACCCGCCGTTTCGAGGCGAGCGTCCCCAATGTCGAGGCCAAGGCCGCTGCCGTCGGCCCGGCGTTGAACACCGCCGCCAATCAGGTCGCCCAGCAGGTGGCCGACTGGATGAAGACGCAGGGGTGATCGGCTCTGTTGACGGCCTTTTGATGGAAACACCATCGAACGCTGCGTGTAATAGTACCGTTAAAAATCTGTCATCTTATTGACTATGCTTGTTTTTCTGTCGAAGGGCGCGGCCCCGACCGGGTCATGATCCGGGCGATGGAAAACAGGGAGTCATGAAATGAAGTCGATTTTGACCGCTGGTGCCGCTCTGGTTCTGGCTGCCGTTCCTCATGTCGCGAACGCACAGGCATGGGTTCAGGCGGAAACCGGCGTGGACGTGGTTCATGCCGAGGGCGAGACCCGCGCGAATATCGCTTATGGCGTATCGGGTGGGTACGACTACCAGATGCAGGGTGGGATCTTCGTGGGCGCGATGGGTTCGTTCGGAGACAGCGAGACCCGCGCTTGCGTGTCGGACGATGGCGACCGCGCCTGTATCAAGACCGGCCGCGATCTTGCGGCACTGGTGCGTCTGGGAACCACCGTGGGCGAGCGCTCGAAGGTTTACCTGCTTGGCGGCTACACCAATGCCCGCGCTATCGCCAGCGCCTCGGTGGACGGCACCCATGTCGAAGCGCACAAGGATCTTGATGGCTTCCGTCTTGGCGCGGGTGGACAGGTCGATCTGACCTCGAAGCTGTTCCTGAAGGCCGAGTATCGCTATTCGAACTACCAGTACGGTGTTTCGCGCCACCAGGGTGTGGTCGCGCTCGGCGTCAACTTCTGATCGCTGCGGCGGGGGCGTTACGGCGCCTCCCGCTCCGTCAGGGTTCAGCTTCGCGAGAGGCGGGCGAAGTCCATTGCCAGCTTGAACGCCTCGAAGCGGATCGCGCGGCGCTGTGTCGCCTCGTGATCCTCACCCCATAGTTCGACTTGCCAGTCCTCTTCCAGATTGGCTGCGTTCCACAGGCTTTCAGCCTCGGCATCCGGTGCGATCGCAGCCAGGGCAATCGACAGCGAGGCGGCAAGGCTGGCCAGCATGTTCAGCGCGGCGAGCGTGAAGGCATCTTCGCTCTCGATTTTCGCGCGCAGGGTCGCGAGGGTTTCCTCGGGCTGAGGGCGGTGGATAATCCCCGAAATGCGCGTGTAGCGAACGCCGAGATCGGCCTCGATCCGGGCGAGCAGTGGCTCCCACACCGCCTGCTGGCGCGCGTAGAGGGCATCCTCGGGATCGGCGCGATAGCACAGCGTGTCGGTCTCGGCGTAAGGCAGCAGACCTTGGGCGAGCGCGGCGCGGTCGTCGGTGACGACATCAAGCGCGAAGTCGGCGAGATCGCGCAGCCGGAACGAGGCCGGATGGATCGTCTCACCCTGCGCGTTCCATTCGGCGGCCAGCGCTTGTGCCAGCGCCGCGCTCGGCACCACCTGCGCGCGACCACCAGCCGTGCGGATCGGTCGCCCGTCGAGCACGACGCGCCAGCCTTCGGAAATCTGGTCGATGGCGGCGGCGGTATAGAAGCGCTTCATTCGGGGGACTTCCAGCGACGGATCAGCAGGGCAGGCAGGAGGAAAATCGCCACCAGCCCGAGAAGGAGCAGCGCATAGCCGCCGTATCGTGCGCCGTCACCCGTTACCATGCCGAGACGGCCCTCGGCCAGCAGCAGGCCGATGATCACCAGCGCCACGCCGCCCAGGCGCAAGGCCTGAAGGGCGAAAAATCGCCCCTTTGCCGGGTCGGTCGCTCTCATCCCAGCAGATGCGCGCGCAGCGCCTCGGGGCTGTGGGCAACCCATTCGGCGCCTGCCTCCGTCAGTTCCTGCGGCTGATGATAGCCCCAGTCGACACCGACTGCTCGTGTGCCCGCGTTCACCGCCATATGCATGTCATAGACGGTATCGCCCAGCATCACCGCCTCTTGGGGCTGTGCTCCGGCTTCGAACAGCGCGGCTTCCAGCATGGCGGGGTGCGGCTTGGACGGATGCCGGTCGGCAGTCTGAAGCGTGTGGAACAGCCCTGCGACGCCGTTCTCGACCAGACAGTGCGTCAGGCCACGGTCGGACATGCCGGTCGCGACGCCGAGCGTCCATCCGGCATCGACCAGCGCGTGCAGCAGGTCGGCAATGCCCGGAAACAGCGGCTGCGAGACGCGCCCTTCGGTGCGCGCCTGCCGGAACAACTGCTTGTAGGCATCGGCGAGGCCGTGGTGGATCTCGGCGGTTTCGTCCGGCAGCAGTTGTCGCATCGCCTGCGGCAGCGAGAGGCCGACCGCGCGGCGGATGCGATTACGGTCGGGCGCGGGCAGGCCGAACTGCGCGAAGGTACCTTCCATCGCCTCGCAGATCGGTGCCTGCCCGTCGACCAGCGTGCCGTCGCAGTCGAAGACCGCCAGCTTCATCTCAACGCTTTCCGCGCGGTGCCGAGGGACGGCCCGAGGGCTTGCCGCCTGCCGGGCGACCGCTACCCGAGGGGCGTCCGCCGCTCGCCGGACGGCTCGCGCCTGAACGGGCGCCCGGCTTGCCACCAGGCTTGCCCGTACCGCGCGGACCGGCCTTGGCACCGGGCTTCCCGCCCGGTTTCCCGGCAGGCTTGCTGCCGGGGCGCGAGGGGCGGGTCTGGCCGGACTGGCCATCGGTGCGCTTGCGACGCTCGCCGCGGCGTTCCTTGCGGTATTCCTTGGCGTGCTGCTTGGCGGCGCGCTTCTGGTCTTCCTTGGTGAACTCGGCCGGACCTTCGGGCAGATCGGGCGCCTCGCTTTCCTCGAAGCCGAGCGCAGCCAGCGAGGAGGCGAAATGCTCGGGCAGCTCGGCGGTGACGTCCAGTGGGGTGCCGTCCGGGTGATCGATGATCAGGCGACGGGCATGAAGGTGCATCTTGCGGCTGATGGTGCCCGACAGGAACGCGTCCTGTCCGCCGTACTTGCCGTCACCCACGATCGGGTGGCCGATTGCGGCCATGTGGACGCGCAACTGGTGGGTGCGTCCGGTCAGCGGGTGCAGCTCGACCCAGGCGGCACGGTTGCCCGCGCGGTCGATCACGCGATAGCGGGTGCGCGCCGACTGGCCGCCTTCCTCGTCGACATGCATCTTCTCGCCGCCGGTGCCCGGCTGTTTGGCGAGCGGCAGTTCGATCATCCCGTCCGAGATCGACGGCACGCCGATCACCAGCGCCCAGTAGATCTTCTTGGCGGTGCGCCCCGAAAAGCGCTTCGAGAAGAACGAGGCGCTGCCCGGCGTGCGGGCGATCAGCAGGACGCCCGAGGTGTCTTTGTCGAGACGATGGACCAGACGCGGGCGCGGTCCACGGTCGGCATAGGCATCGAGCAGGCCATCGACATGCTGGTGCGTGCCGCTGCCGCCCTGCGTGGCAAGGCCCGGCGGCTTGTTGAGCACGATCGCCGCGCGGTCCTGCGTGATGACCATCGAATCGGCGAGTTCCAGCTCGGCCTCGGTCAGTTCGCGGCGCACGCGCTCGCCGTTGGCATTGGTGCGCGGATCGCCGCCCGGCGGCACGCGCAGCACTTGCCCCGGCGCAAGGCGGGTGTCGACATCGGCGCGCTTGCCGTCGACGCGAATCTGTCCGGTGCGCGCCCAGCGCGAGACGGTCGCGAAACCGACTTGTGGCAGGTGGCGCTTGAACCAGCGGTCGAGCCGGACGCCATCGTCGTCATGGCCGACGGTGAACTGGCGAACGCTGTCGCTGTCGGAGGAAGGGGTATGGGGATCGTACGTCATCAGATCGCTCTCGCAACAGAAAGTCCCGCTACCAGCGCGACGATCCCGGTCAGCACCGAAAGCCCGGCATAGAACATGCCAAGCCCCGGCTGGCCGCGCTGGGCCAGCGAGATCACGTCGAGAGAGAACGAGGAGAAAGTGGTGAAACCGCCCATCACGCCGACCATCAGGAACAGGCGAGCCGATTCGCCATGGCTGCCGTGACGCGCGAACAGGCCCGCAATCACGCCCATGGCGAGCGAGCCGAGCACGTTGACCGTCAGGGTCGAAATCGGGAATGCCCCGGCGCGGGCAGGGCCAAGCAGGGCGCTCCAGCCAAGGCCGACGACAAAGCGCAGCCACGAGCCGAGCGCGCCACCGGCTGCCACTAGCAGCGATGCGCCGAGGAAATTGGGAATGGGCATTGCAGGCCCTTAGCCGGGAATCGGCGGATTTCCAATCGTGTGCAGGCGATCTATATGGCGCGAGCGTCGATTCGGACTCGCTGCGGGGTAATTTCCGTGGTGCGCGAGGGTTGAAGCAGGGCCTTGCCGGGCGTATTTAAGCGGTTCTCCCGGCAAGATTGCTTGCCTTTCGTGCCGCACGGTGCTAGCGGCGCCCAACTTCGTGCCGTCTCGTAAGGGAATCGGGCACGGTATCGGTTTTCATTTTCAGGGTCCGCCGCGTCGGCATGCGGAGTTTGGGCCCTACCAGTGAGGTGTGTCAGTTTATGCAGATTCTCGTTCGCGACAACAACGTTGACCAGGCCCTTCGTGCGCTCAAGAAGAAGCTGCAGCGCGAAGGCGTCTATCGCGAAATGAAGCTGCGCCGTCACTTCGAGAAGCCCTCGGAAAAGCGTGCTCGCGAAAAGGCTGCTGCTGTTCGCCGCGCCCGCAAGCTGGAGCGCAAGCGCATGGAGCGCGACGGCGTCAAGTAAGTCGTTGTTCCCCGCTGCATCTGCGGATGCATTTTTAGAACGGGGAAACGACAGGCCATACGGCGTTCACGCTTGAACGCCGGACCTGCTTGAGCCATGAGGGCGCGGACGAACCATCCGCGCCTTCTTGCATTTGTGCGCTCCGGTCCTCGGGGCACGCAGCTGGTCGGCGCAGACATAACAACCGCGACATTATCAACGCGATATCCCAACGAGGCCCCTGACCATGACCGAGATCACCCGCGTTCCGCTCCAGCCTGTCGCCAAGGGCTCGCTGGGCAAGATCTGGGGCGGCGTTGTCGTCCTCGCGATTGCCGCGGCGGGAATCGCCTACGCCACCGTTCCGGCTTCGGTGAAGGTGGTCACGCTTTCCAAGGGCCAGGGCGATTCGCCGACGGTCGATGATGTCGTGCTGATCAACTACAAGGGCATGCTGCCCGACGGTCAGGTGTTCGATCAGGCCAATCAGGTGCCGATGGAACTGAACGGCGTGATCCCCGGCTTCGCCAAGGCGCTGGTGCAGATGCAGCGCGGCGGCAAGTACGAAGTGAAGATCCCCTCGTCGCTGGCCTATGGCGACAAGGCCGTCGGCAAGATCCCGGCGAACACCGACCTCACCTTCGACATCGACCTGATCGACTACAAGACCCGCGCTGAAATCCAGCAGATCCAGCAGATGCAGCAAATGCAGATGCAGATGCAGGGTGGCGCAGCAGGCGGTGCTGCCGGTGCTCCGGCCGGTGCTCCCGACGCGGCAGGCGCCGCGCCGGCGACCCAGCCCTGATCGCGGCGGGCCTTTCGTTGACGACGATCGTGCGCGGCCTCGGCGCGGCTCTTCTTGCCGGTGCTGCCTTCGTGGCGGCGCCGGTTCTGGCTGTGCCTGCGGCGAAGACAGCGCCTGTGGCGAAAACCGTACCTGCGGCAGCAGCGGCTCCCGCAGCGGCCCCGGCTCCGGCAAAGCCCGCGCGTGCCGTGACGGTCACGGTGCTGGCGCCGGGTGAAGGCGCCAAGCCTGCTGTCGATGACTACGTGCTGGTGAACTACAAGGGCATGCTGCCCGACGGCACCGTGTTCGACCAGAACGAGAACGCGGTGATGCCGCTGGCAGAGGTCGTTCCCGGCTTCGCGCAGGGGCTGGTGCAGATGCAGCGCGGCGGCACCTATCGCATGGTGATCCCGTCCGAGCTGGGCTACGGCGCCGAGGGCGGTGGGCCGATCCCGCCGAACACGGATCTGACTTTTGAAGTCACGCTGCTGGACTTCAAGACGCAGGCCGAGCTTCAGGCGATGATGTCGCAGATGCAGGCTGCTCAGGCGGATCGGGAGAAGGAAGCGGCGCAAGCTGCCGGGCAGCAGGCCGCCCCTTCCGATACGTCGTCTGACGCTGCGACGCCAGCAGCAGGGCAACCCCAACAACCCTGATCGCGCGCATCCAGCGGGGGCTCCCGCTTGATGCCGCACCCGGTGCCTGCTAGCGCGGGCATGAGGCTTGGTGGCCGCGACGTGTCGCGCGCTTGCCGGGCCATTCGATTTATCCGACGCAAGAACCATCCGAAGGAAGCAAGCAAAGCCATGTCGGTCGATACCGCAACGGTGGCGAAGATCGCCAGTCTGGCCCGCATCAAGCTGGGTGAGGACGAACTGGGCGCGATGGTGCCCGAACTCAACGGCATTCTGGCCTGGGTGGAGCAACTGGGCGAGGTGGATACCAGCGCGGTCGAGCCGATGACCGCTGTCATCCCCAACACGCTGCGCCTGCGCGACGACGTGATCGATGCCGATCCGCTGACCGCCGGTGGCCGCCGCGACGCGGTGCTCGCCAATGCGCCCGCGCCCGAGCATGGCTTCTTCGGCGTGCCCAAGGTGATCGAGTAAGCGCGCGAGCCTCGCGCCTTACTCCTTTGTTTCGTCACCCCTGCAAATGCAGGGGTCCCGCTTCCTCTTCTGCCCCGATGCGAACCCGCGATGGTTTTGCGCAAGGGGTGATGGGTGAGAAAGAATGACTGACCTTACCGAACTCGGCGTAGCCGACATCCGCGACGGCGTTGCCAAGGGCGATTTCACCGCCGTCGAAGTGGCAGAGGCGTTCAACGCCAATGTCGCCGCAGCGCAGGATGCGCTGAACGCCTTCATCGTCGCCACGCCCGAAGCTGCCATAGCGTCCGCGCAGGCGATCGACGCCAAGCGGGCCAAGGGCGAGGCTCTGGGCAAGATGGGCGGCGTGCCCATCGGCATGAAGGATCTGTTCGCGACCTTCGACGTCCAGACCACCGCTGCCAGCCACATGCTGGAAGGCTTCAAGCCGCAGTACGAATCGACCGTCTCGCAGAAGCTGTGGGATGCAGGCTGCGGCATGCTGGGCAAGCTGAACCTCGACCAGTTCGCGATGGGCTCGTCGAACGAGACCAGCTATTTCGGCAACGTGATCTCGCCGTGGAAGCGCAACGATGGCGGGAATGCCCCGCTGGCACCGGGCGGTTCCTCGGGCGGTTCGTCCGCCGCGCTCGCCGCACGCCTGTGCCCGGCTGCGACCGGCACCGACACCGGCGGCTCGATCCGCCAGCCCGCCGCCTTCACCGGCACCACCGGCATCAAGCCGACTTATGGCCGCTGTTCGCGCTGGGGCGTTGTCGCGTTCGCCTCCTCGCTCGATCAGGCGGGGCCGATGGCGCGCTCGGTGCAGGACTGCGCGATCATGCTCGAAGCGATGGCCGGTTTCGATCCCAAGGATGCGACCAGCCTCGACATGCCGGTGCCCGACTGGGAAGCCGCGCTGTCGGGCGACCTCAAGGGCAAGAAGGTCGGCATTCCCAAGGAATACCGCGTCGAGGGTCTGGACGAGGACGTGGCCAAGTCGTGGGACGACGGCATCGCCTGGCTCAAGGATGCAGGGGCCGAGATCGTCGAGATCTCGCTGCCGCATACCAAGTACGCGCTGCCGACCTATTACATCATCGCGCCTGCCGAGGCCTCGTCGAACCTCGCGCGCTATGACGGCGTGCGCTACGGCCTGCGCGACCTGCCCGAAGGGGCTAACCTTCAGGACATGTACGCTGCCACCCGCGCCGCCGGGTTCGGTCCCGAGGTGAAGCGCCGCATCCTGATCGGCACTTATGTGCTCTCGGCGGGCTTCTACGATGCGTACTACACGCAGGCGCAGAAGGTCCGCACGCTGATCGCGCAGGACTTCGCCAAGGCTTTCGAGCACTGCGACGTGATCCTCGCGCCGACCGCGCCCAGCGCCGCCTTCGGCCTTGGCGAGAATGTCGATGATCCGCTCAAGATGTACCTCAACGACGTGTTCGCGGTCCCCGCCTCGCTGGCGGGCCTGCCTGCCATGTCGGTGCCTGCGGGTCTCAACCGCGAGGGTCTGCCGCTCGGCCTGCAGGTGATCGGCAAGGCCTTCGACGAACAGGGTGTCCTCAACGCCGGCCTCGCCATCGAGGCGCGCGCGCAGTTCGCGGCCAAGCCGGAGAAGTGGTGGTAATATGAGCAATTATCGTATCCAGGGCGCCACGGGTGAGTGGGAGGTGGTCATCGGCCTCGAAGTCCACGCGCAGGTCGCCTCGAACTCCAAGCTGTTCTCCAGCGCGGCGACCGCGTTCGGGGCCGAGCCGAACACGCAGGTCTCGCTGATCGACGCGGCGATGCCGGGCATGCTGCCGGTGCCGAACCGCGAGTGCATCCGTCAGGCCGTGCGCACCGGCATGGCGATCGAGGCGCAGATCAACAAGTGGTCGCGCTTTGACCGCAAGAACTACTTCTACGCCGATCTGCCGCAGGGCTACCAGATCAGCCAGCTCTACCACCCGCTGGTGGGCGAAGGCTCGCTGACCATCGAGGCGGACGAGAAGGCCGGTATCCCCGAAGACAAGGTCATCGGCATCGAGCGCATCCACGTCGAGCAGGATGCGGGCAAGCTGATGCACGATCAGCACCCGACGATGTCCTACGTCGATCTCAACCGCGTGGGCGTGGCGCTGATGGAAATCGTCAGCCGCCCGGACATGACCTCGCCTGCCGAGGCCGGGGCATACGTTGCCAAGCTGCGCCAGATCCTGCGCTATGTCGGATCGTGCGATGGCAACATGGATCAGGGCTCGATGCGCTGCGACGTCAACGTCTCGGTGCGCAAGGCGGGCGAACCGTTCGGCACGCGTACCGAAACCAAGAACGTCAACTCCGTGCGCTTCGTCATGCAGACGATCGAGCACGAGGCCTCGCGTCAGGTCGACGTGCTGGAGAGCGGCGGCAAGATCGTGCAGGAAACCCGTCTGTTCGATCCCACCACCGGCACCACGCGCTCGATGCGTTCGAAGGAAGATGCGCACGACTATCGCTACTTCCCCGATCCCGACCTACTGCCGCTGGAACTGGACGACGCGTTCCTGGAAGACTGCCGCAACTCGCTGCCCGAACTGCCCGACGCCAAGCGCGCTCGCTACACCGGCGAGCTGGGCCTTTCGGCCTACAACGCGCAGGTGCTGACGGCGGACGTCGATACCGCGCGCTGGTTCGAGGTGCTGCTGGCGGAGACGGCGGCGGCATCGGACAAGAGCCCGGCGGACGTTGCCAAGCAGGCGGCGAACTGGCTGATCTCGGAACTGTTCGGCGCGCTCAACAAGTCGGGCACCTCGCTGACCGAGTCCTCGATCACGCCGGTGAAGGGCGCCGAACTGCTGGCGCTGGTCAGCAAGGGCACGATCTCGGGTTCGATCGCCAAGCAGGTGCTGGAGATCATGATCGAAACCGGCGACGGCGCTGCCGCTATCGTTGAGCGCGAGGGCCTCAAGCAGGAGAGCGATACCGGCGCCATCGAGGCGAAGGTGGACGAGATTCTGGCCGCCAATGGCGAGAAGGTTGCCCAGTACAAGGAGGGCAAGGTCGCGCTGTTCGGCTTCTTCGTCGGCCAGACGATGAAGGCGATGCAGGGCAAGGCCAACCCGCAGGTGGTCAACGAGATCCTGAAGACCAAGCTCGGCTGATCGAGGTTCGTTACGGACACAAAAAGGCCCGCGTTCCGGTGAGGAGCGCGGGCCTTTTTCGTGATCGGAGTCTGGGTCAGGCTGCCAGAATCACCCGGTGCGCGTGCCCGTCATCGGATAGCTGCCCATGAACCCGGCTTTGGCGGTGCCCGAAAGGGTGTCGCCGGAAATTGTCGCGGAGCATTCGATCTCCAGCGGGATCGGCACCGGCGTCTTCATCGTCCATTCGAGCGTATCGCCCGAAACGGTCCCGGTGATCGAGAGCGCGCCGAGCGCGCCCGCGACCTTGCCGGTGAACGAGGCGCCGGTGGCGTCCGGAACCACGCTCAGCGTGCCTTTCTGTTCACCCATCGGGGTGGCGACTGCAAAGTCGTAGGTTCCGGCAATTCCCATCAGTTCTCTCCTGTATCGTCCCCATCGGCGTTCGCGCCGCCGACCTTGGGAGCCTCGCGCACTTCGACCGGCAGACCAAGACCCTTGAGTTGGGGTTCGACCACCGATTTGTCACCCACGATAACGAAGGTCATGCCGCCGGGCTGCAACCATTGTGCGGCAGCCTGTCCGATCGCCTTGCCGTCGATGGCGCGCAAGGTGGCGGGCAGCCTGGCGTAATAGTCATCCGGGCGGCCCAGCAGCTCGTCCTTGCGGATGGCCGAGAGGACATCGCTGTTGGTCTCGAACTCGTTCGGCAGGCCCCGGATGGTGCCGTCGGTCACGCGCTGGAGCTCGACCGGGGTGACGGGCTGGGTCGCCGGGAATGCCTTCATGTCGGCGATCATTGCGGCGATCGAGGCGCCGGTCTTGTCCGACTGCACCGGCGCGCGCAGGGTCAGCGCACGTGGCCCCATCGGCTGGGTGACGCCCGAGGCGACGCCGTAGCTCCACCCCTTCTCCTCGCGAATGTCGCTGTTCAGGCGCGAAAGGAAGTCGCCCCCGAGCACATCGTTCGCCAGCATCAGCGGCTCCATGCCCTGCGTGCGGCCGGTGAGGGCCTCCACGCGCCCGGCCATGATGACCGACTGCGGCGAGTGCGGACGATCGATCAGCACGATCCGCGCGGTGGGCGCGGGTGTGGCGGCGGTGATCGGCTTGACCGGCTTGGCGCCTGCCGGTGCCTTCCAGCCACCGAACGCCTGTTCGAGCAGGGGCTTCAACTGCGCCATGGTGATATCGCCGACTACGGTGATCTTCGCGAGATCGGGGCGCAGCCACTTGTCGTGTGCGGCCTTGAGGTCAGCGGGCGTCAGAGCGGCGAGCGAGGCCGCATTGCCGAGGCCGTCCGAAGGCTGGGCGTAGGGATGCTTGCCGTAGAGTTCGGCGGCCAGCGTGCGGTTGGCAAGGTAGTTGGGGGAGGACAGCACTTGCGCCAGTTTGGCCTCGGTCTGCCCCTTCACGCGCGCCACGTCCTCTGCCTTGAAGGCCGGGTGCAGCAGCACGTCGGCGGCCAGTGCCAGCGACGGGGCCAGGTTGGCGGTCAGCGCGCTGAGGCCGATGGTGCTCTGGTCGAGCGAGGCTCCGGTCTGGATCTGCGCGCCCAGACGCTCCTGTTCCTCGGCGATCTGGGTGGCGCTGCGGGTAGTCGTGCCCTCGTCGAGCATGCCGAGCATCAGTCCCTGCGTGCCCGGTGTGTCGAGCGCGTCGGCGGCGTAACCGGCGTCGAAGTCGATGGCGATCTCCACCTTGGGGATCGCGGTGCGGCGGGCCAGCACCACCGGAATGCCGTTGGACAGCGTTGCACGTTCCAGCGTGGGGAACTTGAGCGCTTCGACAGGCTGTACCGCAGGCGCAGTGCGCTTGGGGCCTTCGGGCAGCGCCGGTGCCTTGACGTGCGGGTCCTTCGGCGGGGCCGGGTGGTCCTTTTCGTCACCCCAGCCGCCAAGCTGATCGCCGCTCATCGTGCGCTCACCCGGCACGATCGCCAGCTTGAACACCGGGCGGCCCATCCACTTGGCGACCGCTGCACGCACCGCCTCGGGCGTCAGCGCGGCCATCGCTTCGAGGTCCTTCTTGTACTTGGCCGGATCGCCCGAATAGACCTCACCCTCGGCCAGTGTGGCACCCTTGCCGGAGAAGCCGCCGACCATTTCCAGCCCGTCGATCTGGCTCGACATGATGCTGGCGACGGCGCGCTGCACCTCGTCTGCGGTCGGCCCCTTGGCGATGAAGTCGGCGATCACCTTGTCGAAGGCCGCTTCCGCCGCGGCACGATCGACGCCGGGCTTCACGTCCATTTGCGCCTGCAGATAGCTCAGTTCCTGCTGCACCTGATCGGAGGCGGAAACGCTGACGGCCTGCTGCGAGCCGCGCACCAGCGCATTGTCGAGGCGCGAACTGCCAAGGCCGCCGAGAATGTAGAGGCCCACCTGTAGCGCCGGCGTCTCGGGATCGTTGACGCCCGGCCCGGTCCATTCGCGCATCAGGCGCAGCACGGGCACCTGATCGGTGATGTCGAGCGACTTGGGCGCGGCCAGTGTCACCGGGCCGGCGTTCACCGGTTGCACGGCGGGACCGCGCGGAATCCAGCCGAACCACTTCTCGACCTTGGGCCTGGCCGTCGCCGCGTCGATATCGCCCGAGAGCACGAGCACCACGTTGTTGGGGCCATAATGGTCGGTGAACCACTTGCGCACGTCGGTCAGCGTCGCGGCGTCGAGGTCGGCCATCGAGCCGATGGTGGTGTGGCGATAGGGGTGGCCGATCGGCAGCAGCCCTTCGGCTTCGGCGTACTGGACGAGGCCATAGGGCTGGTTGTCGCCCTGACGTTTTTCGTTCTGGACAACGCCGCGCTGCTTGTCGAGCTTGTCCTGCGTCACCGCCGGGAGCAGGTCGCCCATGCGGTCGCTTTCCATGAACAGGGCAAGATCAAGCGCGCCGGTCGGCACGGTCTCGACGTAGTTGGTACGATCGTACCAGGTCGAGCCATTGGTGGCGGTGGAGCCTGCCGCCTCCAGCGGAATATCGAAGTTGGGCACATTGGCCGAGCCGCCGAAGAACAGGTGCTCGTAGAGGTGCGCAAAGCCGGTGTGGCCGCGCGGCTCGTTCTTGGAGCCGACGCGGTAGTAGACCGTCACGCCGACGATCGGTGCCTTGCGGTCGGTATGGACGATGGTGGTGAGGCCATTGGGCAGGGTGAAGGTCTGGTAGGGAATGTCGATTTGGGCGGCGAGTTGGGCCGGGCTGGCCGCCGGTGCGGTGTCCTTTGCGCTGGGCGCCGCTGCACTTGGAGCGGGCGGCTTGGCCTTCGCGAGCGCCGGGGCGCCGAATGACAGCGCGGCGAGCGGCAGGGCAAGGGCGGCGGTTAGCGCGAGCGTGCGCGAAAGGGGGGTGTGTCGCATAGGCAATGTGTAACACGGCCTTGGGATTGGGGAAGGGCCATCCGAGCCATTTTCGCGGTGAGGCGATTGAAATCGCTTGTCTTGCGCCCACATGATCGGCGGGCCGGGCGTGCTTGCGAATTTGAGGCGACCCGGCCTCTTGTGTGGCAATAATGCAACACTATATCTGAGGGATCAGGAGGCAACTCGTTCCATGAATCTCGAAAAGTTTACCGACCGCGCCAAGGGCTTTCTTCAGGCGGCGCAGACCGTCGCGATCCGGCTGAGCCATCAGCGCATTGCGCCCGAACATATCCTCAAGGCCCTGCTCGATGATCCCGAAGGCATGGCCGCCGGGCTGATCCAGCGCGCGGGCGGCAATGCCGCGTTCGCCGTGCAGGAACTGGATGCGGCGCTGGCCAAGCTGCCGTCGGTCTCGGGCAGCGGCGCACAAGGCGCGCCGGGGCTCGATAACGACGCGGTGCGCGTGCTCGATCAGGCCGAGCAGCTGTCCGCCAAGTCGGGCGACAGCTTCGTCACCGTCGAGCGGCTGCTGCTGGCACTGGCGCTCGCCAAGACCACGGCGGCGGGCAAGGCGCTGGAGACGGGCAATCTCACCCCGCAGGCGCTGGAAGCCGCGATCACCCAGCTGCGCGGCGGTCGCACCGCCGACAGCGCGGGTGCAGAAAACGCCTACGACGCAATGAAGAAGTATGCGCGCGATCTGACGCAGGCGGCAAAGGACGGCAAGCTCGACCCGGTGATCGGCCGCGACGAGGAAATCCGTCGCACCGTGCAGATTCTCGCGCGTCGCACCAAGAACAACCCCGTGCTCATCGGCGATCCCGGCGTCGGCAAGACGGCCATCGCCGAGGGGCTCGCGCTGCGCATCGCCAATGGCGACGTGCCCGATTCGCTCAAGGATCGCCAGCTGATGGCGCTCGACATGGGGTCGCTGATCGCGGGCGCGAAGTATCGCGGCGAGTTCGAGGAGCGGTTGAAGGCCGTGCTCGACGAGGTGAAGGGCGCCGAAGGCCAGATCATCCTCTTCATCGACGAGATGCACACGCTGATCGGCGCGGGCGCTTCCGAAGGCTCGATGGATGCGGGCAACCTGCTCAAGCCAGCGCTGGCGCGCGGAGAGCTGCACTGCATCGGTGCGACCACGCTCGACGAGTATCAGAAGTACGTCGAGAAGGACGCGGCCCTGCAGCGCCGTTTCCAGCCGGTCTTTGTGGGCGAGCCCACGGTCGAGGACACTATCTCGATCCTGCGCGGGCTCAAGGAGAAGTACGAACTGCACCACGGCGTGCGGATCACCGATGGCGCGCTGGTGGCGGCGGCGACGCTGTCGAACCGCTACATCACCAACCGCTTCCTGCCTGACAAGGCGATCGACCTGATGGACGAGGCCGCCAGCCGCATCCGCATGGAAGTGGAAAGCAAGCCCGAGGAGATCGAGAAGCTCGACCGCCGCATCATCCAGCTCAAGATCGAGGAAATGGCGCTTTCGAAGGAGAACGACACAGCCTCGAAGGACCGGCTGGTGGCGCTGCGCGAGGAACTGGCGAACCTTGAACAGCAGTCGAGCGAGTTGACCACCCGCTGGCAGAACGAGCGCGACAAGATCGCTGCCGAGGGCCGCGTGAAGGAGCAGCTCGATGCCGCGCGGATCGAACTGGAGCAGGCACAGCGTCAGGGCGACTATGCCAGGGCGGGCGAGCTTTCGTACTCGAAGATCCCCGCGCTGGAAAAGCAGCTCTCGGAAGCGCAGGCCCAATCGAGCAATGCCCTGCTGCGCGAGGAAGTGACCGAGGACGATATCGCAGGCGTCGTCAGCCGCTGGACTGGCGTTCCGGTCGATCGCATGCTGCAGGGCGAGCGCGAGAAGCTGCTCAACATGGAGCAGGTGCTCGGCGCGCGTGTCATCGGGCAGGAGCAGGCGGTTGCCGCCGTGTCCAAGGCGGTGCGCCGTGCGCGTGCCGGGCTTCAGGACCCGAACCGACCGCTCGGCTCGTTCCTGTTCCTCGGGCCCACGGGCGTCGGCAAGACCGAACTGACCAAGGCGCTCGCCGAATTCCTGTTCGATGATGACACCGCGATGGTGCGCATCGACATGTCGGAGTTCATGGAGAAGCACGCGGTTTCCCGCCTGATCGGCGCGCCTCCGGGCTATGTCGGGTACGACGAGGGCGGTGTGCTCACCGAGGCAGTACGGCGCAGGCCCTATCAGGTCGTGCTGTTCGATGAGGTGGAGAAGGCGCACCCCGATGTCTTCAACGTCCTTCTTCAGGTGCTCGACGACGGGCGGCTGACCGACGGACAGGGGCGTCAGGTGGACTTCACCAACACGATCATCATCCTGACCAGCAACTTGGGCAGCCAGTACCTCGCCAGCCTGGATGACGATCAGGATGTCGAGGCGGTCGAGCCGCAGGTGATGGAGGTGGTCCGCGGGCATTTCCGGCCCGAGTTCCTCAACCGTCTGGACGAGATCGTGCTGTTCCATAGGCTGGGGCAAAGCCACATGGGGCCGATTGTCGATATCCAGGTCAACCGGGTGCAGAAGCTGCTGAAGGATCGCAAGATCGTGCTCGATCTGACCGAGGCGGCCAAGCGCTGGCTGGGTCGGGTCGGTTACGATCCGATCTATGGCGCACGGCCGCTCAAGCGTGCGGTGCAGCGTTACCTGCAGGACCCGCTGGCTGAAAGGCTGCTGGCAGGCGACGTGCCTGATGGCTCGCACGTTCATATCGAGGATGGCGATGGCGCGCTGGTGATGACGGTGGAATAAGTCTCGCCGAATACAAAGAAAAAGGGTGGGAGCAGAGATGCTTCCGCCTTTTTCTTTGAGGCAGCCCAACGAAAAGAGGCGGACCGCAAGGCCCGCCTCTCTCATTTCGCAATGGTCCGAAAGGATTAGAACGTGATGTCAGCACCCACGCGGATGTAACGCGGAGCCTGATACCCGGTCGCCTGACCATAGTTCGGGTCAGCCACGCCATAGCCGATTTCGCCGATTTCGTAGCGCTTCTCGATCGCCTGCGAGTTGAGCAGGTTGAACACGTCAGCACGCAGCGTGACGGTCTGACCGCTCGGGATCGTGACGTTGTAGCGCGCCGAGATGTCGAAGGTCGACGTCCAGTCGCTCTTCTGGGCCGTGCCACGCGGGCTGGGTTCGCCGCCGCAATAGTGCGAGGCAGCGCCGTAGCCGTTCTCGAACGAGTCTTCGACCGGATAGTAGCCGATGCAGCTCAGGTGACGCGGCGACTGGATCTGCGCACGCAGGCCCAGCGTGAACTGCTTGCTGAGTTCGACGGCACCGAAGATGTTGATACGGTGACGACGATCGTTCGGCAGGTAGCCATAGGCGTATTCGGTGAAGCCCGGCTGGTCGAAGTCCTGCGTGATGCCGGTATCGTCCTGACCGAAGTCCGACTGCACACCACCTTCGATGTTACCCTTGCTCTTCGACCACATGTAGTTGCCCTGGATGGTCCAGCCGTCCTTCATCGGACGCTTGAACTCGAAGGTCACAGCGTCGAAAGAGCGCTTCGCCTTCGGGTAACCCAGTTCTGCGGCGGTGAAGGTGACCTGGCGCCCGTCGAGGCCGTTCAGGTTGACCGTCAGGTCCGAACCGGGATTGGTGATGACATACTGGGTGTAACCCGACCAGGTGTCACCGCAATCCAGACCGTTCTGCTCGCAGTACGCATTGACGGCGGCGTCGATCGCCATGTCTTCTGCCGTACGGTTCAGCTTGCGGTGTGTGTAGGTCAGGCCGAAGGTCCAGTCACCCACGCGCTGCTCGTAACCGAGGATGATTTCGGTTTCCTTGGTCGCCTTCAGGTTCTTGGCGATTGCAGCGTTGGTATCCGGCACGGTGCCATTACCCGTGACGGTGCAGTTCGATCCGCTCGATCCCGGCGTGATGCCGAAGGGGCAGGTTGCCGTGAACGCGGGGATGTTGGTGAGCTGGTTGGTCAGGATCGGGATGCCGTTCGAGTCAATTCCCGAATAGGCCCAGGCTTCGCGGAAGTAGTATTCCGAAGATGCCTGGCGATAAGCCGTGTTGCTGGCGACGGGCGAGTAATAGGTGCCGTAGAAGGCCTTGATCGTGCCGGATTCATCGTTCCACAGCTTGTAAGTGGCCGACAGGCGCGGTGCGTAGTTCTTCTTCAGGTCGACCATGGTCGAACCGTCAGCCTTGTTCACAGCAAAGTCGTCGCGGCGCAGACCAAGGTTCAGGGTCAGGCGCGGCGTTACCTTCCATTCGTCTTGGATGTAGTACGCCGAGTTGCGAGCCTTGAAGCTACCGCCAGCCTGATAATAGGTGAGGCGTGCGTAATCGACGGTGCCGCTGCCATCAGTCGTGGCAGAGCTCAGCAGCGAGATGTAAGCACCACCACCCTGGGCACACAGCTCTGTCGACAGGTAGCCGCTGTCGCACAGCGCCGTACCGGTGTCGTTCGTGTAATGATTCAGCGTGTTCTTTTCGGTATCGTAACCGCCACGGATGTGGTGATCACCCAGCAGGCTGAAATACAGGTCAGCATCTGCGCGGAAGAACTTTCGCTCAGTGTTGTAAGGCTCGCCCACGGTAGCGCTACGCTGATCGGTCAGGTAGCTGGCGTTGCCGTACTGGCCAACGGCGTGACCAGAGTTATTATAGACGTAAGGTGTTGCCGAATCTTCGATAGGTGTGTCGAAGCGATCCTTTACGCGACCATAAGCGGCCGAAACCGTCAACCAGTCGGTCATCGTGCCGGTGTACTTACCGACGAAGTTTACGCCGCCGTACTTGTAGTCCAGCTTGCTGCCTGCACCGTAGGAGATGTCGCCGTTATCCGCTACCGTGATCGGCATCGCGGTGCGGTGGTTGGTGTGGCGCGTGTCGAAGATGGTGAATTCGAGGTGCTGGCTGTCGATCGGATAGGCATCGACCTTCGCGCCCCAGAACGGATCGTTATCCTCGTAACGATAGGCGGTGCCCGACGACAGCGAGTGAGTCAGCTGGGTGACGTGGCGGGTCTGCAGAAGGCCGTAGACGAACAGGCGATCCTTGATGATCGGGCCGCCCGCTTCCAGCGTGGTGGAGAAGTTGTTGGCGCGGTCGGCTTCGCGGTCGGTGCTGCGTACGCAACCGTCCTCATCGCAGTTCAAAAGGTCCTTCGAGCTGCTGCGCAGGTAGTTCGGCGACCAGTTGATGTGTGCGGCGGCGTAAAAATCGTTGGTGCCCGACTTCGAAACCGCGTTGATGATACCGCCGGTGGCGCGGCCGTATTCGGCCGAGTAGCCGCCCGACTTCACTTCGACCGACTTGTAGAAGTCGAACGGAATTTCGGCGCTACCGAGGTAGTTGTCGAAGTTCGTGATGTTCATGCCGTTGAAGTAGTAGGCATTTTCGGCGACCGAAGAACCGCCGATCGAGACGTAGTTGCCGAAGGCCGAGTCGCCCGAAGTGGTGCCGGGTGCCAGCAGGATGATGCTGCTGAGATCGCGCCCGATCGCGGTGGTCTTGACCAGGTCCTGCACATCCACGTTGATGCCGGTGGTAGTGCCGGCAAAGGCCTGCTGCACGCGCGCGCCGGTGACAACGATTGCCTGGCCGGTCGAAAGCGTGACGCCGATCTGTGCGGTCGACGAGTTCTGTACGACCACGCCTTCGGCACGGAACGAGCCTCCGCCCGGCCCCGTGACCTCGACGTTGTAGTTGCCGGCAGGTAGGCCTACGGTGCGGAACGAGCCGGACTCAGTGGTCGTGACGGTGCGGTTGATACCCAGCGATTCGGAGCTGATCACCACGGTTGCACCGGGAACGGTCTTGCCGCTGTCATCGGTGACGGTGCCGGTCATGGCGCCCGAGGTGTAGTCCTGCGCGGCTGCGACATCCGGCAACATGGCGCTGATGGCGAGCCCACCGCCCAGCGCCGCAATCGCGTTAAGCGCAGAGCTCGCGACAAGCGCGCGCTTGCGAAGATTTCGGATCTTCATTTGTTAATGTGTCCCTTGTTGCAATCGATCCCCGCGCCGGGAGCGTGACCAGACCCGATGCGAGTTCGTTTTTTGCGGCTGGGAGAGCGAGCGTGACCATAAGCCCCCCGGCCATGCGCCAATTGATGACACAGGGATGAACGGGTTCAATATCTTTTCCGGTTCGGACACAAAGTGTCGCGTCGGTTGTTGTTCATTTGCAACACTCATGCCTTATGAGTGAAATTTGCGTAATAGTATGTCACGAACGGGATGCAGAGTGGCAAAAAACATGCAGGCGCATTTTTTTGGAAGGCGATGAAACTTCCGAATGGCAGCAATATGGTGATGCCCGAAAACCGTGCCCCTGACGTGTGAGCAGGGTTTGGAGAGCGGAAGTCTGAGGGGCTTGAAGCGCGGTCTGGCGCTCCGTTCCCCGCGATCCAACAAAAAAGGCCCCGGTTTCCCGAGGCCTTTTGGTAATGTGATGCTGCGGTTCTGGTCGGATCAGAAGTCCACGCTGGCATTGAGGCGGAAATAACGCCCCATGATTGCATCGAAATACTTGTTCGCGCTCGTCGTCGTGTAGGGGCTGGGTACGCCGAGATTGAACACGTTGTCGACGATCATGCGAATCTTGAAGTTGTCGGTCACCTTCACGCCGACCGAGGTGTTGATCATCCAGTACGGGCTCATACGGGGGTATTCGTAAGTGCCCTCGCCAGCATTCGGATCGATCTTGCTCGGTCCATAGTAGGTGACCTGCCAGAGCCAGTCGAAGCGCTTGGTGCCCCAGTCGATGTTACCCTGCACCGAATCGACCGGATCGGTGTAACCGCCCTTAACCTGCGTGTTATCGTCCAGACCTACCTTGTAGTAATGCTTGGTGGTGTGCAGCCAGGTGACACCAAGCTTGAGCGCGCCGGCCTTGTCGGGCAGGCCGATGTCACTGAGCGGCAAGGTGTAGTTCGCGGCGGCCTGCACGGCACGGAACTTCTCGATAGCGATGTTGAGATAGTTGTCCTGGAAATCGACGACCTGTCCGTCGGAGTCACGGGTGAAGGTGCTGCACGCGGACGAGTTCGGATAATCTGTCGAATCGTAGCAGGCGTTCATCAGCGAGGTCATGCCCGGCTGCGAGATCTCGTTCGAGATGTTGATGCTGACATAGTCTGCGGTGATCGAGAGCCCCGGAACGTACGACGGCGCAAAGGCGACACCTGCCGTCCAGCTCTTGGCCAGTTCGTTGCGCAGGCCGGTGTTGCCGCTTGAGGTGCCCTTGGCGGTGTAGTCGACGATATTGGACTGGAAGTCCGGCGACAGGCCTGCAGCTGCGCAGTTGGCCGCGCGCACGGACGGGTTGGGGCCGCTGTCGATATAGCGGAAGTCGCACGGATCGTTCGCGGTTTCGTAGACCGAACCGGTCGGGGCGAACAGTTCGGTGACCGAGGGCGAACGGAACGACTGCGTGTAGTTGCCGCGCAGCGTCAGCCCCGCAACCGTCTCCAGCGTGCCGCCTGCGGTGTACGACCACGAGCCGCCGGTCAGGTTGTTGTCGGTATAACGTGCGGCGCCATGGAAGTCGGCCGCACGGATCAGTGGCGCGTTCATGTCGTGCGAGATCAGCGGAATGGTGATTTCGCCGAAACCTTCGTCGGTGTGATACGCACCCGAGACGGCCGTCATCGGGACCGAATTGCCATACTGCAGATAGGTGCCGTCAGACTGCAGCTCGCCGCGATAGAAATCGCCGGGATTGAAGTCCTGGCTTTCGCGGCGGTGTTCGTAGCCGAGGACGAACTGCACCTTGCCGGCGGGCAGGGTGAGAATATCGCCCTTCACGTCAGCCACGATATCGAGCTGGGTGTTGACCTGATGCGTCTTGGCCAGCGCGGTGATGTAGTCTAGCGCGGCCTGGCTGGCGTTGCCGTTGCCGAATATGTCGAGCGGCGCGCAAGTGCTGTTCAGCGTCGGGATCGACGCACTGGTGTAGCCCGGATTGCACACGATGTTGCCGCTGCTGTCGAGCACCGCGTCGAGCGCGTTGTTGTAGTTCTGGGTGACGATCTCGCGCGTCTTGGTGTTGGAGCTGATCCGGCCGTAGTTCAGCGTCGCTTCCCAGGTGAAGTTGTGGCTGCCCACGTGGAAATCACCGTCGAAGCCGCCGACCCCGCGCACCAGCGTGGTAGTGGTGGTGAAGGCGCCGGTCGACAGGTCGGTGTTGGCGCGGGCGAGGTAGAACTGATCGGTCGGCAGCCCCGCTGCAGCGAGGTTCGCCTTGATCGTCGCCTGATCCGCGGCGCTGAGATAGGGGTTGCTGGTCGAGAGGATCAGGTTCCCGTTGGTGTCACCGGCATCGGCGAACAGGTAGGTATTGTAGAAGGGCTGGTCGGCGACATTCGAGGCCTTGCTGTGACCGAGCCAGAACTCGCCATGGAAGCGCAGTGCATCCGAGAACTCGTAGTTCGCCAGCAGCGTGCCCTGGAAGCGCTGGTTGTTGGCGAGCAGGTTGCCGTAATCGTCGATCGCGAAGCCGTCACCGCCGGCCTGCGAGATGCCGTCGGCGAGCGCAGTACCGTTATTGAATACGGTAAGTTGACCGGCCTTGTTGAAGTAGAGTGCCTGGCCGGAGGCATTCGTGATCGAACCATAGGGCTCGCCGTTGATGATTGGGTAGGTGTCGGCAAGGATCGGCATGCCGGTGTTGGTGAAGACTGAATAATGCTTCCCGCCCGTATAGCGGGCGTAGGAATAAGTCCCTGTAGGGTCGGCGCCAAAGAACGTGCTGGTGCCGTCGGTGGCGCTGCGGGCCGAGGTGGGCAGGCCCTTCTGGTGATCGTAATAGAGGTTCAGCGTGACGTTGCCGCGACCCTCGTCGAAATTCTTCCCCATCAGGACGGACAGGTTGTAGTCCGGCGCATCGCCCTTGGCGGCAAGGCCGTAGGAACCGGTTGCCGAGAAGCCCTGATAGTCCTTCTTGAGTACGACATTGACTGTACCGGCAATCGCATCCGAGCCGTAGATCGGCGCGCCGCCGACCGAGACGGTGTCGATGTGATCGACAAGGCCGGGCGCGATCTGGCCGAGGTCGACCGGCGAGCCCTGCACGGCACCGAAGATCGACGAACTGCCTGCGCTGACGAAACGGTTGCCGTTGACGAGGGTCAGCGTGCGCTGGGCGCCGAGATCGTACATGTTGACGAAGGTCTGACCGGCGCCGAACGAGCCTTGCGATCCGGCGTTGCTGTTGCCCGGCACACCGAACAGCGGGCTTTCGGTCAGTGCCTGGCCGATGTTGGTGTAGCCAAGATCAGCCAGGGTGGAGCCCTGCAGGGTGATCGTGGGTTGCGCGGCGACGGCAGTCTTGCCGAGGCGCGAACCGGTGACGATGATCGCGTTCTCGGCGGTGGCGTCGTCGACGGTTTCGGGCGTGGAGGTAAAGGAGGTCTGGCCGGATGCTTGCCCGGATGCTTGCGTCGCATCCTGCGCGAGGGCAGGGGAGCTCAGCAGCGCGGCAGCGGTCAGGTAGGTGGCTCCGCACAAGGCGGCCTTGCGAACGATCTTTTGCATCTCGGTAGCGTCCCCTGTTCAACGCATGACGGCGAGGGGCTTCGATTTGCGGCTTGCGCCGGTGATGCTCCCTTACCAATGCCTGCAAGATTGTTTCAGGTTCATGTTCTTTGCAACCGACGGATTGCTTTGACTGCAATTTGTTTGAAGAGCGTAATCGCAAGGCAACACATTTGTAACTTGACGAAAAGTTCCCTGGAAATCTCTTCGTTGCCAGCGGTTTCAGAGGCGCTGATCGACAAAGCCGAGCGACGAATTGTGAGCCATCGGAAACAAGAAAAGGGCGACCTCGCGAGAGGCCGCCCCTTCTTCATTTTGCAGATGTTGCAACCGGCGATCAGATGTCGATCTTGACGCCAACGCGCATCCAGCGACCCATGAACAGCTTCTCCTGCCATGCCGGGTTGTACTGGTAGAGGCCGTAGGCCGCGTTCGGCTCGTAGTCCGGCTTGGTGTCGAGAAGGTTCTCGATGTCGGTGTAGAGCGTGAACTTGTCGGCAACCTTGACTTCGGCGTGGGCGTCGAGGTCGAAGGTGGCCTTCGCACGGCACTGGACCGGGCTGCCATCGGAGAACGACAGGACCTGGCCGTTGTCGGCGCTGGCCTGGCAATTGCCATAGACGCCGCCCGAGTCGGTCGCCACTTCCGAGTAGCCGCTGGTGTAGTAGCCGGTCAGCGAGATGCTGCCCTTGCCGTTGAAGTCCAGCGTGTTGGTCCAGTTCAGGCGCCACTTCGGTGCACCCGAGCACGAGGTCACGTTGCACGGACCCAGCGTGCCGTCATAGCGCTGCACGGTGCCGTCGGCGAGAGTCTGCTGCAGCTTCATCAGGTACGAGCCCTGGAAGTTGGTTTCCCAGGTCAGGTTCTTGGTGAGCGGTACGGTGGCTTCCGCACCTACGTCGATGCCCTCGGCGAGGTACGAGTCGGCGTTGGTGTAGCTGCCCGAAATCGTGCCCAGCAGCGGGAGTGCCGACGGGTTGTTCGGATCGGCGACGCCCGGAGTTACGGTCACGCCGGGAACGTTCACGACACCGTTGTTCTGGTAGTACTCGTTGATCATGTCGGTCGTGACGGAGACCGGAATGATCACGTTCTTGATCTTGGTGTGCCAGTAGTCGACCGTCAGCGTGACGTTGTGGATCGGCTGGATCACCGTGCCGAACGTGTACGACGTCGAGGTTTCCGGCTTCAGGTCCGGGTTGCCCTGCGAGGTCACGCCGTACGAGTAGCTGTTGCCATAGTACGAGGCGTTGTGATCGGCGCAGAACTGCGTGTAGACGGCGCTGTTGCAGTTGATCGAGGTCGACACATAGCCGGTGGTCGGCTCTGCATAGGCTTCCATGAAGCTGGGAACGCGGAAGCCCTTCGAGAAGGTGCCGCGCAGCGTCACCTGGCGGATCGGCTTGAACTTGGCTTCGAACTTCGGCGAGAAGTGCTGCATGCCCGTCGAGTAGTGGTCATAAGAACCCGACGCGGTGACCGTCAGCATATCGACGATCGGCGCCGTAACCTGATACCCGGCCGACCAGACGTGGCGGCTGGCATCCACGCCCACGGCGTTGATCGAGTAGTAACGATCGTAGGGATCGTCCTCGTTCGGGGCGTTGGCGCTGGGGTTGTTCACGCCTTCGTAGCGCCACTGGCCCGTGACCGCCACGTTCAGCATGCCGCCGGGCAGCTGGAAGAAGTCGTGGTCGAGGCTGGCCTGCAGCTGCGAGGACTTCGACACCGAGCGGGTGTAGTTGTCCGGCGCGATCAGCTGGCGCTGGGCTTCGGTGTTGGCCGAAGGGTCCGCGAAGTTGTAGGTGCCCTGCGCGACGGCATTCATCAGACCTTCGAGGTTGATGTAGTTCTTGTTGGTGATGCCCAGCGTCACCCACGAAGTCTGGCCCTGCACGTTGTAGTGCCAGTCGTTGTTCGCGCCGAAGGTGCCGTCGATGCCGCCCTGGATGCGATAGGTCTTGGCGTCCGTGAGGGTTTCACGCGGACGGTCGTAGAGCGACGAGAGCTGTGCCTGTTCGCCCTGCGCGGCGTAAGGGTTGCTGGGATTGAGTGTGCCGTTGCTGGCGTTGCAGCCGCTGGCCGTCAGGTTGCCGTTGGCATCGATCGAGCCGACGCCCTGCGAGCAGACGTAGACCGGCAAGAAGATCGAGCTTGCCGTCTCGGTGGTGCCGCCGGCAGCCGTCTGGCCGGTGAGGCTGAGCGGGCTGATCTGGTTCGCGGTCTTCACGTTGTAGTAGTTGAACAGCAGGAAGGCTTCGGCGTTCGAGCCGACCTTCGCGGTGCCCTTGACCGTGAAGCCCTTGCGCACGATCTGCGAGTCCATCATGCCGTACTGGTTGACCAGATCCTGCTGGCAGACCGTCGAAGGCGCGGTGGTGCCGGCCTGTTGGGCGCTGGTCAGCGTCGCGGCGGTCAGGCTGCCGCAGCCTGCGGACGGATTCGCCAGCGCATACGTGCCGGTGCCGGTGGGATTCAGGTCGCCATCAACCGGACGTACGAAAGGAACGCTGGTGGACTGGAAACCGTCGTAGCTTCCGTCGGCCTGGACGCCGTTGCGGATGCCGTTGGTCAGGCAGTTGCCCTGGCTGTCGCAGACGCTGCTCTGGTCGGCGGTGCCCGAAAGACCCTTGCGCGCGGAAAGCGGCAGCGCGTCGTTCTTCTGGTACATCACGTTGGCGAAGATGTTGAAGCCCTGGCGGTCGAGATCGCCATAGCCGTAGGTCGCCGAGATGCGCTTCTCGCCACCGTCACCGCGCTGCGAGATACCGGCCGATGCATCCATGTGCAGGCCCTGGATCTGGCGCTTGACGATCACGTTGACCACGCCGGCGATGGCGTCCGAACCGTAGGTTGCTGAGGCGCCGTCCTGTAGGACGTCGACGCGGTCGAGGATGTCCGAAGGCATCGAGTTGATGTCGACGAAGTTGCGCTCGCCGTCATCCGCCAGCGGGTAGTACGCACTGCGCATGCCGTTGAACAGCGTCAGCGTATAGCCATCGTTCAGGCCGCGCAGCGAGGGCGCGCTGGCGCCGGTCGCGAAGCCGTGCGACGACCAGCTCGAATTGAGCGTGCCCGCGTTGTTGGCGGCCAGGTTCTGCACCAGATCCGCAACCGTCTTCATGCCCTTCTTCTGCATGTCCTCGGACGTGATCACCGTGACCGGCGAGGCCGTCTGAGCTGCCGGGTTGCGCGAGATCGAGCCGGTGACGATGATGGTGTTCGCCGAAGTGTCGGCGGCATCGGCGGCGGGCGCTGCGGTGGTCGTCGTGGCCGCGTCCTGTGCGAAGGCGCCGGTGGCCCCCATGCTCAGCGCAAACACCGAAAGGCAGGTCGCGCCCCTCAGCGCAGCCTTGGCGGTTGATGTCTTCAAGATGGCGTTCCCTTGTGTGTTGTTCCGCTGCCTTTGAAAGATTGCTGCGCCATTGCGGCAACTTCCGAAAGCTGGGCGGGCGGCTCGATACCGCGATGGGTCAGCTTGTTGCGCCGACGTGTCTACGCTTGCAATGGCATTCAATCGCGCTGTCAAAAAACGTGCATACAGTGTGTTTTTAGCGCCACAGCGATTCCACAATGAAGAGGCATCTCAGCGAGATAGCCATATTGACGGATAATGTGTCGTCAATGTTGCAATGTGCAGATGCAAATTTCATCTTTGTAATGTCGTATGTCAGTTGTTTTGCCGTTGTTCCGCGGGGGCGTTGGGCGCCATCTCGCCATTGACCTTGCCTTGAACGCCAATTAATCGACTGGTTAAACGGCGGGCGAGGGCGCGCCGATGCGGGTGTGAGGCGCAATGAAGCTGGATTCGACGATAGCGGCAGTGGTGACAGGCGGGGCATCGGGACTCGGCGCTGCTACTGTTCGCGCGCTGCGGGCGCGTGATGTCGCTGTGACCGTGTTCGACCGCGATGTGACCTCTGGCGAGGCGTTGGCGGCGGAGACCGGCGCGTTGTTCTGTCTTGTTGACGTGACCAGTGACGAGAGTGTCGATGCCGGTTTCGCCGCTGCCCGTGCGGTGCATGGGCAAGAGCGGATTCTCGTGACTTGCGCCGGAATTGCGCCTGCTGCCCGCACCGTGCGTCGCGATCGTGAAACGGGGGGCGTTTGCCGCACGACATGGCACTGTTCGCGCAGGTCCTTGCCGTAAATCTGTCTGGCACGTTTCGCTGCATAGCGCGCGGGGCAGCAGGTATGGGGGCACTTGATCCGCTGGACAGTGAGGGCGGGCGAGGTGCCATTGTCGCGACGGCCTCGATCGCGGCACAGGACGGGCAGGTCGGGCAGGTCGCTTACGCTGCGTCCAAAGGGGGAGTTGCGGCGATGACGCTGCCGCTGGCGCGCGATCTGATGGCTGACGGTATCCGCGTGAACACGATCCTGCCGGGCATCTTCCAGACCCCGATGGTCGCCGCGATGCCGCAGGCGGTCCAGGATTCACTGGGCGCGATGGTGCCCTTTCCGGCGCGTCTCGGGCGCCCCGACGAATACGCCCGGACCGCGCTGTTCCTGCTGGAGAGCGACTATATGAATGGTGAGTGCCTGCGCCTTGATGGCGCGGTGCGCATGGCGGCGAAGTAGGCCTTTCATGACCGCCTCCAGCCTCACGCCGCCGCCGGGTGCCCGCGAGCACCTGCTTGATACTGCGCATGCGATCATGCGCGAAGGCGATGTGATCGACATTTCGCTGTCGGATCTTGCCCAGCGCTCGGGCCTGAACTCGGCGCTGGTGAAATACTACTTCGGCAACAAGGCCGGGCTGCTCGCTGCGCTGCTCGACCGCGACTGGCAGGCGATCGTCGCCAGCGTCGATGCGCTGGTCGCCAAGGATGACTGGTCGAGCGAGGCCAAGCTGCGGCGGCATCTCTCGAAGGTGGTCGATACCTTCTACGAGGTGCCCTACCTGATGCGCCTGACCATGCGTCTCATTCGGGAGAGCTCGCCCGCCGAGGCGCAACGCATCGCCGACAGCTACCTGACGCCGATATACCGTGCCTATGAGGCGCTGATCGGCGAGGGCGTACGTTCCGGCGCCTTCCGATCCGTCGATCCGCAGTTGTTCTTCTTCACCGTGACCGGGGCGGTGGACCGCTTCTTTTCCGCGCGGCTCGTGCTACGCCATTGCTTCGGCGAGGATTCCTTGACCGAGTCGCTCCGCGATCGTTATCGCGAACATAGCATCGACCTAATTATGGCAGGTATCCTTGCAGGCTGACAAAAGCACCCAATGGCATATCGGCGTGATCGGAGGTTCGGGCCTCTCCGCCGGGATCGAACTGGAAAACGCCCAGGCGATCCAGGTCAACAGTCCCTTCGGCCTGCCCTCGGGCATGGTGACGACAGGCACGCTGCACGGGGTGCGCTTCAGTTTTCTCGCAAGGCACGGGGCCGGGCACCGCATTCCGCCCTCGGACCTCAACTATCGCGCGAACATCGATGTCCTCAAACGCTGCGGCGTGACCGACGTGCTCTCGCTCTCGGCGATCGGTTCGCTGCGCGAGGAGATGGCGCCGGGGCATTTCACCATGGTCGACCAGTTCATCGATCGTACCCATGGGCGGGAAAACAGCTTCTTCGGCACGGGCCTCG
This sequence comes from Novosphingobium sp. 9, assembly GCF_025340265.1. Lineage (NCBI taxonomy): Bacteria > Pseudomonadati > Pseudomonadota > Alphaproteobacteria > Sphingomonadales > Sphingomonadaceae > Novosphingobium > Novosphingobium sp. 9. The sequence continues at coordinate 1,255,722 of NZ_CP022708.1, read as the reverse complement.
TCGCGCATGTCAGCCTGGCCGATCCGGTCTGCCCGCGCCTGTCGCAACTGGCGATGGAGGCTGCGCGCGCAACCGGAGCGACCGTCCATCCGGCGGCGACCTATGTGGCTATCGAAGGCCCGCAGTTCTCGACCCGTGCCGAAAGCCGGATGTACCGGGGCTGGGGTGCGGACGTGATCGGCATGACGGCGATGCCTGAAGCGCGGCTCGCTCGTGAGGCGGAGCTGCCCTATGCCGTGCTCGGCATGGTGACGGACTACGATTCCTGGCGCGATTTCGGCGCTGCCGTGGAGGTCAGCCATGTGCTGGAAGTGATGGAGCACAATGCGCAACTGGCGCGGGCTGCCGTGGAGGAGTTCGCCCGGCGTCTGCCTGCAGAGCGCGAGGCGAGTCCGATTGACACCACGCTCGATAACGCGCTGGTGACACCCCAGAACTTGCGCGATCCTGCTCTGGTCATGAAGCTTGATGCCATCGCTCGCCGCCTGTTCGGCGAGCGGTACTGACGCGCTGACGACCAGAGGGGCAGGGATATGGCGCGCCGCCGCAAGCGCTGGCTGACGGCGACGATGCCCGATGGCTATGTGAAAACCATCGGGCCGACCGCCGACCCGTTCACCCATTACTGGCGGATCGTTGCCGAACTCGAAAATGGCAAGACGGAGGTGTTCTGGGGGCATGCGCGCTCTCTGGCCGAGGCGAAGGGCAAGCGTGCCGCCACGGCGGAAGCGGCAAAGATGCGCGGCTGGACCGATTGGCGCTTCGAGATAGCCGAACTCGTAGAAAGCGACGAGGCGCCCTGACCGCTCGGAAAAACTTGCCCGATCCTGCTTTATGGCGCAGTTTGCCGGCATGCAGGACCTGATCGCCGCCATCGAGCGCTTCGTTGACCGCCAGTCCGGTGTCAGCCCCTATGCCACGCCGGTTGAAGGCATGATCGTCATGCGCTCGGACCACCCCAAGCCACCGGGCCATCTTTTGTTCCGTCCTTCCCTTTGCGTGGTGGCCCAAGGGGCGAAGTGGGCGACGTTCGGAGGCGAGCGGCTGGAATACCGCGCCGGACAGGCGCTGGTCATCGGCGTGGAGACCCCGTCGATCGGGCGCGTGGTCGAGGCCAGTCCTGCTGAACCCTGCCTGGTTCTGGCTCTCGAACTGGACCCGGCGATCATGCGCAGTGTCGCGCAGGATCTGCCTGACCTGCCGGGATTCGCGGGAGAGCCGACGCGGGGCGTTCACGTCACCGATTTCGATGGCCCTCTCGCGGCCTGCGCGCTGCGGCTGGTCGAGCTATGCGATACGCCAGAGGCAGTGCCGGTTCTGCGACCTCTGATCCTGCGCGAGATTGCCTATCGCCTCCTGACCGGGCCTCGTGGCGGCGAAATCGCACGGCTGACTCTGGCCGGAAGTCCATCCCGACCGGTAATCGAGGCGCTGCACTGGCTACGCGAACGATTTCGCGAGACGGTTCGCGTGGAGGACATGGCGGCGGTTGCCCGCATGAGCGCATCGGCGTTCCATCGCCATTTCAAGGCGCTCACGGCGATGAGCCCGTTACAATACCAGAAGCGCCTGCGGTTGCTTGAAGCGAGGCGGTTGATGGTGGCGCGCGCCTTCAATGTCGAGACGGCCTGCTTCGAGGTCGGCTACGAAAGCCCCTCGCAGTTCAGTCGCGATTACAGCCGCTTGTTCGGCGCAGCGCCCAAGCGGGACGTCGCCGAACTTCGCGTGGCGCTGGCCGGAGCGCGAGAGAATGTCGTCGCAAGCGCCTTCTGGGACGGACCAGCCTGATTGCCGGTCTCTTAGGCGTGGCCGGGGCCCCCATTCGAGAAAGCATCGGCGATCGAGCAGGCTGCCGGGCCGAGGATGACGACGAACAGGGTGGGAAGGATGAACAGGATCAGCGGCACGGTCATGATTGCGGGCAGTCGCGCGGCCTTTTCTTCGGCCCGCATCATGCGTTCGTTGCGGAATTCGGCGGAAAGAACGCGCAGGGCCGAGGCCAGCGGGGTGCCGTAGCGTTCGGTCTGGATCATTGTGGTAACGACGCCGCGTACCGAATCGAGATTGACGCGCCAGGACAGGTTCTCGAAGGCCATACGGCGTTCGGTCAGGAACGACAGTTCGATCGAGGTGAGCGAGAATTCTTCACCCAGTTCGGGGTAGGCGCGACCGAGTTCACGCGCGACGCGCTCGAATGCGGCATCGACGGTGAGACCGGCCTCGGCACAGATCACCAGCAGATCGAGCGCGTCGGGCAGGCCCTTGCGGATCGCGGCGGTGCGCTTGGTCGCCAGATTCTGGATGAAAAGGTCCGGTCCCTTGTAGCCGGCGAGCACAAGGATCGCGAAGGCGCCGAACTTCTTCATCGGCCCCCAGGCCGGGAAATAGTCTGCCCAGTAGATTACGGCGGCTGCGAACAGGCCCAGGGCGATCGGCAGCACCAGTCGGCCGAAGATGACGGCGACCGCCCATTCCTTCTCGCGGATTCCGGCAAAGGCAAGCTTCTGCTGGATTTCCTTGATCTGGCTGTCCTGCAGGACTTTCAGCTTGGCGAGAAAGGCGCCCATGCGATCGGTCGTGTCGTTGCGACGGATGACGGACTGTCGCTTGCGCGCGCCGGTGGTGATCCCGGCCTTGAGTTCCTCGCGGCGCGCGGTCAGCGTTTTCACGCGCTTGCTCATCGGATCGCGTACGGTCACGGCGGCATAGATCGCCAGCATCACCGCGGCAGCAGCAACAGCCGCCAGAATCGAGGCGACGAAGATCACGTTGATACCGAGAAGGGTAGGGCCGGCGGGCTGGCTCAGCATGGCGTATCTCTTTCTTCCGGTCCGCGCATCAGATCTCGAAGTTGCACATCTTGGCCATTGCGAAGGCGCCGATGGACATCCAGATGAAACCGCCGATCCCGGCGACCATCAGGCGCGGATCGACGAAGAAATTGCCGATGTACTTGGGGTTCACCATGTAGATCAGCCCGAAGACGATGAACGGCAACGAGCCGACGATGTAGGCCGATGCCTTGGATTCCGAACTCATGGCGCGGATCTTGAGTTTCATCTGCGCGCGCTTGCGCAGTACATCGGCAAGGTTGGCCAGTGTCTCTGCCAGGTTGCCACCCGTTTCCCGCTGAATGGCGAGGGTGATGCAGAAGAAGTTGAACTCCGGCATCTGCAGGCGATCGGCGGTATCCTGAAGCGCATCCTCCATGGCCCGGCCGATCTTCATGCGCTCTGTCACGAGCTTGAATTCCTGCCCCACCGGTCCGGGGACTTCTGCGGATACGATGCCCAGCGTTTCGGTAACGGGAAGGCCCGAGCGAAGGCCGCGCACAAGCAATTCGATGGCATCCGGGAATTTCGAGGTGAACTGATTGCCGCGCCGCTTGATCGCCATGCCCAGCACCATGTGGGGCAGACCGGCTCCGGCGAACAGGCCCAGCATCAGCGCCAGGATCGGGGCATGGGTCTTGACCAGCATGAACAGGAAGACCAGCGCACCGACGCCGGCAGAGGCGTAGAGGTATTGCTGGATCGTCCACTTCTTGCCCGAGCGTTCCAGCCGCAGGGCCAGCGCATCGATGCGCGAGGTGGATCCGGCGGGACCGCGCCGGGCAGGGCGACGGCGGGCGGCGACAGCCTTGCGCAACTGGGCTTCGGCACGGTCCATGGCCGAGCCGGAATGCCTAAAGCGCACGGCTTTCAGGCGGCGCGTCGATTCCTTGCTTGTCGAAGGGCCGGAAAACGCCATGAAGACCAACACGATCAACGTGGTGATACCGGCGGCGACGATCAGGAGCGGAAGCGTGTTCATCGCGCTGTCCAGACGGGGAATGGCCGCCCGCATGCGTCACCGGCCCGTTCGCAAATGGGCGGACGTTTCTGGAGCATGACGGTGGCGGGGTGGATCATCGGGCCGGAACCCCGGCCTTCTTGGCGGCGGCTTTGGGCATCAGCGACTTGAGGTCGAACTTGCCCAGCAACGAGGTCTTGGGCGCCGCTTCGGTCTTCCCGGAAAGCTCTGCGCTGGTGGCCACCACGGCGCGTTCGAGATCGTGGATGACAGCGCTCGCCTTGCTTGTCTTCGCCGCATCTACCAGCGTCTGTCCAAGTTTCGCCGCAGTCGAGGTTGCCTTGAGGTCATAGGGGATCAGGTGGTCGATCCGGGTCTCGATCGAAGCCTCGAAATCGCTCTTGCTGATCTCGGCCATCGCGGGCTGGACCTTGTTCGCCACGATCAGGATCTGTGTGTGGCTGGCGTTGCTGCGCAGCCAGGAGAGGATACGGATCGTGTCGCGCGCCGATGCCAGCGTCATTTCGACCACCAGCACGATCACGTTCACTTCGGCCAGCAGTTGCGGGAAGTTGATGAGGATGTTGCGCGGCAGGTCGATTACCGACATGTCGAACGCCTGCTTGAACTCTTCGAGCAGTTGCAGGAATGCACTGCCATCCGTGAGCAACGGCGCGGTAATCGGTGCTTCTGCGGAAAGGATCGCGAGGTTGTCGTTCGCGCGGATCATCGCACGCTCGATGAACAGGCCGTCGATGCGGCTCGGCGTCTCGATTGCATCGGCAAGCCCGCGCCCCGGTTCGAGGTCGAGGCACAGTGCGCCGGTGCCGAAGTGAATGTCGAGATCGAGCAGCGCCGTCGGGAACTTGTCCTCGGTGCTCATCAGCCAGGCGAGCGAAGTGGCGATCGTCGAAGCGCCTATGCCGCCTCGGGTGCCGATGACGGCGGTCGAGAGGTGGCGGCGTGCATCGCCGTCGCCATGCCGTGGGGCCGCGAAGACCGCCTGCGCCTGACCGATGGCATCGCGCACCTGCCCCTGCGACAGCGGCTTGAGCAGATAGTCGTGGATGCCGCTGGCCAGCAGGTCACGGTATAGGCGCACGTCGTTGACCTGACCCACCGCGATCACGATGGTCCCCGGTTCGCACACTTCGGCGAGCGCATTGATGTCGCTCAGCGGATCGCCGCTTTCGGACAGATCGATCATCAGGATGTTCGGGCTTGCCGAGACGGACAGAGACTGTACGGCGCTGCGCAGGCCACCGCGATGGCACTTCTCGGGCGGCCAGCCCATCTCGATGGTGATCTGGCGAACCACGTCGAGCGAGGTTTCGTCGCACATGTAGGCGCAGAACTGGTCGCGGGCCTGCCCCGAGCCTTTCCAGGGTGCGTTCATGTCAGTTGCTCCCTCCGCTTGAACCGCTGCTGCTGCTGGTTGCCGAACTGCTGGACAGGCCCTTGGAGCCGGTCGTGTCGGCCTTGCGGTAGGCGTCGATGGCCTTGGAGGCGGTCATCGCCTGCGTGCTGCCGGTGTCGGTTTGACCCTGCACCAGATCCTGCGGATTGGCGACCATCGCGGCGAGGTTGGAATTGACCGCGCAGCCGAAGTTCGCGCTGGTGGCGTTGTTCGGGTTGAAGTCCGACTTGCCCTTCCAGTCCGGACAGCCGGGAACCGAAGCCTTGTAGCGCGTGATGATGACACGGGCGGTGCCTGCCGTGACGTAGCCGGTCGTCACTGGTGCGGCACCGTCAAGCGTAATCCCCGCGCGCTGGCCGATCGCCGCGACGGCATCGCGCACTGCCGGAATGGCTGCGGGGTCGTCGAGATAGAGATGATCGCCGTACTTGACGCCCATCGCCCCCAGCCAATCGTTGAGACGGCGGCCCTCGCCCGGCGCCAGACCGTCGGGCGTCGTGGCGATGTCGAGCGTGTAGTCGTTGCGCGAGACTTCGGGCTGGTGGATCGAATCGAGCGAGCGGTTGGTCGGAACCCCGCCGCAGGCGCCGAGCGCAAGCGCCAGCGACAGAGCGAGCGTTCCGGCTGCGATCCGCAACGACCGGCGGGAGCCGGAAGAGCGCAAAGGGGAAGCGGTTGTCATGTCCGGGGTCTTTCTCAGTTCGAGCCGAAGCCGGGGCGTGCGGCGGCGGCATCGTCTGCCGAAGTGCTGCGCTTCTTGGCGGCGGTGGCGGCAGGCATTGCAGTGTCAGCCTGACCGACGCCGGGGCTGGCAGAGGCGTTGTCCGGCGCCATCGTCGCGCCGGTGCGGGGCGCGCTGCTCTGTCCGTCATGCGCGGCATTGCCGAGGATCTGCTGGAGTTCGTTGGCGCTCTGGAAACCGTCGGTCGGAAGCGCGATCTGGGCACCGGTGACGGGATTGACCAGATAGGGCGTGACGACGATCACCAGTTCGGTTTCGCCGCGCTGGTAGCTGGTCGAACGGAACAGCGATCCCAGCACCGGAATATCGCCGGCGCCCGGCATCTTCTGGATCGAGTTCTGCTCGCTGGTGCTGAGCAGCCCGGCGATCATGAAGCTCTGGCCCGAGCCGAGTTCGACGGTGGTTTCGGTGCGTCGCACGGTAAGGGCAGGCACCGAATAGCCGTTCAGCGTCACTTCGCCGTCGCTCGACAGTTCGGAAACCTCGGGGCGCACGCGCAGTGAAATGCGACCGTTGGCCAGTACGGTAGGTGTATAAGCCAGGCTGACGCCATAATTCTTGTACTGGATGGTGACGCTGGTGCCGCCGCTGGAGCCTTGCGAAACCGGGATCGGGTATTCACCGCCGGCGAGGAAGTCCGCCGTCTCGCCTGACAGCGCTGTGAGGTTGGGCTGCGCCAGCGTATGGACGAGGCCGACCGTTTCACCGGCATCGAGTGCGGCGAGGATGTTCAGGCCCAGCAGCTTGCCTGCTCCGGCGATCGTTGTCCCGGCTGTTGTGGCTGTGACCGAGGAGCCGGAACTGGCAGTGGTGCTGCCAACAGTCAGGGTCGAGCCTGGCGTGAAGCTGGTGACACTGCCCTGACCGACCCCGAACTGAAAACCGTTGCCGCCCTTCGAGACGGTCGACAGATTGACGCCCAGCGAACGCACAAGCGAGCGCGTCACTTCGGCGATGCGGACCTGGAGGTTGACCTGCAGGGGCGTCGCCACGCGAAGACGGCTGATGACGTTGCTGTCCTTGCCCATATAGGCGGTGACGAGGCGCTCGGCTTCGGCCGCGTCCTCGGGCTGTCGCACGGTGCCGGTCAGCAGCACGGTGCTGGAACCGATGGTCGAGACCGCGATCTGCGCCTCGGGCATGGCAAGGCGCAGCATCTGGTCCACGCTGTCGATGTTGGAGCCGACACGCACGGTTGCCGACCACACCACTGCGCCTGCCGCGTTGCTGGCATAGACCGTAGTAGTGCCGCCTGCCTTGCCGAAGACGTAGAGCTGGCTCTTCGACTTGACCTGCACGTCGGCGACGGCGTCGTTGGCGACGAAGACATCGTTCATCGTGCCGGGGACGGTGATCAGTTCGCCATTGCCGATCGACAGGGCGATGTCGTGCGCGGGCTTGGTGACGGCCTGGGCATTGGCGGGGGCGGCGCTTGCCATACCCAGACCAAGCGGTGCGAGCACGCAGGCGGAGATCAGCAGGGACTTGATAAGGTGCGATTTCATGACCTTGCCCTTGGAGGAAGAGCCCTTGACGAGCGGGTTCTTCGTGGAGCGGAGCGCGTTGCGCAGGTGTGTGTGGCGCGACATGGCGATCTTACTTGCTCACCGGTTCGTCGGTCGTGGTCTTGCCGCGAGTGACGTGGACCACGGGGCCTGCGGGACGTGTCGGAGCGACCGGGCCAGCGACTGCCGGACCTGCCACCGCCATCTGTTGGCGCGGTGCCATTTGCGGCATCGACGAGCGCTGGAACCGCGAGACATCGCCGCCGGTGACGTAAGACGACTTGCTGTCCATCGGCTGGCTCATCGCGTTGCGCATCAGCGCGTCTTCCTGCTTGGGCGAGGCGCCGTCGGGCACCTTGACGTCACCGTCGGCCAGCATTTTCTCGAACTCGCCGCTGCTGTCCTGGATCGAGCGCAGCGAAAGGCTGAGCTGGCCCAGTTCCTGCGCCACGGCGACCTTTTCGGCGATGCGGGGCGTAACTTCGAGCGTGACGGTCTGGAAGGCATGGACCACGGTCTTGCCATCTTCGGTTTCGTTTTCGGTCGACTGGTCGGTGGCGAGAACGCGCACGTTGCGCAGGATCGTTTCCGCAGCGGCCAGATCCTGGCCCTGACCGTCACCCTTGACCTCCTGCGTCAGCACCAGATCGACGCGGTCGCCGGGGAACACGAAGCCGCCCACGGCGGTCTTGGCGTTGACCGGGATCGTGACCGCGCGCATGCCCGGCCCGAGTGCTGCGGCGAGGAACCCGCGGTCGCCCGGCTTCACCAGCGCGCCTTGCGTCAGCGGCTGACCAGCCGTGATCGGAAAGCGCACGACAGTGCCGATCAGCTTGTTCATGTCGGTCTGGCCGTCGAGGAAATAGGCGTCCTTCACCAGTTCCTTTGGCCAGTCCTGGAACGACAGGGCATCGGCGGTGATGATCGTGCCGACGGGCAACTGTCGCTGGGCGACCAGTACCTTGGGGCCCTTGGGCTGCATGGTCTCGACCACGGCTCCAGCGCGCGGTGCGGCACTGCCCGCAAAGAGCGAGCGTGCCGCCATCGCGGTTCCTGCCGCGACGACCAGCGCCAGCACCAGAAGCAGCAGCTTATTTCTGTCCATGGCTATGCAAGCCCCCTAGAATCCCTGTCATCGTCCGTACGAATCTGGAGTAAAATGGTTAAAATCGGGTTCACCCCAAGCTGCCCGCGTTTCCCGTGAGTTGCCCGGCGGTGCGCAACGCATGCTCGCCCAGAATCCACAGTCCGGCCGCAGAAATGGCCACGCCATAGGGGATCGGCAGGCGGGATTTCTGCCGCCGCATGATGTGCATCAGACCCACGCCGATTACGGCAAATGCCATCAGCAGCAGGGCAAGCAGTACCCAGATCGAGGGAATCGCAGTGAGAATCGCTTCGATTCGCGCAGCCGGCACCAGTGGGCGATGCATTACGAGCGCGAACACCACCGAAGCGATGGCGCCCACCCAGACCAGCGCGGCGAGCACGGCCAGCCCGTCCCGCAGAGTTTCGCCCGGAACGCGGCGCATGTTGAAAGCAGCCATCGCCACCGAGGCGCCGCCGCCAAGGATTGCCATCAGCACCACCAACTGGAGGAAGCTTTCCGGCGCGAACCACAGCGCCAGCGCGGTCAGCAGCTTGACGTCGCCGCCACCCATCTGGCGCAGCGCGAACAGCAGGCACCCCAGCGCGAACGTCACCGCCGCAAGCCCGATCTGGATCGCCACTGCGCTCCAGCCGTAGCCGCTCACCAGCCACCAGAGCGGCGCGGCGATGGCGATGGCGAGGTTCAGGCCGTTGTCGATCTCGCGACGGCGAATGTCGGTAAAGGCCGCTACGACAAGTGCGGTTGCCAGCGCTCCCGGCAATGCGTACGAAATTAGTCCGAGCGGCATGACATACATTCCCAATTCGAGACTGCCCGAATTCGAGATTGCATGTACGCGCGCACCGCTTAGCAAATAGTAACCAAACCCGAGAGGCTCCCATTCCCGACCTGTCCACCGAGCGCCTTGGCGAAACCGTCGTCACGGACCGCGCGCGTACCCGCACGATTCCGGCCCGTGCCCGCGAATGGCGCTGGGCGGTTGCTGACGGGCAGGAGTTGCGCCGGATCGAATGGGCGCCCGTGCTGGCCGAAGGCGAGGCCGCGCGCGGATCGCTGATGTTCGTGCCCGGACGTGGGGACGCTTACGAGAAGTGGCTCGAATCGCTTAACGACTGGTCGGACGCCGGGTGGCACGTTGCCTCGTTCGACTGGCGGGGCAGGCGCTCAGCGGGCGGCTCGGCAAGGATGCGCTGACCGGGCATATCTCTGACTTCGCGATCTGGATCGACGATTTCGCGGCGATCTGGGCAGACTGGGCCGCGCGCACGCCGGGCCCGCATGTCCTGATCGGGCATTCGATGGGCGGGCACCTCAGTTTGCGCGCGGTTGCCGAAAAGCGCGTGCTGCCCGATGCGCTGGTACTCTCGGCGCCGATGCTGGGCATCCATCCCGCCGCCGTGCCGAGCAGCGTGCTGCTGCCGGTCGCCAAGGTGATCGCCGCGCTGGGCGACCGTCGTCGCCCCGGCTGGAAGCACAGCGAGAAGCCGAAGTTCCCGCCCGTCAATCGCGCGAAACTGCTGACCCATGACGAAGCGCGCTATGCCGACGAGGCGTGGTGGCGCGAGCAGCGTCCTGGCCTTGCCATGGGGGCGGCAAGCTGGGGCTGGATCGAGCGCGCGCTCTCCTCGATCCACGGTCTTGAAAAGCGCGGCGTGCCCGAAAGCGTGCGCGTGCCGGTACTGCTGTTCGGCACGTCTGCCGATGGGCTGGTGTCCTGGCCTGCCATCGAACGCGCGGCGAAGCGCCTGCCCAACGCGCGGCTGTTGGCGTTCGGGGACGAGGCCCGGCACGAAATCCTGCGCGAGGTCGATCCGGTGCGCGACCGGGCGATGCAGGCGATCACCGCCTTTCTGGACGAGGTGGCTCCTGCCCGTTAGGGGCTGCGGGCATGGAAGGCCGTTACGATATCGCGATCATCGGCGCAGGAATGGCAGGCGCCTCGCTGGCCGCTGCGCTCGATGGCAAGGCGCGGGTGCTGCTGGCTGAGGCGGAGGACGTGCCCGGCTATCACACGACGGGGCGCTCGGCCGCGTTCTGGATGGAAAGCTATGGCGGCGCGGGAATGCAGCCGCTGACGCTTGCCTCGCGGGGACCGCTGGAGGCACTCGGCGCGTTGACGCCGCGTACCGCCCTGACGCTGGCGAAAGCGGGTCAGGAAGCGGCGCTTCAGGCCTTTGCCGCACCGTTCCGGGCGCTGGGTGTCGAGATGCCCGATCTCGACCGGGCGGAGATCGCCGCGCGCGTGCCGGGCCTGCATTTGGACTGGACCTGCGGCGTACTCGAACCCAGTTGCTGCGATATCGACGTGGCGCGGGTGCACCAGCACTACCTTGCGCAGGCACGACGCGATGACGTGGACTTGTGGACGCGCGCCCGTCTCGCATCTGCCGAGCGTTCGAGGGATGGCTGGGCGCTGACGTTCGAGGATGGCCGCAAGGCGCGGGCCGCAGTGCTGGTCAATGCCGCAGGCGCCTGGGCGGACCCGGTGGCGCGGCTGGCAGGCGTGCGTCCGCTCGGGATTACGCCGTTGCGCCGGACGATGGCGCAAGTCGCTGTTGCGCCCGCCACCACGGCTGCGCTGCCGCTGGTGCTCGACCTCGACGGCAGCTTCTATTTCAAGCCCGAGAGTGGCGGCATCTGGCTGAGCCCGCACGACGAGACGCCAAGTGCGCCTTGCGATGCCGCGCCTGACAAGGCTGACGTCTCGCTGGCGCTCGACCGTCTCTCTTGCGTGGTGGACTGGCGGGTGGAGCGGGTCGAGCGGCGCTGGGCGGGCCTGCGCTCCTTCGCCCCGGACCGGATGGCGGTCTACGGCTTCGACCCGCGTGACCCAGCGTTCTTCTGGTTCGCGGGGCAGGGGGGCTTCGGCATCCAGACCGCGCCTGCCGCTGCGCAGCTCGGCGCTGGTCTGCTGCTGGGCGAAGATTCATGCAATCTCGATCCGATGCCCTATTCGCCTGCGCGCTTCGCTTAAGGGCATCTCGCTCAGAGCGGGTTTCGACCGACGTGAGCCGATAGAGATCCCCTACGATGTCGCTCTGTAATTCATAATCCCGGCCGTTAGATGAGACTGGTATGGGGGCGCCTGCTTTTGATGGATTTGCGCTTGCGGTTTTTGGCATGGCTCGGGAAAATCGGCGAACGAACGGTTAGCGGCCTGTAAATCTTATCGGGAAGCTCGTCGAAATCTGCCGGCCCGCTGAATGTGGCAATTACATAAGCTCTTGCAGATATGATCCAGACTGGTTGGAATTCACTCCAGACGGATGGCGGTGCATATCTGTACCCGTATGATATGAGGTTCCCTTATTGCGGCAGAACCTGGTGTTTGTCGGGCGCTGGCGGGGCGAGGAAGGTCTGCGGCGGGTTCTTTGCCAGCTGTGCGAGCCCTTCCTGCACCGCGCGCTCCAACTGCGGATCATGGCCCCGACGGATCAGTTCGGGGTCCTCGATCACTTCGACGTCGGGCGCGATGCCGATGCTTTCGACTTCCCATTCCCCGTGCGTGCCATAGATCGCCCAGCGCGGCGCGGTCACCGTGCCGCCGTCGATCAGCGAGGGATAGTTGCCGTTTCCCACCAGCCCGCCCCAGGTCCGCGTGCCGACCAGTGTGCCGACATGGCTCTTCTTGAACAACCAGGGCAGGGCGTCTCCGTCTGAACCGGACATCTCGTTGATGATCATCACCTTCGGCCCGAAGATCGACTGCGCGGGTTCGACGATGGGTTCACCCTCGTGTGTTGAGTTGACCATCTGCGGCGTGTGTTGCAACTGCTGAATGATGTAGTCGGCAATGTCGCCGCCGTGATTGAAGCGCTCGTCGACGATCGCGCCCTGCTTGCCTACCTGCGAATAGTAATACCGGTTGAAGTTCGCAAAGCCCCGTTGGCGGTGTCGGGCAGGTAGACATAGGCGAGCTTGCCTCCGGAAAGGCGATCCACCGTACGGCGGTTGCGCTCCATCCAATCGCGCAAACGCAGCTGCGTCTCGCTGGCGACAGGCACCACAGTCACCTCGCGCGAGCCCGTGCCGTCGGCATGTGGGCTGGCAACTGTCGGTTGCAATAGCTTTGGCTCCTGCTCGTGCTATGGCCGAAGCACTGCCAGCGTCCCAGATGTTGTAGAGGACGAGCGGATCATTCGGCACGTGAAGACTACGGAACAGTCCGCTCTTGTGCATCTGCGAATTTATACTGCTCCTGTTTCTTTCCTGGTTGTCCTGAGTTGCCGTTCGATCTCGATCAGCCGCTGCTTGCGCCAAAGCCCACCGCCATAGCCAGTCAAAGAACCGTCCGCGCCGATGACCCGATGGCACGGGATCATCAGCGCGATCTGATTGGCGCCATTGGCCCGGGCGACAGCCCTCACGGCTGTAGGACGGCCGATCTGTCGGGCAATGTCTGAATAGCTGCGGGTCTCGCCTGCCGGGATATCACGCAAGGCCTCCCACACCTGCCGTGTGAACGCGCTTCCACTCAGCGCGAGCGGCGTCTGGAAGCGGTCGGAACGTGCGGCAAAATAATCGGCAAGCTCTGCCTCCGCCTGTTCCGCAGGTGGCAGAGAGCCGATCCCGATCCCTTCCTTCGATCCAGCTTGCAGCCTTGCCAGTTCCGCCGGAAGCCCCTTGCGATCCACGAATTCCAGCAAGTGCAGGTGATGGCGGCTGCTGACCGCGATCATGTCGCCTAAGGGAGTCGGTATCCATGTCGCCTGCAGCAGTCGATCCGTTCGCAAGTCTGCCGGTGCACAGCCGAGCAGGCGGGCAAAGGCCGCCCGAAACGCACTGGGGGACTCGAAGCTGGCTTCATGCTGGGCGGTGATCACCTTCCCACCGGCAGCCAATGTCTCGAACCCCTCTCTTAAACGACGCTGGCGTGCCATTTCCAGAAACGTCATGCCGAACTGTCGCTTGAAGCTGCGCCGCACTGTCGAAGGGTCAAAGCCTAGTCGCTGCACGTGACTTTCGGACCAGCGAAGCCCCGGACGCTCGTCGAGAGCCCTAAGAAGCGCGCCGATCGCCGGATCGGCCAGCGCAGCGGCCTGCAGCGGGTGACACCGCCTGCACGCGCGGTATCCCGCATCGATGCACTCTGCGATTGTAGGAAAGAAAGTGCAGTTTTCCGGCTTCGGCTTACGCGCCGGGCAGGTCAGCCGGCAGAAAACCCCCGTGGAAGACACGCAGACGAAGGCTTGCCCGTCAAAGCGGGCATCGCGCGACAGCAGCGCCGCATAGAGAGCTTGGTGGTCAGGCAGATCGAACAACATGCGACGGATCTACTCTCACGGAGCGTGCTTCGTCGCCGTTTTTCGGGCGTCTATTTTTGGCTCTCGCGATATATTGAGGTGCAAAGCGTTACGAGAGCCCCTTCCAGCACCGCCATGGTAAGTTTGGCGATACCTACGACCTGTCAATCAAAGCCCGATTGTACGTTCGTACGACGCCTTGATGGAAAGTTGTGCAAGGCCGGAATGTCGGCTCTCGCCGAAAAGTGTCAATCGATTGGCGCATCGGCGAGATGCCTTATTCCATAATCTTCCTGCTGCAATCGCTGGATTGCAGCCGTTCACGGTTCACTTTGTCCGCCCAGAAAGCACTAATGCCTGACCGACTGGGCCCTGCAGCCATTTCTGCAACGATGACGTGTCATTCATATCGAGAGTCTCAGGCCATCGATGGTGTCCGAGAGTGAAACCGAACCAGGTCGATGAACGCACGCAATTTGGTGGGAACGTGGCGGCGGCCGGAATAGTAGAGGCAGAGCGGTGGCTCCTGCGGCATCCAGTCTGCCAGCACCCGGATCAGCTGTCCGTCCTCGATAAGCGATGCCACCGTCTGCTCGGCCAGATAGCCCAGCCCCATCCCCGCCAGCACGGCATCGAGCATCAGCCCGCTGTTGTCGAGAATCAGGCGACCGGGCACATCCAGTTCGAGACGCTCGCCATCGCGCGCGAACTCCCAGTGGTAGATGCGCCCATTGCCCGTCCGGTAGCGGATACACGCGTGCGCCAGCAGGTCGCGCGGAACCACCGGCATGGGGCGGTCGCGCAAATAGGCCGGTGAGCCGACCACCGCGAGGCGCATCTGCGGCATGATAGGAACCGCGATCATGTCGGGCGGCACCGCTTCGAGCAACCGTACCCCGGCATCGAACCCTTTGCCGATAACGTCGACCAGCGCCGCTTCGCTGACGATCTCCACCTGCATCCGGGGAAAGCGGCTCAGATAATCGCGGATCAGCGGGGCCATGACGAACCGGGCCGCCCCTGCCGCCATGTTGAGGCGCAGCAGGCCTGAGGGTTCCCCCAGATGCTCGCCCGCATTTTCGATCGCGCCGTCGATGGCGGCGAGCGCGGGAGCTATCTCTTCCAGAAACTGCGCACCGGCCGCCGTCAGCACGACGCTGCGCGTGGTACGGTTGAACAGGCGCAGGTTCAGCCGTTCTTCCAGCGCCGCGATTGCATGGCTGAGGCCGGATGAGGAGACCCCGAGTTCACGCGCGGCGGCCCGAAAACCGCCGCAGCGCGCGACGGTCGCGAAGGCTTCCAGCTCCGCCAGACTGGCCTTGGTCATTGCGCAATATTTCTCATCAGATCGTCTCTTGTTGTCCTTCTAATCGAAGCAGCGGTTCCGTTCCATATCGTCCGTGATGATAGGAGACCACCATGCGGACGATTGACAGGATCTATATCGACGGGGCTTTCGTGACCCCACACGGCAGCGAGGAATTCGCGCTTTTCAACCCGGCGACCGAGGAGCGGATCGGCACCGTCCGGTTGGGCGACGCAAAGGATGTCGCCCTCGCCGTGGCGGCCGCAAAGCGCGTCTTCCCGGCAATGGCACGCACGACGAAGGCGGAACGGATCGCCATGCTGCTGCGCCTGCGCGACGCGGTGCAGGCCCGCACGGATGACCTTGCCGCTGCCATGCGCGAGGAATACGGCGCGCCTGCCTATTTCACCGGCTTCTCGGTGCGCAACACCGCCTCGATCTTCGAGGTCATGGCCGCCTCGGTGGAGAACTACGCCTTCGAGCGCATGGCCGGTTCCAGCGCGGTGACGATGCTGCCGCTGGGCGTGGTCGGCGCGATCACACCGTGGAACAGCAATTTCGGCTTCATCGCGACCAAGCTGGCCCATGCCATCGGCTCGGGATCGACCATCGTCATCAAGCCCGCCGAACAGAGCGCGATCCAGACGCAGGTGCTGCTGGAGTGTCTGCACGCGGCAGGACTGCCGAAAGGTGTGCTTAATGTCGTCAACGGCACCGGCCCCGAGGTCGGCGCGGCACTGACCACCCATCCCGACGTCGCGCTGGTCAGCTTTACCGGTTCCACCCCGGCGGCGCGGATCATCCAGCGCGCGGCGATCGACACGATGAAGCGCACGGTGCTGGAACTGGGCGGCAAGAGCCCGACGATCATCCTCGATGATGCCGATCTCGACACTGCGATCCCGGTCGCGCTGATGAGCGGCTTTGCCAACAGCGGACAGGCCTGCGTTGCCGGGTCGCGCATTCTGGTGCCGCGCGCGCGCCGCGAAGACATCCTCGCGCGTCTGAAACAGGAGGCAGAAAACCTCAAGGTCGGCCCGGCGGGCGATCCCGACGTGCGGATCGGCCCGCTTGCCAATGCCGCGCACTGGGAGCGCGTGCAGTCCTGGATACGGATCGGGCTGGAGGAAGGCGCCACGCTGCTGACCGGCGGGGAAGGGCGGCCCGAAGGTCTCGACAAGGGATGGTTCGCGCGCCCGACGATCTTCGCGGACGTGACCAATACGATGCGGATCGCCCGTGAGGAAATCTTCGGCCCGGTGCTCAGCGTCATCCCATACGATGACGACGAGGATGCTGTCGCGATCGCGAACGATTCCGACTTCGGGCTGCAGGCCTATGTGCTGTCTGCCGACGGGGAGCGCGCCCTGCGCGTGGCCCGTCAACTGGTGGCGGGGCGTGTCGTCATCAACGGAGCGCCCCACGATCCCCATGCACCGTTCGGCGGCTTTCGCCAGTCGGGCCTCGGGCGCGAGATCGGGGCCTATGGCCTCGACGCCTACCTCGAACCGCGCGCGATCCTGAAGCCCGCCGCCTGATCTTCCCCCTCCCATCGAAAGCAAGACATATGGACAAGACTTCCTTCAAGAGCTGGATCATCACCGGCAGCGGGCGCGGCCTGGGCCGTGCCATCCTGACCGCCGCGCTGGAACGCGGCGACGCCGTGCTCGCCACCGCGCGCGACGTGGCGCAACTGGCCGATCTCAAGACGCTTCATGGCGAGCGCCTCCAGCCCTTTGCACTGGACGTGACCGACGAGGCCGGAACCGTCGAGGCCGCCGCTGCGGCAATAGCGGCCTTCGGGCGGATCGACGTGCTGGTGAACAACGCGGGCTATGGCCATTTCGAGGCCTTCGAGCAGAAGTCTCCCGCCGATTTTCGCGCCGAGATCGAAACCAATCTGTTCGGCGTGGTCAACATGACGCGCGCGGTCCTGCCCTTCATGCGGGAGCGACGCGCGGGGCATATTCTCAACATCTCTTCGGTCGGCGGGCGTGTGGGGACGCCCGGAGTCTCGGCCTATCAGGCGGCGAAATGGGCGGTCGGCGGCTTTACCGAAGTGCTGCGCAACGAGGTGGCGCATCTGGGGATACGGATCACCGCGCTGGAGCCGGGCGGGATGCGCACCGATTGGGCGGAAACAGCGGGGCATGGTGCCGCCGGTGCGGTGCTGCCGGACTATGCGGAAACCGTGGGGGCGACGATTTCGCGCATCAGGGCCTATGCGGGCAACGAGGTGGGTGACCCGGTGCGCATCGCCCGGATCGTGCTCGACCTGACGCAGCGCGAGGATGTGCCCGCGCATCTCGTGCTCGGCACCGATGCCCTTGCCTCGTTCGACGAAGCTGAAGCCCAGCGCCGCGATGCCCATGCGCGCTGGCTTGAGGTCAGTCGCGCCACCGTGTTCGGCGGACCGGAAGGCGAGGCGCTCAGCGCGTTATTGCCGCACCCTGTGCGGGATTGACGCCATCGGCAGGCAGGCGTGCGAGGTCGGCGGCGATGCGCCGTTCCCACCCGTATGCCCCCTGCTGCCGGGCGATTTCAGTCGCTTCGTCCAGCAAACGGCGTGCCTCGTCGGGTGCGGCGCCAAGGGTCGCCAATCCGGCCCTGACCCGCA
The DNA here is from genome assembly GCF_025340265.1 of Novosphingobium sp. 9. Classification (NCBI taxonomy): domain Bacteria; kingdom Pseudomonadati; phylum Pseudomonadota; class Alphaproteobacteria; order Sphingomonadales; family Sphingomonadaceae; genus Novosphingobium; species Novosphingobium sp. 9. The sequence continues at coordinate 1,237,989 of NZ_CP022708.1, read as the reverse complement.
GCAGTTCGGCGAGCGCCACGCGTTCACCGATACTGTCGCACCGTGTCATTGTGTCCTCGATCACGCGGTGTGCCGCGTCCTGCCTCCCGCTTTCGGCAAGGCCACGCGCCAGTGCGATGGAGAACCGCGTCGTCAGCAGTTCGTACCGCGTCTCGCGCAATAGGGGCAGGTTGTGTTCCAGCGCGGAGACGGCGCCGTCATGGTGGCCGCGTTCGAGCGCCAGTTCGCCGTCGAAACATCGCGCCACAAGGATATAGGGCGCCAGAGCGTTGGTCTGTGCGCAGTCGTGCAGGATCGCCAGCGTCGCTTCGGCCCGCGCCAGTTCGCCCATCCACAGCTGGATGGACAGCGAACAGATCAGCGCGATGCAATGCGTGACCGGAAGGCTGAGCGCGGCAGCCTCGGCCAGGGTTCGTTCGGCAAGGCGCAGCGCGGCGTCCGGCTCGCCCGACAGCCACAGCACGCGGGCCAGCGCAATGCTCGCGCGGTTGCGGTGGTCGAACCCCGATGCGGACGTGCCGCGCCGCTGTGAAGGCGCACTCTGTTCCAGCGCCCGTTCCAGATCGCGGCGGGCCTGAACCTGATCGCCGGCGAGGTAACGCGATATGCCGGACAGCGAGCAGGCGATGGCCATGGCATCGGGAGCACCGATCTGTCCGGCGATCGCAACGGCCTGATCGGCGTGGGCTTCGGCGCTTGTGCAGTCGCCGACATGTTCGCGGAATATATGGAGCCGTGCCAGCGTGATCAGCTGGCTCCAGCGGTCCTCAAGCATGGCCGCGACGTCCAGCGCGCGGGTCAGCGCTTCGCCCGCCTCGGCGCTGTTGGCATGGGCGAACATCAGCGTGATGCCGAGTGCGGCCTGCAGTTCCAGCTCCAGCGCGGTGCCGCATTGCTCCGGGGACAGGACGGAAAGGGCGCGTGCCGCCCAGTTGCGACATTCGACAAGGTGCGAGAGGCCGAGGAACACCCGCATGCTCGCGCCCGCGAGCCGCACGGCAAGGCCGATGTCGCCGTCAGGGCCGAAGCTCCAGTCGAGCGCGCTACGGATGTTCCCGAGTTGCGGTCGGATCGCCTGCATGTCCCGCAGGCCCCCATCGTCCTGCGCTGCCGCCCCCTCCAGTTCGGACAGGAAGAACCGGGCGTGATGCAGCGCTGCGATGCGCTGTTCGCCGTTGCCGCGCATCGCCAGCCTGTCGCGCGCATAGGCGCGGGTCATTTCCAGTAGCCGATATGTCCCGGCTCCCCGCGTGCGGCTGGGGGCGACGAGCGATTTGGCGACCAGTTCGTCAAGCGCCATCGCTGCCTCGTCCGACCCGAGCGCGGCATCCGTGACCACCTCCAGCGCGGCGTCGGTCGAGAACGGGCCGACGAAAACCGTCAGCCGGTCCAGCACCGCGCGCTCGGATGGCGAAAGCAGGTCGTAGCTCCAATCGAGCGCGCCGCGCAGGGTCTGCTGGCGCGGCTGCGCGGTGCGGTGGCCCGACCAAGCGAGACTGAAACGCTCGCCGATCTGGCGCGCGGTGGCGGCGATCCCGTGCGTTGCGACGCGCACGGCGGCCAGTTCTATCGGCAGGGCCATGCCGTCAAGACGCTGGCACATGTCGGCGATCAGCCGAGCGTCGCCCTCGTCGATCTCCAGCGTGCTGTCGGCAGCGCGCGCGCGTTCGCAGAACAGCTGCACGGCCGGGTAGGCGAGGATTTCGGCGTGGGGCACTCCATCGACCTGCGGCGGACAGGCCAGCGCATCGAGCCGATGGACATGCTCGCCTCGGACCCGCAGCGGCTCGCGCGAGGTGGTGACGATGCGCACCTGCGGCGCGGCCTGCGTGATGCGCTCGACGATCCCGGCGGCCTCGTCGATCACATGCTCGCAATTGTCGAGCAGGAGCAGGAACGGCGCGGTGCGCAGCTGGCCCAGAATGACGGCGGCAGGGTCGCCGCCCGGCACCGACAGGCCCATGGCGCCCGCGATCATCGGCGGGACCAGTGCGGGTTCTCCAGCATCGCGAAATCGACGAAGGCCACCCGTCCGCCGAACTGGGCCGTCAGGCGATGGCCGATCTCGATCAGCAGCGAGGTCTTGCCGACGCCCGCAGGCCCGGCGATCGTGAACAGCGGGGTGTCGACCACGCGGGCCAGCAGCAGCTCGACGTCTTGCTCGCGCCCGACCAGATGCGGCAGCGCGGGGGAATGTTGGTGGCGAAGCCGGTTGGCATTTCCGGGGCAGGCGTCGCGGCTTCGGCGGCTGGCGCGCCGGTCCTGAGCACCGGGGCGACGAAGGCATAGCCGACGCCGACCTGCGTGGCGATGAAGCGGGGACCGTCCGCGTCCTTGTCGCTCCCTGCGCCTTCGCCCAGCAGCTTGCGCAGGCCCGCCATGTGAAAGCGCAGGCTGCCGTCCTCGACGACGACATCGGGCCACACGCGCTTCAGAAGCTCGCGCTTGGAGAGCACCCGCCCCGGCTGTTCGGCGAGCGCCATCAGCAGGTCGAAGGAACGCCCGCCGATTTCCACCGGCGCCCCGTCGCGCGTGAGCAGACGCTTGGCGGGATGGAGGCAGAAGCGGCCGAAAGCCATGCTTTCGCCCTGCGCCTGACTGTCGCTGTCCGCCATGTCGTTGTCTTGCCCCGATTGTTGTGGTCGCCACGCCGCAGAACGACACGCGCCCAGATGCTTACACGATGGTCGGGCATCGCGGGAGTGCCCCTGTGAAACAGGCGCTAACATCGCATGACACCAGCTAACGGGCGTTCCACGCGCGGCTCTTCTACCGTCCCGCCATCGGATCGGATGATCGCTGGAGGGACGACAGATGTTTGCAGGAAATTCCACATCGCGGCGCGGCTTTGTTGCCGGTGCGACACTTGCCGGAGCGATGGCGACGATGCCCGGCCTTGCCCGTGCGGCAAGCGTATCGGGCGCCGTCCGGCCGTTCCGCATTGCCATCCCTGCCGCCGAGATCGCGGCGATGAAGCGCCGGATCGCAGAGACGCGCTGGGCGGACCCGCAGCCGGTCGGCGACGATACGCAGGGTGTTCGTCGCCAGACCTTGCAGCCGCTGATGGCCTATTGGGCAGGGGCCTACGACTGGCGCCGGATCGAGGCGCGGCTCAACGCCTTGCCGATGTTCATGACCGAGATCGACGGGCTGGACATTCATTTCATCCATGTCCGCTCTCGCCACGCAAACGCCATGCCGATGATCCTGACGCACGGTTGGCCGGGCTCGGTGCTCGAATTTCTGGACGTGATCGGCCCGCTTACCGATTCTGTGGCCCATGGGGGGCGTGCCGAGGATGCATTCCATCTCGTCATCCCCTCGATACCGGGCTTTGGCTTCTCGGCGAAGCCCACGGTTCCGGGCTGGGGGTCGGATCGCATCGGGCGGGCCTGGTCGGCGCTGATGCTGCGGCTCGGCTACGACCGTTACGTCAGCCAGGGCGGGGACTGCGGCTCGGTGATCTCGCAGCGCATGGCCCTGCAGAAAGTGCCGGGGCTACTGGGCATCCATCTCAACATGCCTGCCGTCGTCCCTGCCGAAATTGCCCGCACTCTGGCCGCAGGTGATCCGGCCCCGTCTGGCCTGTCCGCGAAGGAGCGCGGCGCTTTCGATCAGCTGGAGGCGTTCTACCGCGACAATTCCGCCTACGCGGCGATGATGAACACGCGGCCCCAGACCATCGGTTATTCGCTGGTGGATTCGCCCGTCGGCATGGCGGCGTGGATGTATGAGAAGATCGCGCAGTGGACGTACAGCGGCGGTCAGCCCGAGCGGGTGCTGGGGCGCGATGCGATCCTTGACGACATGTCGCTCTACTGGCTGACCGCGACCGGTGCCTCCGCCGCGCGGATCTACTGGGAAGATCATTCCAACAACTTCAACGCGCGCGGGGTGATCGACCTGCCGGTCGCGATCAGCGTGTTCCCCGGCGAGATATTCCGCGCGCCCAGAAGCTGGGCCGAACGCTGCTACACCAACCTCATCTATTTCAACGAGGTGCGCGACGGCGGCCATTTCGCCGCCTGGGAACAGCCTGCGCTGTTCGCGGAGGAAGTGCGCGCCGCCTTCCGCTCCTTGCGCTGATTTCCGAAGAAGAAGGAGACTGCCCATGTCCGCAAGCAAGACGCTGTATACCGCAAAAGTCCATGTCACCGGAGGCCGCGAAGGTGTGGCCCGCAGTTCCGACGGTCGGCTGGATATCCGGCTGTCCACGCCGGGTACGCCGGGGCCCGGCACGAACCCCGAGCAGTTGTTCGCCGCCGGATGGTCCGCCTGCTTCGAAGGTGCCATGGTGATCGCCGCGAAGGCGAAGGGTGTGACCTTGCCCGAGGGCACGGCCATCGACGCGCAAGTGGAACTGCGGCTTGGCGGCGATGGCTATGCGCTGGCCGCGCGGCTCGACGTTCACGTACCCGGCCTCGACCCCGAAGTCGCGCGGCAGATCATCGAGGCTGCCCACCGCACCTGCCCTTATTCGAAGGCGGTGAAAGGTAATATCGAAACCCTCGTCGCCCTGGCCTGACGCAAACACAGGATACCAAGCATGAAGAAGACCCTTATCGTCGGCGGGCTGACGCTTGCCGCAGGATTGATCGCGCCCTGCGCACAGGCGAAGCCGACCGTGCAGGCGGCAAAACCAAGCGTGCAGGCGGCAAAGCCAACCATCGTCCTTGTGCACGGCGCCTTTGCGGATTCGTCGAGCTGGAACGGCGTGATGGCCGCACTCCAGCATGACGGCTACACCGTCGTAGCGGCGCCCGATAGCTTGCGCGGCGTGCGTGCCGATGCCGATGTCGTGGCCGGGGTGGTGAAATCCATCGCCGGGCCAGTCGTGCTGGTGGGCCATTCCTATGGCGGATCGGTGATCAGCGAGGCGGCGGAAGGCGCACCCAATGTCACCGGGCTGGTCTATGTCTCCGCTTTCGCGCCCGATGCGGGAGAGACGGCGCTTGGCCTGACGGGAAAGTTCCCCGGCAGCACGCTGGCGCCGACGCTGGCCAAGCCGGTGCCGCTGGCGGGGGAGGCAACGACCTGTACATCCGGCAGGTGCTCTTCCCCGCCCAGTTCGCAGCTGATGTCCCTCTCGCACAGGCCCGGCTGATGGCGGCGGGACAGCGCCCGGTGACGGATACCGCGCTGTCCGAGGCCTCGACCGCGCCTGCGTGGAAGCACGTGCCTTCGTGGTTCGTCTATGGCGATGCCGACCGCAACATTCCCCGGCGGCCATGCGCTTCATGGCGCAGCGGGCAGGCGCGCGGGAGACGCTGGTGGTGAAAGGCGCCTCGCACGTCGTCATGGTATCGCACCCGGCTGAGGTGGCGGGGCTGATCGAGCGCGCCGCCGCTGCGCCGTAACGGTTGCGCGTCGATCCAGCCCCATACTCCCCGACCGGCGCGCGATCGCCCACGGCCAGCCATCGCAATGCGAGGCTGGCCGTGGGTTCTTCTTTGCTCCGGGCTTACCGCGAATAGGCGGTGAAGACCTGATCGTCGCCCGCATCGAGCCTGGCGTGGCAGGCGGCGCAGGAGCGCGTGATGGCTTCGTCCGGGTTCGGGCGGCCGTTATCGAACTGGCCGTATCCCCAGCCGCCACTCGCTGGATAGCGGCGCGCATCCTTGACGCTGACCTGCACGTTGGTCGGCTCCCCCGCCACGAAGGACTGCGGCGCGGGAAACACGGCGTCGTTGCGCGGCGAGGATTCATATCGCCACGCCAGCCGGACGATCACCGCGCCGTCGGGGAACGGACGGATACCCTTGCGATAGGCGCGCACGGCGATGTCGTTGCCGAGGATGGCCCGGATATCGTTGTTCTTGCCCGCCTCATGCGCGACGCTGATGACTTTCCAGTCGCGATATCCGGCGGGAAGGCGCACGCCGTAGACCGGCGCGGCATCGGCTTCCCGCCGCACCGCACCGGCCACGCCGGACCCTGCCAGCAGCATGAGGGAGGCCCCCAGCGCGCAGGTCGAAAGACGGATCATGCACCCATCCTGCCCACATCGAGCACGGCCCTGGCAAAGGCGAGTGGCGCTTCCTGCGGCAGGTTGTGGCCGATCCCACCGGCAATTAGGCGGTGTTCGTAGGGGCCTGCGAATTTCGCGCGATAGGCGGCGGGATCGGGATGAGGCGCGCCGTTGGCATCGCCCTCCATGGTGATGGCGGGGATTGTCACCGGCGGTCCTGCGGCGAGGCGCGCTTCGGCGGCATCATACTGGTGCTCGCCCTCGGCAAGACCCAGCCGCCAGCGATAGTTGTGGATCACGATGGCGACATGGTCCGGGTTGACGAAGGACGCTGCCGAAGCATCGTAGGTCGCATCGTCGAAGGCCCAGTGCGGAGAGGCCTGCTCCCAGATCAGGCGATTGAACGCCTTCGTGTTTGCCGCATAGCCGTCGCGGCCGCGCTCGGTGGCGAAATAGAACTGATACCACCACTGGAGTTCGGCCTTGGGCGGCAGCGGCTTGGCATTGCCCGCCTGACTGCCGATCAGGTAGCCGCTGACGGATACCAGCGCCTTGCAGCGCTCGGGCCAGAGCACGGCCATGATGTCTGCCGTGCGGGCGCCCCAGTCGAACCCGGCGACCACCGCCTGTCGGATGCCCAGCGCATCCATCAGCGCGATCCCGTCTGCCGCCAGCGCCGCCTGCTGGCCATTGCGCGGCGTTTCGGCAGAGCGAAACGTGGTCGTGCCGAAACCGCGAAGGTGCGGCACGATCACGCGGTAGCCCTGTGCCGCCAGCAGCGGGGCGACTTCGGCAAAGGCACGAATGTCATAAGGCCAGCCGTGGAACAGCAGGACTGCCGGACCCGATGACGGTCCTGTCTCGACATAGCCGATATCGAGCGGCCCGGCGGCGATCCGGCGCACTGGCCCGAACGGGCGAACATTCGATGTGCCTGGCGATATGCCGGGCGTTGCCGCCCTTGCCGGGGTCAGGCCCGCCATCATGGCAGAGGCGAGCGTGGCCGCTCCGGCGATGAACTCGCGGCGGCGCGGCCGGGGAATTTCGGGTGATTGATCGAACATGACGGGTCTCCTTGCTACGGGAAGCAGGATAACCGGCCCTGTCCGGGCACGCCCGTTAGTTGCTGTGATCCGGTGTTAGGCCGATCCCAAAGCCTGCGCGAAGAAGCCGGCCAACTGCTCGACGGCCGCGTTCACGGCATCCTCGCGATCGTAGAGGTCGACATGCGTGGCCCCCGCGATCGTATGCAGGCGCCTGGGGCTGCCTGCGCGTTCCAGCGCCTCGTGCGTCATCCAGGCCGTCACGGCCTTTTCCGCCGTGATCATCAGCAGCGGGCGCGGCGCGATAAGGTCGATGAAGCGGAAGGCGTCGAATGTCGCCATGCGGTCGATGCTGTCCCAGGTCAGCGCCTTGGCCGCGCGCGGATGATCGCCGCGCGGGGTGCAGTAGTACTCCCACCCTTCGAAGACGTGCGCGCCTCCGGCCCGCGCGCTGGCCTCGTCGATCGGGAAGATCGGGAAGCTCTCGATGTTTCCCGACAGCGCTGCGCGGCTGCGGGCCTGTGCGGCGCCGTCCAGCAGCGCCTTGAGCAATTCCGGTGGCTGTTGCCCGTCGGCGCCGAGCCGGACCTGCCGCCCGACGTCCACTGCCGCTACCGTCGCGACCGCGCCGATCCGGGGATCTTCTGCAGCCGCTTGCACGATATACCCGCCCGATGCGCAGATACCCAGACCGCCGATCCGCCCAGCATCGCCCCCCGACTGTTTGCCCAGCCACGACACTGCGGCCTTGAAATCCTCGACACGCTGGGCGGGATCTTCCAGCCCGCGCGGCAGCCCCTCGCTGGCCCCTTGACGGGCCGCGTCGAAGGTCAGGACACGAAAGCCGCGTTCTCGCAGCTTCTCGGCGTAGAGCGCGGGCGACTGCTCCTTCACCGAACTGCCGGGATGGCCGATGACGAGCGTTACCCCGTTCGGCTGGTCGGGACCATAAAGGCACGCGGCGATGGTCAGGCCAGCGCTCGAAAAATTCACATCGTGTTTCATCACAGGCTCCGTTGATGACTGCCGACCGGGATTGTGGCTTTGGTCACAGCGGAATGCCCGTTATCGTCCGTTAGCGTGTGCGAGTTTGGTCAGGATGACAGCACGATCCGACGTTGGATGTCGATCTCGTCGAGGAACGCCTCATCGTGGCTGACCACCAGCAGCGCGCCATCGAATGCCGCCAGTGCCGCCTCGATTGCCTGAATGGAATCGAGATCGAGGTGGTTGGTCGGTTCGTCGAGAATCAGGATTTCCGGCGGCGCATCTCCTCCGAGACAACAGGCCAGGGCCGCGCGCAGCATCTGCCCGCCGCTCAGGGTGCCGACCATCTGCAGGGCGCTGTCGGCCCGAAACAGGAATCCCGCCAGCATCGCCCGACAGGCGTTCTCGTCCTTGCCCGGATTGAGCCGCCGGAAGTTGTCGAGGATGGTCGCTTCGCGATCGAGCAGCGCCGCGTTCTGGTCGAGGAATGCGACCGTCCCGCCGAGCGCCATGGTCCCGCCGAGTAGCGGCAGATCGCCCGTGATGGTCCGCAGCAGGGTGCTCTTTCCGCAGCCGTTCGGTCCGGTCACCGCGATCCGTTCCGGGCCGACGATCGTGAGGTCGATGCCCTGTCGCATCGGATGGGCGGGATCATGGCCGATCGCCGCCCCGCGCATCTCCAGCAGAGTTCGGCCTGAGGGAACTTTGGTTGTCGGCAGCACGATCGACAGCGATTGCAGCACTTCGATTTTCGCTTGCGCCGTCGCCACGTCTCGCGCCGCATCGTCGCCCAGCCGCGCCTTCAGCCGTTGATCGCCGCCGCTGCTGGCCTCGGCGGCATTGCGCCGTGCTCCTGCGAGAATTTTCGGCATGTCGCCGCGCGCCGCCTTGCGTGCTCCGGCAGCGTCACGGCGCTGCCTGCGCTCGTCGGCGATGCGGCCGCGCCGCGCGATCTCGGCCTGCCGCTTGCGGGCATCGAGCAAGTCCTGTTCGGCGGCCTGCAGTTCCAGCGCCTTGCTCTGGCGGTAGGCGCTCCAGTTGCCGCCATATTGGGTCGCTCCGAGCGTGGTCAGTTCGACGATGGCGTCCATGTGCTCCAGCAGTTCGCGATCGTGGCTGACCACCACCAATCCGTCGGACCACCCATCGACAAGCCGCAGCACCGCGTCTCGTCCTGCGCGGTCGAGGTTGTTGGTGGGCTCATCGAGCAGCAGGAAGTCCGGCGCCGCAAAGATCGCCGCCGCCAGTGCCGCGCGCGTGCGCTGCCCGCCGGAAAGCCCGGCCAGCGGTGTCGCCGCGGAAGCCTCCAGTCCGACGCGGGCGAGAGCGGCGTCGATGCGTTCCTCGATCGTCCAGTCGGCCTTTTCGAGATCGTCCAGCGTTGCCTTTCCATCCGCCGCGCGGGCCAGCACGTCGAGGGCAGGGCGCACGCCGAAGAGGTCAGCGATGCTGTCCGATACCGTCGGCTGCACGATCTGCTGCATCAGGTGAACGGTTCCGGCCGTGGCGCATGAACCGGACGAGGGTGTGAGGTCGCCCGCCATGATCCGCAGCAGCGTGCTTTTCCCCACGCCGTTGCGTCCGACCAACCCTGTGCGTCGAAGGCCGAAATTCAGGTCAATCTCGCGAAAGACCGGGTGCCCCGAAGGCGTGACCCAACTGACGCGAGACAAGGAAATGGGAGACAAGTGCGACTCGCATTGCTATGAACGACACTGTATCGTGTCGTTTAATCGATGTCAGGTCAACGACCGGGATGGGAAGGAAAGTCAGGCGAGTCATGGGTCGGCCAACAAAGGCGCAAGCGCAGGCATGGACGCAGGAACTGCTCGATACGGCGCGTGCCCTGTTCTGCGAGCGAGGCTATGCAGGTGCTTCGCTCGACGAACTGGCCGCGCGCCTGCGCTGCTCCAAGCATTCGATCTACCGCCGCTTCGCTGACAAGGAGGCGCTTTTTGTAGCGGTAGTCGATCGCGACGTCGCCCGCTTCATTGCTGAACTCAAGGCTTCTCCAGCATCGTGTTCGTCCCCGCATGAAGTCCTACGCGCGATGGCCCGAACCTACTTTGGCTTCGGAAGTTCGCGTGATCACGTCGCATTGTATGCAGCAATGAATCTGGAGGCGATTACGTCGCCCCGCTTGCGGATCCTGGCTAACCGATGGAGCGCACAGGCGCTTGCTCCCTTGAGAGATGCCGTGGCGAGTGCCATTCCTTCGGCTGATTCTTGCGAGTTGTGCGACATTCTGATTGACCTGCTTGATGGTGAGGCGAACCGGCTTAGATTGCGCGAAGACATCGCTGCGAAAATAGAAACCGCCTTCGCGATCAGATGGGATTTCTTCGTCAACGTGCAGTCACAGTATCATGCCGGGAGCACGGATGGACATGCGCCCTTAGCTCGCTGCAAAAAACTCAACGGCGGTGGTGCAGATGACCACTTTTCCTGAGAGATTTTCTCAAGGTCATCATGTTGTTGGTGGCTCAGTTTATGCCATTTTGCGATGCTGATCAGGCAAACGTCGAATCTCTGCTCTGCGCATCAAATCTGACGTTTGTCAGCCTGTTTTTGAACGGTGGAAAAGTGTCAGGCATTTTAGCGAGGCAGGAGAAATCGGCACCCCTTTCTACGTCCAAAGGGCTGGTGGGATCTCTGCAGTCCCTTTTTCAAGAAAGCATGACTGCTTCTCAGTCACGACCGTACCGCATCCCATATAGCATGACCCTGCAATGATCGAAGTTGCTGCCGCAATGTCACAGCATAGCCGTGAACAGATATTGGGGTGCCTTTCGAAGCGTTTCCTCCGGTCGCGGCACCGACGCTGAGGGGAGCGCCGGTGCCGGTCCGGCCAATCCGGTCAGTACAAGCGGGCCATCAACCGCCGACGCTGACCGGGGCGGACTGCGCATCAGGATGGGTTGCCGCGTTTGTAACGTCGGTGGGCGCTTCGGACGTCTTGGGAGCGGAGCCGAGCTGCGGATACTTGATGCCCAGCTGGTCGAGGTAAGTGGGGTACTTGTCCTGCTGGTAGTAGTACTTCTCCATTTCCGGGCGCATGCGCTTCATCACTTCGGCATTGAGCCAGATGGCCGGCTTGTCGGCGGCGGTGATCAGCGGATCGTAGTGTTGGTCCTTGTTCTGGACATCCTTGAAGTAGGCCTTGGCCTGCGCCAGCAATTGCGGCTTGGTCATCAGATCGATGACCGTCATCGCCACGACCTTGGCGCCTGCAACCGCGCCCTTGTGTGCGATCGGCGTCGCCATCGCGACGGCAGAAGTCAGGTTATGGCCAATCATGTTGGGAATGTTGGAGGGGTAGCGCACGGTGATCGTCGGCACCGTCCACATGATGTCGCCGATGTCGTCCGAGCCGCCACCCATCGAGCGCGGGCGGCTTTCGGGCGCCACGAGGGGCTCGACGGTATCGTGCAGCGGCTCCACCTTGCGATCGAAGTTGACCTGTGCGGCCTTGGCGAAGGCCTGATCGTCGGCGGACCACTTGGGCATGCCCACCGCCTCGATATTGGCCTGCGCCGCCTCGGCCATCGGCTTGTTGCCGAAGTTGGGTGCGGCATAGCCCAGGATCTGGTGCGAGACGCTGGTGCCTGTCGCCATCGCGGCGGCATCGGCGATGGTGTTGCCGGTCTCATACATCGTGCGCACGGCATCGAATGTGCGGTCGCGGAAGAAGTACCAGACCTTGGCTTCGCCCGGCACGACGTTGGGCTGACCGCCGCCTTCGGTGATGACGTAGTGTGAACGCTGGGTGACGGGCAGGTGTTCGCGCCGGAAATTCCACGCGGTGTCCATGATCTCGACACCGTCGAGCGCGCTGCGTCCGTCCCACGGGTCGCCCGCCGAGTGCGCGGTCTTGCCCTTGAAGGTATATTCCACCGAGACCATGCCGTTCAGGCCCATCTCGCCATAGGCGGTGCCGAACGAAGAGGCGACGTGAGCGAAGATATTGGCGTCCACGTCCTTGAACAGGCCTGCCCGCACGAAATAGGCCTTGGAGGCCAGGTTCTCCTCGGCGATGCCGGGCCAGACCATCAGCTTGCCTGAGATGTGATGCTTGATCATCACGTCCTTGGCGGCGATCGCGGCGGCGATCATCATCGGCATCCCTGAGTTGTGCCCCTCGCCGTGACCCGGCGCACCTGCGACCATGGGCTTGGCATAGGGCAGGCCGGGGTACTGCGAGACGCCGAGCAGATCGTCGATATCGCTGCCCAGCGAGATGGTCGGGCCGCCGCTGCCGTTGGACCAGGTGGCGCTGAAGGCGGTCGGAATCCCGGCAACCCCGCGCGTCACCTTGAAGCCGTTCTTCTCCAGCAGATCGGCGAGATAGGCTGAGCTCTTGAACTCCTGAAAGCCGGGCTCGGCAAAGCTGAACAGCGAATCCACGCCCTGCTGGATCATCTTTGCGTGGGCCTCGACGTCGGCTACGGCTTCCTGCTTCAGTGTTGCGTCATCGGTGGCGCCTGCGGTCTGGGCCATTGCGGTATCGGGCAGGATACTGGAGGCCAGAGCAGCGGCAAGCGTGGCTGCGGACAGGGTGCGGGCGGTCAGGTGACGGGTCTTGCGCGTGAACGTGGTCATGTCGGTTACCCTCGAAGGAATGGATGGCGAGTGGAAATGGGCGGCGGGGGATCGTTTCCCCCGCCATGAGGCGTCACAGCGTGAAGGACAGCGAAAGCCGGTAGGTGCGGCCATAGACATCGTAGAGCGAGCGGTTGGTCTGGGCGTAGGCGGGCACATTGTTGCCGCTGGGGCCGTTGCCGATCAGTTCGGGGTCGCGGTTGAGCAGGTTGTTCACCACAAAGGCGAGCGTTGCCTCGTGGCCGCCCTCGCGCAGCTTTACGCTGGCCGACGCATCGAAATAGATCGCGCCGTTGATGTGGTTGTCGTTGATCGTGCGATATTGCGTCGTCGAGGTCGGGCAGTTCGAGGTGCACTCGATATAGTCGTTGCCGTAGACGCCATCGCTGAAGCCACGTCCGACGAAATTCAGCGTCACCGGATCGATGTCGTAGAAGGCGCTGACGCGGTAGACCCAGCTGGGCGAGCTGTAGCTGCCCGAAAGGCTGCCACCGTTGACCCCGGCATAGTCGATCGGGAAGACGCCGTTGTCGACCACGTTCGAGATATAGTGCGTCACGTTGGCGCTGATGCTGAAATTGCCGGGGATCTTCTCCCAGATCGCCGACATCGCAGTGCGATAACTGGCAGCGATGTCGAAGCCTTTTTCTCGCTGGCTGGCGAAGTTGAAGGGCTGGATGGTGATCGTGTCGAGCGCGCCGCCGGAATAGACGATGTTGGCGCAGTATTCCGACAGGCCCAGATTATAGCAGTTGTCGACGGTGTTCTGCGATGTGACCGAGCCGATCGCGTCGGTGATCTTGATGTCGTAATAGTCGAACGAGGCGGTAAAGCCGGGCAGGAAGCGCGGCGAGATCACGATGCCTGCGGTCCAGGTATTGGCTTTTTCTGGCTTCAGGTTCGGGTTGCCGACGGTGTTCTCGATGAACTGTTGCGAGCCCTGCAGCGGCGCGTTGCTGGGCAGGATCACCGTGTTGGTGCGGGCGGTGCCGGCGGCGAACAGCTCCTGCAGGTTGGGCGCGCGAATGTCGTGGCTGTAGGTGCCGCGCAGCTTGATGTCGGGGATCGGCTGCCAGGTGGCGCCGATCTTGTAGGTCGTCACGCCGCCGGAGGTCGAATAGTCGGTATAGCGACCCGCCGCGTCCAGATCGAAGCCGGTGAAGACCGGCACCGAGAGTTCGACGAAGCCTTCCTTGACGTTGTACGATCCCTTGTTGACCAGATAGTTGCCGTAGAGCCAGCCGGAATTGAACTGCGAGTCCACGCTTCCGCTGATCGCCTCGCGGCGCCACTCGCCACCGAATGCGACGGCTACCGGTCCTGCGGGCAGATTGAACAGCTCCGTATTGAAGCTGAGTGCCCCCACGTCCTGCTTGATCGTCTGGTCGCGCTGGGGTTGCTCATCGCCGTAGATATAGGCGAGCGCCTCGGATGAGGGGCCATCGGTGCCCAGCCGGTCGATCGGTACGCAGCCGTTGGTCGGATCGGTGATGGTCGAGCGGCAGACGATCTGCCCGTTGTAGAGCACGGCATCCTGGGCCAGCGCCATGCGGGTGTTGTTCCAGGTGTTTATCAGCTCCTCGTGCGACTTGGTGACGCCGTGCTGGAAATAGGCGTTGAAGCTCCAGTCGCGACCAAGGGCATTGAACTTGCCGTCCGCGCCGCCGACGAAGCGGTAGACCTGACGGGTGTTGTCGCTGCCGGGCACCGGGAAACCGGCGTTGCTGGTGCCGATGGTGATCGCTGACAGGTTGTTTGCGGCCATCGCGGCGGCCACATCGGGATACTGGGTCAGCAGATAGGCATTGTCCGACTTGATCGAGACGCCGGTGCTGGGGGTCTGCTGATAGTAGCTGATCCCGTGATAGCGGTTGTACGAGAACTGGCCGAAGATCTCGATCGAGTTCGTCACGTCGAAAGACGTCCGGTTGAACACCGAGATGCGGCTTTCATCGGGCAGCAGCGAGTTGGTGCCAACGTGTCCGGCCAGCGTCACGTCGGTGTCGCCGCCGATCATGTAGGGGCTGGAGGCCGTGCTGTACTGGCCGTAGTTCAACTGGCCGGTCTGCCCCGCGCCCAGGAAGTAAGTGCCCATCAACGCGCCGGAAGTGACGAGGCCGCCGGCGGTGTAAGTGTAGGGTCCGTAACCCGAACCGACGAGGCGTTCGGGCTGGCCGTTGGTCGCGGTATAATTCGGGTTGGTGATCTGGAAATAGCCGCTGTCGTTCCAGCTGCGGTCGATCGTGGCGACAGGGTTCTGCTTGAAATAGCTTCCGTTGAGCAGGACGTGGAGACGATCGTCCAGCAGCGAGAAGCCGGCGGTTGCACCCAGGCGGTAGTTGAAACCATCACCATAGGTCGAAAGGCCTTCGTCGGCAGTGGCCTTGAAGCCCTTGAACTTCTTGTTGAGGATGAAGTTGATGACGCCGCCGACTGCGTCAGAGCCGTACTGCGCGGAAGCGCCGCCTGTGACGACTTCGACGCGCTCCACCAGATCCTGCGGGATCGTGTTGACGTCCACGGTGCCGTTCACGCTGGAGGCGACCGAGCGCTGTCCGTCGAGCAGTACCAGCGTGCGTCCCGCACCCAGGCCGCGAAGGTTCACCGAGGCAATACCGGCATTGCCGTTGGAAAGACTGCCCGAACTGTTGGCCGACGTGCTGCCTGCGGTGATGGCCGGAAGCTGGTTCACGAAATCCGAGATATTGGCGGGTTTCTGCGCATTGATTTCCTGCGATCCGAGCACGGTCACCGGGGTCGGAGCGCTATAGCCATCGCGCACGATACGGCTGCCGGTCACGACGATGTCGGAGGCCGGGGCTGCAGTTTCATCCGCGACGGCGACCGGCGCGGCCTGTGCGCTGGCTTCTGCCGTCTGGGCATGAGCCGTGCCGGTGCCAAAAGCCATGGCGGCGGAGCCTGCCAGCAAGGCCAGCCGGGCCTGCGGCAACATACTGGAACGTTGTCCGGTACGGATCGCGAAATCGTCGGTAGTGCAGGAAAACATCATGAGCCCCCTCATTGGCCGTCTTCGAGACGCCTTCGGGCACACCTTCTCCCCGTCGCGGAACCCCGCCGTCAGGCAAGGCTCCGCCACGGGCGCCTCACCGGTTCGGGCGAGGCGCCATCATCGCTTTTTCTTTATCGGTTCATGCGACCCGAAGACGCTCAGGAGCGCTCTCGGGGCAGTTCAGTTTTACGCCCTGTTCAGCCTGGGTACAGCAGGCTGAAATTATAAAATCATTCAAAATGTCGCCATGAAGAACGAACATTTCGTTCTGTCGTCAAAATGTATAACAGAACTGCTCCGCCGCATCCTTGCTAATTTGCTGCTATATTCCGCCTGTCGCGCAGCTTTCCCTCACAATCCCTGCTGTATGCGCAGGAATCAAAATGTGTTGCTGGATATTTACGCAGCTTTCAAACCGTTTCGGTAGCGCGGTGCCACATGGGATTCGCTCCGGCTCGCGGCCCCTCGAAAAGGACCGGCGGCAAGGTTCTGTCCAGCACCTTGCGCATCACGAAGCTGCTGCGGATCTTGGCGACATGGGGCAGCGTGGAAAGCTCGCGGCGGTAGACCTTGTCGTAGTCCTCGAACGAGCGGACATGGACGAACATTAGAAAGTCCGTCTCTCCTGAAATGAAGCTGCAGTAGGTCATGGACGGGCAGGCGACGACGGCCTGTTCGAACTCGTTGAGCACATGCTCTGCCTGCGAGGTTAGCTCGATCATGATGACGACCATCATGTTCAGATCGAGCGTCCCCATATCCAGTTGTGCGTTGTACCCTCGGATGACCCCGCGCTCTTCCAGCAGCTTACGGCGGCGGGCTACGGCCGTGCTGGAAAGATGGACCCGCTCTCCCAGCGCGACGTCCGACATGCGTCCGTCACGGGACAGCTCATGCAATATTCGATAGTCGGTCCTCTCGATCTCGATCATTTCGCTTTCCCCCTACTTTTGATGGATTCGGACATGAATCCATCAAGAATCGTCTAAAAATTGCTGGTCTTTGATGAGTAACGCAATCCTTGGTGTGTTAGCTTGATCGCAGCGGCACTGCAGATTGTCGCAAACGGGGCGGATGACGGAAGGCGGGGATTCTCAGGGAGATAGTTCATGCCTCGTCGCCTCTCTCGCGCTGTATCGTTCGCCGCGCCGCTCTCGCTGGCCCTTGTCCTGGGCCTGTCCGTTCCTGCGCGTGCCGCACCGGTAACGATCGCCTCGCCCGACGGCGCGCTGCTGCCGGTCAGCGTTGACAAGGATTCCGGAAGAATTCTCATCAAGCTGCCCCCACCCGACAAGAACGGAGTGAGCGGGCGTTTCCTCTATGCCACTGCGCTGAAGGTCGGCCTGGGGTCGGCCCCTGTGCGTCTGGACCACGGGATGCTGGGCGAGACGCAGTTGCTGGCGTTTCGCCGCTTCGGCAAGAAGATGGCGATCACCTATGAAAATCCGCGCTTCCGCGCCAGCGGGCCGCCTGAAATCGAACAGGGCGCCAAGGATAGTTTCCCGTTCAGCACGGTGGGCATGGTCGATGTGGTTTCCGCCGATGCCGACGGTTCGGTGACGATCGATATCGCGCCGTTCCTGACGCATGACACGATGAACATCACCAAGGCGCTGGGACAGGACGCCAAGGGCTGGAAGCTCGACGAAAGCCTGAGCGCAGCCGATCCTTCCGCCGTGAAGGTCTTTCCGGACAATATCGAGCTGGAAGCCGTCCAGACCTATACCAACGACAGCCCCGGCAAGGAGGTGGACAATATCGCGCCCGACGGTCGCAAGGTCAGCTTCGTGGTGCACCACTCGCTGGTGAAGCTGCCCGATGCGGGCTTTGCGGTGCGCCGCTTCGACATCCGTTCGGGCTCGCACGGATCGCAGGTCTACGATTTCGGCACGCCGCTGGGCGAAGATGTGCAGTACCAGCTCGCCAACCACTTCCGGCTCGACAAGCTCGATCCGTCCGCGCCGCGCTCGAAGGTGAAGAAGCCGATCGTCTTCTATATTGACCGCGCCGCGCCCGAACCGATCCGTACAGCGCTGGCGCAGGGCGTCGCCTGGTGGAATCAGGCGTTCGACGCAGCCGGCTATATTGACGCGTTCCAGGTGAAGATTCTGCCGCCTGACGCCGATCCGCAGGACGTGCGCTATAATGTCGTGAACTGGGGTGATCGCCTGACCCGCAGTTGGTCCTACGGCGGGGGAGTGATCGATCCGCGTACGGGCGAAATCGTCAAGGGTAACGTCGTGTTGGGTGCGCTGCGGGTGCGGCAGGATATGATCCTGTACGAGAGCCTTGTCGGTACCGCACAGGAGAACACCGGCGGTCCGAACGATCCGGTCCGCATCTCGCTGGCGCGGATCAGCCAGCTGGGCGCACACGAGGTCGGCCACGCCATCGGCTTCGTTCACAACTTCGAGGGCTCGACGCAGGACCGAACCTCGGTGATGGATTATCCCATCGCGCGGATGAAGATCACCGATGGCAAGATCGATCTGTCGGACGCCTACGCATCTGGCATCGGCACATGGGACAAGTTCACTGTCGACTGGCTCTATGGCCAGCCGCTGCCGGGGCAGGATCATGACAAGGCCGCGGCTGCCAAGGCATTAGCGATCCAGCAGGCAGGCATGCGCTATATGACCGACATCGACGGGCGCAGTGCTGACCTTGGCGTACCGGGCGACAGCATGTGGACCGATGGCGCAGACGAGGCGCCCGATCTCCAGCACATCATGGCGGTGCGCCGGATCGCGATGGGCAACTTCGGCCCCGGCGTTCTGCGCCCCGGTGAGGCCTTGTCCGATCTGCGGCGCAAATTCGTGCCGATGTGGCTGCTCCACCGGTATGAGATCGATGCCGTGGGCAAGCTGGTGGGCGGCGTGAACTATACCTATTCGGTAGTGGGAGACGGCAGCGCCCTGCCGACCCGGCTTCTGGGGCCAAGCAGGAAGCGGCGCTTTCTGCGATGCTGGAGACGCTGTCCGAAAAGGAGCTGACGGTGCCTGCAAAGCTGTTGCCGCTGCTGTCCTATGGTGTCAACGGCCGCGCCGATGCGCAGTTCGATACCGAAGTGCTTGATACCGCCGGGGCATCCGCCTTCGATCCGCTGGTGGCAGCGGATGTGGCCGCGCAGGTCACGCTGGACTCGCTGCTGGCTCCTGCGCGCCTGACGCGCGTCTATCTCCAGCATCAGGCCGATGCCGCGCTGCCGGGCCTCGACGAGGTGATCGACAAGCTTATCGTCGCTACCGTCGATGCGCGCACTTCGGCAGTGGGCCGCAGAGTGGCCTATCGTACGCTGGTGTCCATCGCCAAGGCCGCGCATGACAAAGACACCCCCGGCGATGTCGCCGCAATCCTGACCGACAAGCTGCACGAGGAGGCAGCGGCGCTGGCTAAGGTTAGCGGCGCTGGCGAGGATGCCCGCTGGGCACGCGGCACCGCGGAAATGCTGGAAGACAAGGATGCTCTGGCTAAAGTAATCGCGCCGGGAGCGGCCCCTGTGATCCCGCTCGGTATGCCGATCTAATGGGAATTGGTCACAGAGAGCTTTTTCCGGGATAAGGTGCGGACTGACGGGAAACATATATTCTGCGTCAGTCCGTCTTGTTCGGCAACAGCGGTTCGATGATCAGCCATTCACCGTCTGTGAGTTCGTATCGCTGCCGCGTCAGCCAGCCTCCATCTTAGCGGGGAGACTGAATCAGCCTTTCAGCGGAACCGGAAGCGAGATTGGCAGGCGGTACTCGTAAAACACGCCAGTTCCGACTATCCTCGCTTTCGCCCTCTTCATGTCACGATCGGCTTGGCTGCCCTGCGTCCATGATCGCTAACATTCCTGGGCAGAGGCTTCCTTGTCGGTAGTTCCGCTGATCTGAGGGGCCCATTCGCGGCGCATCAGCACAACAGTGGCGCCGGCACCGATCAGGCAGAACAGTACGATCACGAGGATCGGCATGTCGTAGCCTCCGCTGATGTGAAGCAGCCAGCCCGAGACGCTTGCTGATACGCCTCCCGACAGGCTCAGCGCGACTTGCTGTACGCCGGTCGTAAGGCCGACGGCCTGTCTGGGGATCAGTGTCAGACGGCACAGGGCCAGGTTGTTTGCCGTCGCCAACCCCAGCCAGGACAGCGAGAACACATTCCAGAACAGGGCGACATGCAGCGAGGTTGCATATGCGCCGAAAATCACAGTGCAGCCGCCGATGAATCCTGCGACGACGAAGGCCTTGCGAACAAATACCGCATCGCCTCCGCGCGCGATAATGCGGTCTGCCATCCAACCGGCAAGCACTGCCACCACGGCGATCCCCGCAAAGCTGAAGAACGTGTAAAGTCCCGATGCCTGAAGCGACAGGCCGCGCTCTTCTACCAGATATGACGGCATCCACGACATGCAGTAAAAAGTGAAATAGCCATAGCAGAAGCTTGAGATCATCGTTCCCCAAACGACTGGGCTGGCGATGATGGCGCGAAGAGAGACGGCAGAAGCCCGGCGATGTCTTTCCTGGCGCTCGGCTGCAGATGGGAGGTCATTGCGTACCAGACCGATCCACGGCACCAGCCATGCCAGTCCCAGCAGGCCGGTGGCAAAGAACATCATGCGCCAGTCGTAATGAACGATCAGCCAGGCGGCGACCGGTGCGCCA
Source organism: Novosphingobium sp. 9 (assembly GCF_025340265.1). Taxonomy (NCBI): domain Bacteria; kingdom Pseudomonadati; phylum Pseudomonadota; class Alphaproteobacteria; order Sphingomonadales; family Sphingomonadaceae; genus Novosphingobium; species Novosphingobium sp. 9. The sequence goes on along the minus strand of NZ_CP022708.1, from coordinate 1,217,736 downwards.
AGTGCTGGTCCCAGCTTGTTGCCCGCAGCAAAAATCCCGACTGCAGACCCAGCCCTGCGTTCGTCGAAATTGTCGCGAATCCAGCGATAGCTGGCTGGAATAACGGCAGATTCCGCGACCCCGACGATCAGGCGCAGCAGGAGCAATGCGTAAAGTGTTGCGACCGCGCCGGTAACGGCTGTGGCAAGGCACCAGATGCCAAAGCACAAGGTATAGGGCAACTTTACGCCATAGCGATCGACGATCCAGCCCATCGGCACTTGTACGACTGCATAAGACCAGAAAAAGGCGGCATTAACCCAACCGCGTTGCACATCGGTAAGTGCAAAATAGGAGATGAAGGGGCGGTCGGCCAGCACGGAAGCTATGCTGGTGCGGTCGATATAGGCGATGAGCACGCCGACGGACAGCAAGATCAGGATGCCCCACGCCGATGTCGGCCTGCCTGAACCTGTCGAAGAACTCTTACAGGGTATGCTCGATTGCTGTGCTGCCGGGCTATAAGCCACGTCTGCCATGACATTCTCTCCGTAGTCTTATATTTTTATTTCCGTAATAGTATATTGCTATTAGGCCTTTGGATCGTCTTTCCAGCGATCTCTCAGGTCATGGGTGCCATGCGGACACGGCACCGGGAAGTCCGCGCAAGGCCGCTCTTTATCGAGTTACCGAGCGGGGCCGGGCTTGCGGTGCCCGGCCCCGCCTGGTTTCTGGGCCTAATTTCTGTGCTTGGTTTCTAGCGCCAGAGTACCCCGCTGGCATGGCGCGCGCCCTGAACGAGCGCATCTAGCTTGGCCCACTGCACCTGTGGATGAACGCGCAGGTGATCCCAGTTCTGGGAGAAGCCGCAATCGGTGCTTGCGATCACATTCTCGCGACCCACCATGCGGGCAAATGTCTGGATGCGCTGCGAAACCAGTTCCGGGTGTTCGACCACGTTGGTGGAGTGCGATACCACGCCGGGCAGCAGGATCTTACCCTCGGGGATCTTCACTTCGCCCCAGACTTCGGCTTCATGAGCATGGCGCGGTCCCGCCGCCTCGAAAGTATAGGCCTGCGCCTTTACCTTCAGGATCAGGTCCAGCAGCGTGCGCAGCGGCACATCGGACGTGTGTGGACCGTTCCAGCTGCCCCAGCAGACGTGATAGCGCACCCGGTCTTCGGGGATGCCTTCCAGCGCATAATTGATCATCTCCACATAGGCACTGAAGGCCCGGTGCACTTCGGCAGGATCCTGATGCACCAGCCGGCGATCGTATTCGCAAGGAAGGTAGGCGTCATCGAGCTGGATCAGCAGACCGGCATCCAGGATGGCGCGGTATTCCGCACGGAGCACATCGGCCAGCGCGCCCAGAAACGCATCGTCGCTGGCATAGAAGCGATTGAGGCGTACCCCGCGCGCGCTTTCCGGCGCTGCCACCGGCAGGAAGGCATCGGCAAATTCGTGCTCGGCCAGTGCAGCCTTGAAATTGACGATATCCCGCTTCACGTCGGTATCGTCATAGGCCAGCGGCCCCACGCATTCGACCATCGAGGACATGCGGTTGTGATCGAGCGATTCCGCCTGGCGGAAGAAATCCGGGCCGGACCAGTCGTATTGCTGGATGGGATTGTAAGCTTCGTAGAACTCGGTGAACTGGGTCTGGCCGCGCCCCGCCGTTCGCGGGTCGACCGGATCGGGATCGCCGGCCTGACGTTGGCGTGGCTGAAGTCCCGAAAGGCGCTTCATCAGATAGGCCGTCCACCCGGTCTTGCCATATTCGCCGTCGGACGGAACGTCGATCCCCACGGCTGCCTGTTGCGAAACCACTTCGGCAACGCCCTTGGCGAGTTCGGCATCGAAGTCCGCCTGTGTCACGGTCTCGCCACCCTTGCTGCGCTGATAGAGCGCGCGCAGGCCTTCCGTTCGGATCAGGCTGCCAACGTGGGTTGTGAGAATACGGTCGGTGCTGCGACGCATGGGTACTGTCCTCTCGATTGATGTGTCTTGTGTTTTTCAGAGCGTGCTGTCCGTGCCGTTCGGCTGGACAGTAGACGATCACGCTTTCCACACAGGGCCGAAGGGCCGCTGCCGAGGGGAAAGTGGAATGCGGGAGCGATCTTGGTAAACCACATTTGCTCCCAATTTGCGGGTGGTATTCGTGGGCGTCTGCCCATCCCCTGCAGAGCCTTGGGCTTTGCGCTGCCAGTGGGCGATTGCGGAAGTGTTGTACCGAGCGACCTTCGAGTAAGAATCGTTCGGGTGGGCCTGCTGTTGATGAAAAGTGATGGGCTTGTGCCCACTTCGAGGCGGCCGGGCGCGCGCTGCCTGTGCCATATTGTCGGTAAGGGGCTGGATCGGCGCATCTTGCGGGATGATGGGAGCAGGCCCACGAGAGCTTGGGCGCAAATGTGGTTTACCCTCTCTGTCCAGCTGCAGAAACTCGGCAGGCGACAAGCGGCTGGCAAGCCGCGCTGACAGAGACTGCGTTATGTTGAAAGAGAGGATCGCCGCACAGGGCGTCTCGCCTGACGGCCTTGCACAACTGCCGGAGACACGACCAGCGCCCCGTGGCGACTTCCGGTTTTATGACAATCGCCAGAAGTATTTGATGTTCGTCAATACGTGCTCGGAAAAGTGGATGATCGCGCAGCGGATCGCTGCGGAGATCGATAACCTCGAACCACGCCCGCCGGCGCTTCGTGTCTTCGATGCGGGAATTGGCGATGGCACTGTGCTGTCACGGGCGATGCGCGCCATGCATGCCCGTTTCGCGCATGTCCCTTTCTACATCGCCGGCAAGGAAATAAGCCTGGAGGACGTGCGGCTGGCGCTAGACAAGATGCCCGACAGGCTCTTTGAGCATCCTGCCACTGTCCTGGCGATTACCAACATCTCCTATGCCGATGCACCGCGCCTGACGCTTGGCCCTTCCTCCGCGCACCCTGGCATGGTCTGGAAGAGCATCGCATTGACGGGTTCGACTACTGCGGAGTTCGAGCGCCAGATCCTCGAACTACAGCCATTTCTGGCCGCGCACTGGCGCACACGGACCTCGCCACGGACGGGAAGTCTCGTCCCCGAGACGCCGACGGTCCTGGTCCTTTATCGCGCCGATCACGCCTTCGCACTTGACGCGGCCATTCCGCAGCCGAGCACGTGCCTGGCGGATTACGACCTTGTGATCGCGAGCCAGCCTTATCGTCTGCGCGCACCGATCGCCTTCAAGGCCCGCCGGGTTCTGGCACCGCTCGCCCGCGCGCTGGGCCCCGGCGGGCGATTGCTGGGCATTCACTCGGCGGGACAAGATCCTGCGCAGGATATCGTGACGGCAATCTGGCCGGACGAACAGCCCTTCGTGCATTCGCGCAGAGAATTGATGGCGGCAACCCGGCAGGCGCTGGGCATCGATGCCGCCGATTTCAGCTTCGATCCTGCTACGGGCCATCCCGCGCAATTCCGCTATGCCATGCATACGTTGCCGGACGAGATCGAAACCGATGCGCAGACTGTCGGCACATCGACGCTTCTGGCTGCCTGGAATGCGGCAACCTATGTTGCGCAAATCGATGAGGAGCGTCTTGCGCAAGCGATGACCGGCTCTGCCTATCTCGATGCCACACGGGCGGTGCTGCGCACCAGCGCATCGCTGTGGTTCAACAACGAAAGCTACCTGATCGTCCGCAAGCACCCGTCAGACAACGGCGCGTCATCGCACGATCGCACTCCCCTGGAGATCGCGGCATGACCCTTGCGCCCCAACCGTCCTACCAGCAGGCCTGCGGTTTCCAGGGGGATGCCATCCCGCCGTCGCCGCTGGTCGCGAAGATCGCCCGGCTGGCATCGCACATGTCATTCGAGATTTCGCCTCATGATATCGCCGAACTGGAAATGGCGCGCGATGCCATCCCACCGGAGTCTTCGATCGCCATCACTTGGTGCCCCGAGGACAGCGACGACCAGCGCGTGGATGTTGTGAACCGCATACGTCGGGCCGGGTTCGTGCCGCTGCCGCACGTCGCTGCACGAGCGCTGCAGGATGAGCGTGCCCTGTCCATGCTGCTGGATCGCTGCCATGCGGCCGATGTGCGCGAGATCCTCCTGCGCGATGGAAAGTTCGAACCGGAAGGCGAATTTGAAACGGTGCTCGAACTGTTGGTTCGTCTACGTAGCGACCGGTTCGGCCTGACCGGGATCGGTCTTTGGGCCTACGCAGGAGGGCGGGAGTCGATGGCGACCGAGTTGCTCGACGCACGGCTCGATGCAAAGCTGGCGGTTGCGCAAGAGGCTGGGCTTTCACCTTACGTAGTGACCCAGTGCGAGTTCGACGCCGCGCCGGTGCTCGCTTGGATCGAACGGTTCCGCGCTAGGGGAACACGGTTCCCGTCCGCATAGGTCTTGCCGGGCTTGCGCCCGTTCGCACATTGATGCGCGCCGCACAGGCGGCCGGCACCGGGCACTCCATCCGCAGCCTTGTCAGCGGCGGTGCGTCCATCGCGCGCATGCTGGAGGAAACCTGCCCCGATACGATGCTCCAGCGTCTGGCCCAGGCCGACGTCAGCGAAAGGTTCGGTCCGGTGTCCATACAGCTTTGCATGTTCGGAGGACTGGCGAGAAGCGCAAGCTGGATCGATAGTGTCGCCCACGGGAAGTTGCGCCTCCACCATAACCAGTCCGGCTTCAAGGTCGTGGTCTGAAGGTTGCACAGACAGCGCGAGTGCGCGCTGTCACCAGGTGGCGCGACGGGAAATGACGAACGTCTCGTTACGAAACGCAAGGCCCTGATGCTTGAGCAGGATTTCGCGCGTGGACTGGCGATAGCCATCGGTTGTCATCGCCTGTGCCAGCCGGTCGTCCTCGATCTGGGCCATATATGTGGCGGCATTCCACGCGGCGAGGATCGTGGAGCCTCCCATCGGCACGTGCGGGTCGAGTTCGGTGAGCATGGCGCGCAGGGAATATGTGAAGACGGCCTCTTCGTCTGGCTGGTGGTGGAATTCAAAATCCTGCGCCGAGGCGCCAAGGTTCTGTTCGACTCTGGCAAGAATATCCTCGCGGCCCGCCATGAAAGGGTTCTCGCCGGGCCATATCCGCTGCACGAGTTCCATCGCATCGTCCCGGCCGTAAGCCTGAACGCCCAGCAAGCGCCCGTTGGCGCGTAGCCCGCGTACAAGGGAAGTCATGACGTCGCCCGCCTTAAAGTCCAGCGACGCACGCGCGCGATAAGGGTGCGATGCGAGGATAAAATCGAAATCCGCACGCGCAACGCCGCGCCTTGGCAGCAGCGGTTCCAGTGCGAAACGGTGATCGCGCCGGTAAAGCACCAGCACCATCGGCGTGCGGTATACCGGATTGCCACTGCCAGTGCTGATCCTGGCCGACCAGTATTGCGCAAGCCATGGGTCGAGCTCGGCAATCTGTTCTTCGAAATCGCCTGCCGAATTGCCGTCGAGCGCCTGCTCATGCCAGATCATGCTGCTCGCCGCAGAGGGCGGATGCGGTTTCATGCGCAAGGCTTCGGAGAATTTGAGGTTGGTGATGACCAGTACGGTTGCAGGATGCTCCTGCAAACGATCGGCCATCTTTTCCAGGATCAGCCGGACGTTCTCCATGCTGATCTCTTTGGCCACGACATAGAAGGGCGCATGAGGATGCCGCCGGTGCATGCCGCGCATGATACGGGCAAGCGCGGTTCCGTCTCCCGCGCCGGCATCCATCACCCGAAGGGCAGGGGACTGGGGCTGCGTTTCCTCCATGACCCGGAGCGCGCGATCGGCAATCAACCGCTTTTCCGAGGTCGTGTTGACGAACATCAGATACTTCTGTCGGTTGTCGAAAAACCGGAAATCCGGCGCTGCCGCTGCCACGTTGAGACCGCGTATGGCCGAGCGCAACGTATCCATCGGAGAGCCGCCCTGCGCCTCGATGAAGCGGTGAACCCGTTCCACCGTCGTCAGGGTCACGCGTCCTCCTTGCTGGAGCCGGGTGACGAGCTTTCCGTCATTGACCGCGAGGCGCCCGAAGGTGGACTGCGCCATCTTCAGATGCCGACAGGCCTGTTCGATCTGCTCCAGCAAAACTGCCGCGTCCTGGCTGGGCTCGGGCCGGGCAGGGTCAGGACTGTCGTGCACTTCTTGCGGGTCCAGAACATCCATGTCGGAAAACGGCTCCCTTATGATTGGCGAACTTGGGCAGCATACTTGTGCCGCGCGGCGCTCTCTGACGCTATGCGATAATCTGTTCACGCCGATAACAGTCGTTCGCATGAAACGGCGTGGAGGCCGTGCGCCGCTTCATGCGAAGAACCGGACTGAGAGCAATTTCAGACCAGATCGGGATAATGTGCCTTGGCAACATCCGGATGCGACCGGATCCGCGCTTTCAGATGATTGACGCCAACGTCCCGAAACAGCGGATTTGACGGGTCCGCACTGACACCGCGCTGCACCTTGCGAAGATTTGGCGGGAGGTCGATCAGGGGCACCGTACTTTCCAGATTGGCGCCCAGAAAGAACGCGATCGAGGATCGTGCCGTACCGGCAGGCGGGGTCATCGCCGCATGGATATCGGCGCGGACAAAGCCGTCTGTCGCCAGTTCCAGCAGTTCGCCGGTATTGACGATGAACGTACCGGGCACGGGGGAACCTCCACCCAACTGCCCTCATGCGTCTGGACCCGTAGCCCCGCGCGCTCCCGCTGGAGCAGGATGGTGATCAGCCCGCCGTCCTTGTGCGCGCCGACGCCCTGATCCGACCCGGCAAGATCGCGACCGGGATACCGTATGATCTTGAGGTGTTGCCGCGGCCCCTGAGCATAGAGGTCCTCGAAGAAATCCTCCGCTTGTCCAAGGGCCAGCGCAATCGCCTTGAGCACGTCGATGGCCACGCGGGTCACTTCATTCTGGTAGCGCAAGATCGTCGCGCGCAGCGCCGGCATCGCAGCAGGCCACTGGTTGGGGCCGAGCGTGCGCTTCCACCGGGGCGTGTCCGCCTCGATTGTCTGAAGCGGTTCTTCGCGATCGAAATCGACCTGCTCCCGCCAATCCTGTGTGCCGCCGGTAATTTCCCCACCTGCTCTCGTATAACCCCGAAAATGCGGGGACCGGACGATATCGATTTCCAGCTTGGCCTCCAGCGGCAAGGAGAAGAAGGTTTTTGCTGCATAAACCGTCTCGCGAATGAGATCGGGGGCAACGCCATGCCCGGATAGATAGAAGAATCCATGATGATGAAGGACGTTTCGGAGATGCTTTATGAACATTTCCCGTTCAGATCCAATTTTATGCATCATCGACAGGTCGATGATCGGTAGGGGGAGATCATCCTTGTCCATCGATCCGGTAGCCGTCTGAATCTCTTCAGCGGCGATATTCTTCTCAATCACGCCCACAGCACTATCCTCTTCCAGAGCCATGCCATTGCTTCATGCAATGTTGAAGTTTGTGTGCCGAATGGTGAAGGCGGACACTTCCGGATGAAACCACATTCGGTCCCATTCCTGGCGTGGGCGCGACCCCACAGGTTAAGCCGAAACCACGCCGTACCCGATAGTTCGTCCTTCGCATTGCGCTGCTGGACCCGGCGATTGCCCTTCGAGCCCGACGGCTCAGAAAATTATCCATTGCGAAATGAATTTCACTATACTAAATTTCAGCCAACGCAGCGTTTGGGAAAGGACACGCCATGACACTGGTCAACGACCAGCGCGCGCAGCTGGAAGAGCTCTATGAGGAGATGGCGCCCAGCCACCTAACGCCGTTGTGGGAACTGCTCTCGCAATTGGTGCTGCCTCAGCCGCGCTCTCCGGCTGTCAGCCATCGCTGGAATTATGATGATGCGCGCAGCTACCTGCTGCGAGCCGGAGACATCATCAGCGCGGAACAGGCCGAACGACGTGTGCTGATCCTGGAAAATCCGGGGCTTGAAGGGTTGTCTGCGATCACGCCGAGCCTTTACGCCGGGTTGCAGCTGATCCTGCCGGGAGAGATCGCCCCTTCGCATCGCCACACGCAATGTGCATTGCGTTTTGTCATCGAAGGCTCGGGCGCTTTCACCTCGGTGGGGGGCGAAAAGGCCGTGATGAACCCGTTCGATCTGGTGCTGACGCCGGGGTGGGAATGGCACGATCACGGCAATCCCACCGATACGCCGATGATCTGGCTCGATGGCCTCGATATTCCGACGGTGCGCCATTTCGATGCCAGTTTTGCCGAGCACCTGGGCGAAAAGGTCCACCCGGAAACTGCGCCGCCGGGGGCGAGCATCGCCACCTATGGCCACAACATGCGCCCGATGCGTGGGCATGTGGCGGACTATCGCCCTGCGCACCAGCCGCTGTTCCACTACCCGTATGCACAGTGGCGCCCGGCGCTGGATGCCATGGCGGCGAGTGCGACGATCGACCCGCATCTCGGGCATGCATTGGAATTTCTCAACCCTGCCGATGGCGGGGCGATCATGGATACGATTTCCGCCCATGTTCGCCTGTTGCCCGCCGGGTTCACTTCATCCCGCGCCGCGCGACCGACGGCACGGTTTTCGTCGTGGTTGCGGGGGAAGGTACCGCACGGGTGGGCGAGCGTGAGATCGCGCTTGGCCATCGCGACATCTTCGTTGTCCCGTCGTGGGAGGAATTGCGACTGGAGGCGCGGCAGGATCTCGTCCTGTTCGGCTTCTCCGACAAGGTCGCCCAGCAGAAACTCGGACTCTATAAGGAGAAATGTGCGTGACCGCGATTTTCGAACCCCAACCGCCAGTGCTTGCCAAGACCACGGACGGACGTGACTTTCCCGTGCGCCGCCTGTTCTGCATCGGTCGTAACTATGCCGCGCATGCCCGTGAGATGGGCAAGGACCCCGAGCGTGAGGCACCGTTCTTCTTCACCAAGTGGGCCGAAACCGTCGTGCCTGCCGGCAGCACGATTGCCTATCCCACCGAGACCGCCAATTTCCATTACGAAGCCGAACTGGTCGTGGCGATCGGTGCGGGCGGTGCGGCGATTGCGCAGGACGATGCGCTGAGCCATGTGTTCGGCTATGCCACGGGTCTCGACATGACGCGTCGTGATCTGCAGTTCGAGGCGCGCGATAAGGGGCGCCCTGGGACACCGGCAAGAATGTCGAGCAGTCCTCGCCGCTGGGGTTGATCGCCCCCGCTGAAACGCTGGGCCACCCGCGACGGGGCGGATCGCGCTGACGGTCAATGGCGAGGTCAAGCAGGACGCGGATCTTGCCGATCTGATCTGGAGCGTGCCGGAGGTGATTGCCTATGTCTCGCGCTTCTATCGCCTTGAGGCGGGGGATCTGATCTACACCGGCACGCCCGCAGGCGTTGGCGCGGTCGTGACTGGCGATGTCGTTACCGTGTCGATCGACAGTCTGGAGGACTGCGCCGTCACGGTCGGGCCGAAGGCGTTCTGAGGACGCCATGAAGCTTCACGGCTTTCATCGCTCGACGGCATCGTACCGGGTGCGGATCGCGCTGGCGCTGAAAGGCGTTGCGCATGACGAGGCCTGGTACGTGCTGCGCAACGGCGAGCAGCGCGCGCCGGACTATCTGGCGCTCAATCCGCAAGGCCTCGTTCCTGCACTGGAGCTGGGTGAGGGCCATCTCCTCACCCAGTCGCTGGCGATTTGCGAATATCTTGACGAACTATGGCCGGAGCCGCCGCTTCTGCCTGGCGATGCCTTTGCGAAGGCTCGCATCCGCGCGCTGGCACAGGTTATCGCCTGCGACATCCATCCGGTGCAGAACCTGAAGATCCTGGCAAGACTGAAGGGCTTCGGCGTGGACGATGCGGGAGTGGAGCGCTGGGCGCAGATCACCATCGAGGAAGGTCTCGCGGCCTACGACACGCTGATCGCCTCATGCGCGGGGCGATTCAGTGCAGGCGATACGGTCACATTGGCCGACCTGTGTCTGGTGCCGCAGTTGGCAAACGCCCGGCGCTTTGGCGTCGATTACGCAACGCGCTTGCCACGCCTCGCCGCCATCGAGGCAGCCTGCTTCGAGATCGAGGCATTCGCGTCTTCACGGCCGGAGGTCCAACCCGACGCGGGGTGATGCAGGGCCTTCGAGATGGACGCCGACGCATCCGGATCGGTCCACGCCCAAGTGCCGCACGGGCTTTGGCATGGACTGGCCGAACAAAGGCAGATGAAAAGAAAAGGGCGGGGCCTCGCAGCCTCGCCCGTTTTTGCATGGAGGCCCTGATACCAGGGCCCGATCGGGCAGGGGAGCAACGGCTCCCCTGCCCAAAATCAGAACTGGAAGCGGTCAAGATCGTTGGAGACCAGTACTTCGCCCCTGCAATACTGGCGGAGGGCATCGGCATATCCGGGACGATGACGATGGCCTTCGGCGGGCTTGATGCAGTCGTTATTGTTCCGTGCAGGTTTGTCGTCCTGTGCCTGTACTTGGGTAGCTGCCAGTACGGCTTTTGACAGTGCCGTGCCGGTTGCGCCCCGTATTGGGAACCAAGGTCAGATGCGTCGTAGCGAGAACACCGCTGCTGCGGAAACGAGAGCAGGTGCCACGGCGAACAGGATGATCATCTGCGCGGACCAGCCTGCTCCCAGAAGCATGCCGCCCAGCAGCGGGCCAAGGATCGATCCCACCCGGCCGACGCCAAGGGCCCAGCCGATCCCGGTGGAACGGATAGCGGTGGGGTAGCTTTCCGCTGTCACCGCATTGAGGCCGATCTGCGCACCTGAAACGCCGAAGCCGCAGGCTGCCGAGGCGGCAAAGACCAGCGCCGCGCTTGTTCCGGCATAAGCGATTCCTGCGACGCACAGTGCGGAGAACAGGTACGTCGAACCCAGGACGATATACGGGTTCATGCGGTCGATCAGGCGGCCCAGAATGACACCGCCCACTGCACCGCCGAGGTTGAGGAGGGCGGTCGAGAGGATGGCCGTGCGCAGCGGCAGCCCTTCGGCTTTCAGCAGCGAAGGCAACCAGTTGACGAGGAAGTACATGACCAGCAGATTCATGAAGAATGCCGTCCAAACCAGAGCGGTGCGGCGTGCGCGACCATGGCGGAACAGTTCGAGCACTGGAAAACCCGTCGTCGTGTTGCGTGCTTCGGATCGTGCATTGGCGATGAACGCAGCGGCGGAAGCCTCGGGGTCGATCTTCGACAGAATGCGGGCGATCTGCGCCTCCTTGTTGGAGCGTGTCGCAAGAAAGCGGATCGATTCCGGAATTCCGAAGGCCAGCACTGGCAAAACCAGCAAGGGAAGGATGCCGCCCAGCACAAAGACCGAGTGCCAGCCATAGGCCCCGATCATCGGTGCCGCAATCAGGCCGCCCAGCGTCGAGCCCAGGGGAAAGCCGCAGAACATCACCGTCACCATCGTCGCCTTCGAGCGAGCCGGGGCGTACTCGTTGGTAAGCGCGATGATATTGGGCATGGCACCGCCAAGGCCGATGCCGGTCAGCAGGCGCAGGACGAGAAGATGCGTCATGGAATCCGCTGCCGCCGTCGCCAGCGCGAATAGGCCAAACATCAGCACCGATCCCAGCAGCACGATCTTGCGGCCGAAGCGATCCGCAAGTGGGCTCATGACGAAGGCGCCGATGGTCAGTCCTAGCAGGCCGATCCCGAAGATCGGCCCGAAGGCCGACATGCCAAGGCCCCAGTCCTCGGCGATGCGCGGGGCGACATAGGCGATCGACTGGGTATCGAACCCGTCGAGCATCGCCACGAGGGTACACAGCGCGGCGATACGGATCTGGAAGGAGCCGATGTGCCAGCCCTCGATAGCGGTCTCGGTGCGGGGAATCATGCCTGTCATCGTCCTCTACCCGGTGAAATGGGCACCATTCGGCGCGCCGTGTTAGACGAGCGAGGATTGAGGCATTTGTTGACCTATGTCAAATATATTTGCAGATGGATAATTTAGGGTGTTCCACTGAGTGGCGCCGAAACGGGACTGTGGAGCGGCCCGTAGGCCGCGATGTCCATAACTTGACGAACATGGGACGGCAGTCGTTATGATGGCCTGCAAACAGGCATGAGGATGCAGGGATTTGTCGACGGATAATGACACCAAGGGAGGGCAGGAGGCTGCCGAGCCGCGTCGCCGGGGCATCCAGTCGGTCGAGATCGGCTTGCGGATTCTCAAGGTTCTGGCCGGTCTTGGAAGCGCGACGCCGCTGGGGGTTCTGGCACAGGCTTGCGATATGCCGGCGCCCCAGGTCCATCGTTACCTCCAGAGCCTGATAGCCGAAGGGATGGTGCAGCAGTTGCCCGATTCCGGGCGCTATGATCTGGGTCCGGCCGGGTTGTCGCTGGGGCTGACCACTTTGGCCCGGCTGGATGCCTACCGTCTTGCCGATGCCGCTATCGGCGAATTCTCGCAGCGCACGGGCATGACCGTGCAGATGGCCGCCCTGGGGCCGCTGGGCCCTACCATCGTGCGCTGGATCATGGGGCGCCCGCCGGTCATGACCTCGTTCCATGTCGGTACGGTCCTGCCTCTCTTGGGGTCGGCGACCGGCCATGTGTTCCTGGCCTATATGCCTGAAGCAGAAACAGCAGCAATGCTGGCGCTGGAACTCGAAAAACTGGAAGGCGACAGACCGGATGTGGCCGCGCTGTGCGACAAGGTGCGCGAGCGTGGTTTCGGTTATGTGGATGGCAATATGGTTCCGGGCCTTCGGGCAACGGCATACCCGATCTTCGATCTTCAGGGGCGTATTCCGCTGACGGCCACCGTGCTCCAGCCTGATCGTGGCGGTCATCGCAAGGCAAGCATGGGGATCGCCGAATTGGGTGATCTATGCCGCGATCTCAGCCGCCAATTGGGGTGGCAGGGCGGGTAGGACTATCATTCCGTCGTGGCGGGGAGTATCGTCGCAAGCAGGGCTCCACCGCGAAAATCAGCGAATTACCCCCAAGCCGAGGCTCAGTCCCGGTCGTGAGCGTTCACATTGCCATAATGCCAGGCGGCGTGGACGAATTTATGGTGGCATAGGTTGGCAACATGCCTCCAAGGCTGTTAGCCTTGATGCCTGACACTGGAAGAAGAGAGCCAATGGGCAACAGCGATGCTGTTGGGTAAAAGGCTCAGCGTGTCATGCGCTTTCGAGACAGCGAAGTCATGATCGAATTCGAAGATGGCAGTAGGATTTTTGCTGACAGCGTTGCGCCGGTTGAAGTTCCCATCACCGTGGCAGACTGATGATGGTTCGTTTCCAGCTATCGCCTTGATCTATCGGCATATCGAGAAGATATTGATTTAAGGTTATATTTTTGGATAGCTCTGAGATTGTGGCGATCTTACCGGGGTGGAATTGAGCGTCCTGAAAGGGCTGCTGCCGATAGGGCCGCCAACCGTGGGGCGCAGACCAGAGCACAACCGCTCTATCATCAGAGCAATTGCATCGAGTGCACATTTGGCAGGCTGAAAATCAACCGAGCTCTTGTCATTCATGCTCGTCGCCTGATACGCGTCCATCTCCTTGAGGCATGCGGCGAACGCAGCCTGATTGCCGGTGCAGACGAGTCCTTCAACGCCCGGCAATTGCCCTTTTGGAAAAGGGGGAATAAGGCGCATGTCAGTCGCCCAACCAATCGCATATAATCTCGCCGTTATGCCCTTCGGGGGCTAACGCCGCGCGCAAAGCCTCCAGCAGTGGCGGCAGTGTCTGCGTGAAAGCATAGGGCGGATTGACAATGAAGAGGCCCGCGCCGTTATAGATGCCGGGCTGCTCGCTGTCGTACAGCCAATGTTCCACCACCAGAAATTTCGGGATGCCGAGCTTGCGTAACTGCGCCTTCCACCGCTGGTGCGTAGTGCTGTCTTTCAGCGGATACCAGATCACTGTCACGCCATGCGCCCATTTGCGGTAGGCGGCAGCAAGGGTAGCGGTGATGCGCGCACGTTCGTCCGTCTGCTCATAAGGCGGGTCGACCACAACCATGCCGCGAGGTGTCCGGGGCGGCACCATGGCCAGCCATAGTTCATAGGCGTCGCGTTCATGTATGGCCGCGCCGGTGCCGCGCATCACGCCCCGCAAGGTATAGGCATCGTCGGGGTGCTTTTCGTTGAGGACTAGTGCGTCCTGCGGACGCAGGAGCTGCGTCAGAAATTGCGGCGAGCCGGGGTACAGGCGGGGTTCGTCCCCCTATTCACCGCCTGCACGGCGGTGCGGTAGTCGTCCAGCAACCGGCTCGGGTCGACAAAGGCCCGCAGAACGCCCTGCGTGGCCTCGCCGGTGCGTTGAGCTTCGTCACCGCCGAGGTCGTAAAGCCCGCAGCCGGCGTGGGTATCGATTAAAGTCAGTGCGCCCGGCTTTTGCTGCAAGGCCCGTACCAAGGCGATGAGGAGGCTGTGTTTGACGACATCGGCGCTATTGCCGGCGTGGAAGGAATGGCGATAATTCATTGCGGTTCAAAAATCCTGACGATCAGCCCTTAAACGATCTGCTGAACCTTCTGCAAAGCGAAGTTATGATCGTGCCTTCCTTTTCAGGAGTGGAAGCGGAGCGTGATGCGATGGTAATAGCCAATCCGGTTTCCAGGAGGCGTTCTACATCGCATTTAGGCACAGGGCTTCAAGTCTGCGTAAGCGGTCGTCATTGGAAGTGGAGACGCCCCCTTCTTGCCGTTCAATCGCCGATTTTCGATCCTTGGTTGTGGACGGTCCGCATATTGCGTTCGGCTTTGCAGAGATACATGATGTGCGAGTTCGGCCCGGAGAAATTTCGCGTTTCTTGGGAAGCACCAGCCGACATGCATGCTCCTCTCCATCAGAATCGGCCTACCGTGCCTGTAGGATGATCTTGTCGAAGCTGGCACCTGTTTCCATCCGGCGATGGGCTTGCGGCGCATCGGCCAAGCCGCTGAACTGGATGGTTTGCACTCTTCACCTCCGGTCTGTGGCAAGTGTGGCGGCGGGGAACCCGGCGTAGAATGCGAGGTGCGTGACAAGGACGCCAGGCTCTGCCTCGGTCACGCGCTTCTAGCGTGCTCGCTTGAGATTCGCGAACAGTTCGTGCTTGGCATGAAGGGGGACGAGCGCGGCGACGGTGATGAGGCTGCGGGCGTGCTTCCAACGCTTGAGTGGTTGAAAACTTCCAGTCGATGATGTTAGCCAGTATCGCGCAAACCTTTGTTAGGTCTCCTGCCGCCGCGCTGTGCGTGCGCCGCTGTAGAAGAAGATCGCAGTGGGCAGCAGCAAAAGACCTGCACAGACGGCCATGGACCAACCAATGGCTGCGGTATTCGCGAAGATGTTCTGCGTGAACATAGCGATCAGCCAGGGACCGCCACCGCCGCCCACAAGCGTGGAGAGCAGCATCGTGATGGCGACCGTCTGGGCCCGCATGGTGCTGGGTACCGTGTCAGGGATCGCCGCCATCGCCGGGCCGAAGCAGATGATCGAGGCGAACGAGACGAAGCCGAGCAGCACGGCAGCGGTGGTGCCCGAGTGCGCCAGCGAGAACGTTACGGTCAGCGGCAGCAGGGCGATGACGCCCCCCAGCGGAACGAGATAATTGGCATCGGCTCGTCCCCGCGCACGCAGCCAGTCGCAGATCCGTCCACCCAGAGCACTGGCGGTGGGGCCCAGGATCATCAGATAGAGGCCATAGATGAAGCCGATGCGGGTGGCGCTCCATCCATGGACGCGGATGAACATGGTAACGGCCCAGGCGGAGAAGCCGTACTGGTAGGTTCCTAACAGGATCAGGCCGGTCAGCAGGCTGCCCAGCGAGCGCCGCTGCCGGATCAGAAAGGCGATGACGTCGCGAAAGCTTGCGGAATGGTTGGCCGTGCCCGCAACGGCTGAACGATCGCGGCGCACGGGCTCCCGGATCGCCAGGAGGGCCAGCGTGAAGGCGATTCCGATCAGGCACATGATGCCAAAAGCAAGCTGCCAGCCGTGGATAGAGCCGAACAGAGGCAACGCCACATCCCGATCGACCGGCAGGATGGCCAGCAACAGTCCCCCGAAAGTCAAAGCCATGCCACTGCCCAGAAACGTCGCGCCGGTCAGGATGCCGACAGGGCCCGCGAGGCGCGCACGGGGGAAGTAATCGCCCAGCAGCGACATCGAGGCCGGCACCAGCGAGGCGTCGGCCAGCCCGATCAGCAGGCGGGCCACGAACAGCATCTCGAACGAGCGCGCGATCATGCAGCCCAGTGTACACAGCGCCCACAGCGCCATCCCGGCGATGATGATCCGGTCGCGGCGCCAGCGGTCGGCCAGCCAGCCGATCGGAACGGCCACAACGGCATAGAACAGCGCAAAGGCGATACCTTGCAACACGCTGACCTGCACGTCCTGAATATGGAAATCGCGACGCAGCGGCTCCACCACCAGATTGATGATCTGGCGCTCCATGTTGCTGACGATCTGCAAGCCGCTGAGCAGAAGGCAGACCAGCCAGGCGTAGCCTTTCGATCCGAAGGCATAGTGGTCTTCGTCAAAGGTATGGGTGGCAGGCATACTGGTACTGGCAGTCATGGCGGGGGCGCTTTCAAGATGAGGTCTGTGTCAGCCGCGCGCGGCCAGATCGACGATGAGGCGGTTGAGACGGGTGAGGCGCAGCGCCATGGGGTGCAGAACGGAGCGGTTGGGCGCTCCGCGAACCGCCAGCGCGAACTCGCGTAGCTGCGTTGCGAAGTAGTGCGTAATGCCGTCGCCCAGCAGCGCCTCGTCGGTTTTCGGCATCCGCTGCGGCACCACCTCCGGCTGTCCGTCGATCCACAGCTCATCACCGTTATCGAGGCAGACGGTGGCATTCTCGAAATGGACGGTCTTGCGGTTGATCGTGTGGCGCTGGTTGTACGAGACATGGATCGAGGCGAGGATATCGCCGGGATAGCGCAACAGGATCATCGCCTCATCCTCGCCCTGCCAGCCCGACTGATGACGGACGGCCTCGACGTGGACGCTCACCGGATCAACCTCGCCGACGACGAGGTGCAGGAAATCCAGCGCATGCGGTGCGAACAGCGACAGGATCAGGCCGTCTCGGGCCGTGCGTGTCGCCCACCAGGGCGCCTGTGGCCCGTCCCAGAACACGCACATCGAAATGCTCACTGCGCGCAAGCGACCGAACTCAGGCATCCGGTCCTGCAACGTGCGAACTGCCTCGACATGGCGAAAGGTGTGTCCTGCGGCCAGGACAAGGCCGGTCTCGTCAGCAAGCGTTGCGTTGCGCTCGGCTTCCGCCACGGTCTCGGCGAAAGGCTTTTCGACCAGCACATGGCGACCTGCCGAAAGCGCGGCGTACACTTGTTCCGCGTGCAGTTCGTTGGGCGTGCACAGCACCACGGCCTCGACGTCGTCCAGTGCCAGCGCTTCTTCGAGCGTCGCCAGTCGATGCGGCGCACCGAACGCCTCGCCGACGCTTTGTGCGCGGGCAAGATCGCTGTCGACGACGGCAATGAGCCGTCCAAAGCCGGGCTGGTTGACGATGGCCTTGAGGTGCGGCGTGGAAATGCGACCGCATCCGATCAGCGCGATGCCGACAGGACGGATACCGGCAGGGTATTCGTGATCGGACAAAGTGGCGGCTGTGGCGTTCATGGCGTGTCCTTTGAAGGTTAGGGCTTTAGCGGCCGCCGGTCACGTCGAGTACGGTCCCGGTAACGTAGGCGGCATCGTCTCCCGCAAGGTACAGGGCGGCGTCGGCGACCTCGCGCGGGGTGCCGAGGCGGCCGAGCGGCGTCATCCGGCAGGGCGAGAGCGGCATGTCTGGGGTCTCCATCGCGCGCAGGTACGGGCCGGCCAGTTCGGTATCGATGGGGCCGGGGGCAATCGCGTTGACGGTAATCGCATGGTCCGCCAGTTCGATGGCAAGATCGCGTACGAACCCGGTGACGCCCGCCTTTGCCGTGGAGTAGGCGCAGGCGCCGCGATAATAGGCATTCCAGACGGTGCCGTTGCGGGCACCGGACGAAAGACAGATGATGCGCCCGGATTTTTGCGCGATCATCTGCGGGACGAGAGTTCGGGTAAACAGGAACATCGAGCGCAGATTGAGCGCCATGATCCGGTCCCAGTCCTCGACGGATAGCTCCCAGATACGCCCCGCCTTACCGCCGCCGACGTTGTTCACCAGCACCTGAACGTTGCCGAGGCGGGAGAGAGCGAGGTCTACGCCCTGTTCCACCGATGCCGGATCGGTCGCATCGGCGAGGATCGGCCATGCCTCGCCGCCGAGTGTCGCAATTTCCTCGCAGGTCTGCGCGAGGGCCTTGTCATCGATGTCGACAAGGGCGACGCGCGCGCCGGCTTGGGCGAAACGCAGCGCGATCGCCTTGCCGATGCCGAGCGCTGCGCCGGTGACGAGCGCCGTCTTGCCTGCAAGCCTGTCTGTCATCGTGGGTCTTTCATTTCGTTTCGATCCTGTGAGCGGGGCTGACTGTCAGGTGCTCGCCACTCAGAAACAGCGCGGTGGTTTGCAGCGCGATGGCCAATTCCGCCGATTGCCATCCGTTTTCCGGTCCGGGCTCGCAGATCGCGCCGCCAAAGGTGTGATCGACGCCGTCGAGCACCAGCAAGTGCGTGTCGCCCTTCGCAGGTGACGCATCCCAGGCCTGTCGATGGAGTTCCCACCCGGCATGGGGATCGTGCCATCCGGGCATGTCGTCGCGGGTGCCAGTCTGGATGAGAGCGGGGCGGGCAAGCCTGGAATAACCCGCCTCGCTGATCAGCCCCGGAATGGCCGGGGAGGCGAGAACGCCAGCACGCACTGGGTGTGTCGCGAGGGTGTGGCATCACCGCAGGAGCGCGCGATATCGGCGGGCTCCTCCCCGCGAGCCCCGCCCAGCGTCAGGGCGACGAGAGCGCCGTAACTGTGTCCGGCGGCGATATGTGGCTGATCGGTCAGCTGCGCCAGACTGCGCATATCTTCGAGCCTTGCCCGCCATGAGGCGAGACCGGGATAGGCAAGGGTATCGGGGTGATCGGTGGAATCGACGTGCAGCGGGGCCAGCACGCGATAACCGCGCGCGCGCCAGTCATCGATCATCGGCGCGTACTTCCAAGGCGCCGAAGCGGCACCGTGAGAGAACAGGATGCAGCCCGCTGAGGCGCCTTCCCGGTTCCAGTCGAGGCCGACCAGATCGCGGCCGATCCCGGCATCGATGCGGAACAGCGAAGCTCCCGCATGCTGTGCGGCGGCGGTCAGGTCGGTCATAAGCTGTGCGACACCTGTTTGAACAAGCGCGGGGTCGGGGGTGCGGTGCGCGCCCCCGGCCCCGCGCGATCATCAGAACTTGAAGCGGAAGCCGGCCATGAACGTGCGCGGCTCCATCGCGAGCTTGTAGGCGAAGACACCCGGAATGAAGTTGTTCTGCGCGTAATAGTCCTTCGAATTGAAGACGTTCTTGGACTGCAGATAGACTTCGAAGTGGTCCTTGTCGGACTTCCAGGTGATCGAGGCATTGCCGCGACCGACCGGTGTCACCTTGCTGTACGGGTCCAGCGTGACGAGCATGTAGTAGGACGAGCGATAGCTGTAATCGCCCGCGAAGGTCAGCGAACCGGCATCCTTGGGCAGTGCGGCTTCGTAGCTGCCGCCGACCTGGTACTGCCAACGCGAGATCATTGGCAGCTTGTCGGCGCCGTACTGTGCCGCTTCCGAACTGGGATCCAGCTTGCCGTACTTGTCGTCCGTCCAGGCGCCGCTGGCATAGAGGTTGAGGCCGGTGACAGGCTGGTAGGCCAGCTCTGCCTCTACGCCCCAGACTTTCGCGTTGGCCGCGTTCTGGTAGATGAACGAGCCCGACCCGCCGGCATCGGCCAGCGTCTGCAGATCACTGAGCTGCTCGTAATAGCCTGCAAGGTTCAGGTGGCCGCGGTGATCGGGCGTCTGGATCTTGGCGCCTGCCTCATAGGACCACACGCTTTCGGGCTTGTAGGGCGTCCCGAACAGCGAAGGGTTGGCGATGACCAGCGAGTTGAAACCACCGGCGCGATAGCCCTTGGCGATAGTGGCATAGAGCATGACATCCCGGTTGAGATCGTACTGGACGTTGAAGCGCGGCGTCCAGACGCTGGCCGTGGTCTTGTCGGTTCCGGCCACGAGCGGCGCATCGTCGCCTGCGCCGTCGGGTGACAGCGAATAGAAGTGCTTCACGTCGTGCGAGTGGCGGATGCCCACGGACACCGTCAGCTTGTCGGTCAGCGCGTAGTCGGCCTGACCGTAGACCGCGAGGCTCTTGCTGTCGGTGGAATAGCTCGTGGGCAGGTAGGTCAGGCCGAATGCGCCGAGGTCGTCCTCGGGCAATACCTGGCTGGCATGTTCGTCGAAGTAGAATGCGCCGACGATCCAGTTCAGCTTGCCGTCGAAGGCCTTGCCCAGTGCCTGCAGTTCTTCGGTGAACTGGTGCTGCTTGCCGAAGCTGGAGCGATAGAAGCCGGTGGTGAGATCGTCCGGCGCCAGATAATAGCCGCCCGAGAAGTCGATGGCCCAGTTGTCCTTCAGGTGCTCGTAGGCGGTGATGGACTTGATGGTTACGTTGCCAAGGTCGTAGCCGAGCTTGAGCGAGAGGCTCTTCTGCCAGGTGTCGCCATTGGATTTACGCGGCGAATTGGTATCGTAGAAGTTGCCGAGGCTGGATTTGTTCGTCGCGTAATCCACCGGGATGAAATACATGCCGTCGGTCAGGCTGACGCCATAGCGGCCGGTCAGTACGGCAGTTAGGCCCGGTACGTTGGTGATGCCGAGAGCGACCTGCCCGCCGTACTTGCGGAACTTGCCCACTTTCTGGTCCAGCGCCTCGTCGTACTGCCACCCGTCATTGCGGTCATCGTAGAAGCCGGAGGCTGCAAGGGCGAGGTTCTCGGTGATCGGCGTGCCCACGCTTGCCTTGATCTTGGCCTCCTGATAGCTGCCCGCCGAAACGTCGACGTTCGCCCAGCTTGTGCCGTCCGGCTGGCGAGTGACCAGCTTGATCGCGCCGGTCATCGAATTGCGACCGTAAAGCGTGCCCTGCGGTCCGCGCAGCACTTCGACGCGGGTGATGTCGGCGAGGTCATAGTTCGCGGCGGACAGGCGCGACTGGTAAACGTCGTCGATATAGATCGCGACAGGCGATTCCGAGGTGATCGAGCCGCCGTTCAGCTCCTGTGCGCCGCGCAGCGCAACAAGGATCGCGTTGGGCGAGGCGGTGACGTTGGTGATCTGAAGACCGGGCGTTTGCGCGGCGATATTCTGCACTTGGGTGAGCCCACGCTGTTCCAGCATGGCGCTGGTCAGTGCTGTGATCGCGATCGGCGTCTTTTCCAGGTTCTGCTCGCGGCGCTGCGCCGTCACGACAATGTCGCCGCTCCCCGTGGCGGACGGTTTCGCCTTCTCGGACGACGATGCCGAGTCCTGAGCCTGTGCAGACCCGGCGGCAAGGGTGGCGGCAACCGTCATGGCGCTCGCCAGCAGCAACGAAGCTTTCCTCATGATACTTCTCCTGAACGCCAATGTGCGCTTGGCTGATGCGGAGAGTGATGCTGATCGTATGCCTTTGGGGCATCGCTGCGTTCACTATCCGAAGAGCGAGGAATGCCGGTTTGCAAGGCAGTGCTGCTGAAAAATTGGGCAATCTTTATGCGGCTGGTCGGCATGCTCGATCTGTACTTTCGGCAAGGCGCAACGCCTTGCAAAGGTTAGGCATGCTGCGGTTTGCGCGATAAGGGGCGGCAGGTCTTGACCGTGGCGGCCTGATAGCTTGCCGATGTCGGGATGGAACTGGCCTGCCTATCCATTGTGCGATCATCGGCTTCGGCGATGCGTGACAAATCCGCTGGCGCGCTAGTCTGGCGGCATGAGCAGACTTCCCCGCACACCCCATCGACTCGATGATATTGTCGGCAGCCGCGCGCTGGATGAACAGCATCTGGCCATGATCCTGGCCCTGACCTCGGAAATCACCGTGCTGCGTGCCCGGCTGGATGCCTGCGAGCGACTGTTGGTGGCGAACGGCACGCTCGCGCCCGGTTCGGTGGATGCCTTCGATCCGGACCCGGCGGCGCAGGCCGAGCGAGACGAGCAGCGTGGCCGTATCCTCGACAAGGTGCTGCGCCCCATGCGCGAGGCGGCGCAGGCGGAACTGGTCAAGGCACAGCAGCAGGAAGGACAGTGACGATGGAAGGGATTTCCGAAAGCCGCAAGGCGCTCGATCACCCGATGATCGCGCTGCCCAGCCACGACGAACTGGTTGAGCAATTGTTCGTGCGCGATCTCAAGCTCTATGTGATGCAGCAGCTGGAGCCGGTGCAGGCGGGACTTGCGCAAGTGGAGCAGGCGGGCCTTGCAGGCACGGCCACCAACAATCGCGTGGCGGACCTGCGAGAGCGCATGGAGAGCCGCGAAAGCTTCCGCAGCTGGATGGCGCTGAAGCGCGAATCCCAGCGACAGTTGTGGAGCGCGGTTGCCGGAAGCGTCGAGCGACAGGCAGAAGAACTCGAAGCGCTGGCGAAAATTGTCGAGCCGAAAGGCTCCGTTCGCGTCGATGCCGCGTTCGTGGCGCCGGACTATGTGACGCAGGGTGACATCCATCTGATGCCCGGCGGCAATCAGCTCGATGATGGCTCGCTGTTGCAGGGGGCTGTGATGGACCGCGGCGGCGCGGTCTACATGCTGGGGCGCAACGGGGGCATGCTCAACGACCTGAGGGGGCAGACTGCCATTGCCCACGTCCTGACGCGATGCCCGCAGATTGCGCCCGAGCGTGTACTCGACATGGGATGCGGGATCGGGACCAGCACGGTGCCTGCCGCGCGGGCTTTCCCGAAGGCGGAAATCCATGCGATCGACGTCGGTGCCTCGATCCTGCGCTACGCCCATGCCCGCGCCGAACATCTTGGAGCCGCCATCCATTTCTCCCAGCAGAACGCGGAACGGACGGACTTCGCCGACGCCAGCTTCGATGTGGTCTACAGCTGCATCCTGTTCCACGAATCCTCGCCAGAGGCGGTGCAGGCCATCCTCGCCGAGAGCCGTCGTCTGCTGACGCCGGGCGGTCTGGCGGTCCATCTCGAAGTGCCGCTGCTGCACGATAACTCCGATCCGTGGGTGGAACTGTCCGGCGAACTGGAAGCCCAGTACAACAATGAACCCAACTGGCGCGGTGCGCTGACGGCGGATTATCCGGCGCTGTTCGCTGCGGCAGGCTTCCACGATATCGAGGCCGGGTATCAGGCGACCAGTCTGGATGCACGCAGCGGCCCTTTCCGGTTCGGCGCGAAAAGCGAGGGCGTGTTCCGATCGTGGTTCGTGGCATCCGGCGTCGCCTGAGATTCGCCTTTCGGGTTATTGCTGATTCGTTCGGGGAACAGCCCCGAGCTATCTTTCCGTACTGGAAAATCGATGCGCGCCGGTCCTGGGGGAGCGGCGCGCATCGCGCATTTCTGCGGGGTGCGCTGTTACGTTCCTGCCCTTCTCCGTGAAACAATCATGCGTGTCCGAGGCCTATGGACAGCCTTTTTATTTGGTGTATCAATATGACAAATGAATGAAGTGAAGGGCTCTGGCGTGTCGGTTTTGATCAGCGAAGTTGGACCTCGTGACGGCTTGCAGAACGTGTCGCGCACGATGCCGACCGAAGCGAAGAAGGCATGGATCGCAGCGGAGGCCGCTGCGGGAGTCCGCGAAATCGAGGTCGGCAGCTTTGTACCGGCAAAACTGCTGCCGCAACTTGCCGATACCGCCGAAATTGTTGCTTATGCCCGCACGATACCCGATCTGACCGTGGCGGTTCTGGTGCCGAACGCTCGCGGCGCGGCGGATGCCATTGCTGCCGGTGCCCACAAGATCACCCTGCCGCTTTCGGTCTCGGAAACGCATTCGCTGCGCAACCTGCGCCGGACCCACGATCAGGTGATCGAGGAGGCGAGCCGCATTGCCGAAATGATCCTTGCGCTGCCGGCAGACGGGCGGCCGCACTTCGAGGGCAGTCTTTCCACAGCGTTCGGTTGCACGCTGGAGGGGGCCATTCCCGATGCGCAGATCGCGCGCCTTGCCGAACGGCTGATGGCTGCGGGCTGCAACGAGGTGGGGCTGTCGGACACTACCGGTTATGCCGATCCGTCGCCGTTCGTCGTCTTGTCGCGCTGGTGCGCGGTGCGGTGGGCGAGGCGGCGCTGACCGGTATCCACCTCCACAACACGCGTGGACTGGGCCTTGCCAACGTACTGGCGGCGCTGGAGTCCGGGCTGGACACCATCGATGCCTCGCTGGGCGGCCTGGGCGGCTGTCCCTTCGCGCCCGGCGCCAGCGGCAATATCGTGACGGAAGACCTGGCCTTCATGCTGGAGGCGATGGGGATCGCCACCGGTATCGATCTCGACCGGCTGTTCGCGGTTCGCGCGATCGTTGCCGAGGCATTGCCGGGCGAACCGCTCTACGGCTTCGTCACGGACGCAGGCCTGCCGCTGGGCTTCTCGAAGACGCTGAAGGCGGCCTGAATCAAGAGTTGCGGGCCGCAGGTGATCGCGGTCCGGATGGGGCGAACGGGGGTTCGCAAAAAGCACGTTCAGGACTGCATCTACAGGGAGGTCGCGCACCATGGAAAAGGGTATTCCGATCCGGTCTGTCAGCCGGGCCATTTCGATCCTTCAGGAAATCAACCAGATGGGATCGCTGTCGATGATGCAGATCGCCCGTCGCGGCGGTCTGCCTTATCCCACGACCTGCCGTATCGTGCAGACCCTCATCCACGAAGGGCTGGTCGAGCAGGAGCCCGCGCGCAAGTACTATCGCCCGACCGCGCTGGTCCAGTCGCTCTCGCAAGGGTTCCGCTCGGACAGCATGGTCGTGGAACATGGGCGCGAGCATATCCGTGATCTGACCCAGCGAATCGGCTGGCCGGTCTCGCTGACGGTGCGGATCGGCACGCATATGGTGGTGCGCGATTCGACGCATTCCGAGACATCGCTGACCTTCGAGGTCTATTATCCCGGCTTCAGACTGCCGCTGGTCGACAGCGCCGCCGGACGCGTCTGCCTTGCCAACATGGATGCGATGGAGCTGGAGCAGGTCGTCGAGTGGCTCAATGTCGCGGACGACAGCGGACAGCGTGGCCTGCCCACCGAGATCGCCCTCAGCAACCGTGAGCGTATCCGGGAAGACGGGTACGATGCCATCTCGTGGGGCAACACAATCTGACGCCGGGCAAGACGTCTTCGCTGGCCGTGCCGATCATGTGTCGCGGCCGGTTCGTCGCGGCGCTCACCATGATCTATTTCTCTTCGGCCATGAAGCAGCCCGAAGCGGTGGCCCGTCACCTCGAAGACCTCAAGGCGACGGCCGCTGCCATCTCGCGCGATCTGGAAATCGCCGCAGGGGATAACGCTGCGCTGAACTGAACTGAACTGAACTGATAGCAAATTTGTATGAATGCCAAGGGGGCAGGCGGATATCGCCTGCCCCCTTGGCTGTCTGCATCCTGCTCAGCGATTGCGCCAGCCATCGAGCAGGTTCGCGCCGGTCGCGAACCAGACGTCTTCCCGTGCTGCCAGTTTGGCGAGCAGGTCTTCCAGTGCCCCGATGCGATAAGGTAGCCCCATGATGTACGGTGTCAGTTGCAGCGGCAGCATCCGCGCGCCGTTCTCGCGAGCGGCTTCGTCCGCAAGCCATTGCGCGGCGTCGCCGATCTGCTCGGCATAACTTTCTGCCGAGTGCTGTTGTACCGTCACGATCTGACGGTCGGACAATTCATGGTTGAGCGGAATATTGACGATCTGGCCGGCAGAAGTCTGCATGGCATAGGGCAGTTCGTCGTTCACCCAGTCGCACTGGTATTCCACGCCCGCTTCGGCGAGCAGCCGTGGTGTCGCGAAGCTTTGCGAGCGAGCGATGGAGGCCCAGCCGCGCGGACGCACGCCGCAGGCATCCTCGATCCGGTCGAGCGTTTCGCGGATCAGCGCGCGTTCCTGCTCTTCGGGCAGGGTCGAGGCGATCGTACCGTTCATGTCGGTGGAATGGGCAACGATCTCGTGACCTGCCGCGATGACGCTTGCAACCAGTTCGGGATAGCGCTCGGCGATCGCGGCGTTGAGCAGAAACGAGGCCCTGGCGCCGACTTTGGCAAAGGCGTCGAGCATCCGGAAGACGCCCACGCGCGATCCATATTCCCGCGAGGTATAGTGCCGGTAATCGGGATAGGCGGTTTGCATATGCCCCGGCGCGCGGAAGGGCTTGTCCTCGGGCACGATGGGAAACCATTCGAGGCTGACGGCCAGCCACACCGCCAGCGGCTTGCCGCCGGGCCAGGCAAAGGCCGGGCGTTCGCGCAGGGCCGACCAGTCATAAAAGTCGTGATCGTAGCCCTGTCGGCGGTGCGAATATTCGAGATAGGCGGGGTCGAGGCTCATCGCACGATCTCCTCGCAAGATGTGGGGGCGCCGGTCTGCGCCATGTAATGGTCCGCGATGTCGCCCGAACGGGTAATCCAGGCGCGGCCGTCTGCTGCAATGTGGCGCAGCACTTCCTCGAAGGCACCGATGCGATGCGGCTGGCCGATCAGGTAGGAATGCAGCGGAATGCACATCACCGTACCGCCGTTCTCGCCCTCTGCAGCAAGCCGCTCGAACTGGCGGATCAAGACGTCTGCGTATTCGCGCGGGCTCATGTTGTAGACGAAGAACCCGTAATGATCGTTGACCTCAAGGCTGTAGGGCATCGAGATCAGACGGCCCGATTGCACATGAACTTCGCCGGGCTGGTCGTCGTGGTAGAGATCGCAGGTATAGTTCAGGCCATATTCGGCGATCAGGTCCAGCGTGCGCGGCGTGTGGGTAAGGGCAGGGGCTAGCCAGCCCTTGATGGTCTGCCCGGTCGCCTCGCGCACGGTATGGATAGAATCCTCGATGATGGCGCGCTCCTGCGCCTCGTCCATGCCGTAGGAATAGCGGGTGTTGTAGATGCCGTGGCTGAAGAACTCCCAGCCCCGCGCGTTCGCATCGGCGACGACTTCGGGCATGTGCTGGCACAGCGCCACCGACAGACTGACCGAACCGGGAAAGCCGTGCTTGCTCATCACATCGGCCATGCGCCAGTGGCCCACGCGGTTGGCGTGGTCGCGGTGCGAATAGCCTACCACGTCGGGATGAGGCTTCGCCCAGGATTTGCGGTGAGGATTGGCCGGTGGGTCGAGTTCGTAGAACTCGAGATTGGGAGAGACCCAGACCGCGCAGGTCTTGCCTTCCGGCCATTGCAGCGGGGCACGTTCGGGCCAGGCACGATAGTCGTAGAGGCCGGGGTCCTTTTCGCCTTCGCGCATCAGCGGGCCTCCAGCCAGTCGATCACGGTCTGCACCGGTTCGACATCGGCGTACTTGAGTTGAAGGTCGGTAAGATTGGCGAAGTGATAGGACTCGTGCTTGTCGGCACAGGTCTCGATCGGCACGATCGTGCGATATCCGCGAGAAAGGGAATCGACCGCAGCGGCGCGCACGCAGCCCGAGGTCGAGCCGCCGGTGATGACGACGGTGTCCACCTTGTGCCACACCAGCAAGCTCTGCAACGGCGTCTCGAAGAACGGCGAGGGCATGCGCTTGGTGTAGATCGTGTCCTTCGCCTCGTCGATTTCGCAACGCTCGTCGAAGGCATGTCGGCGGCTGCCGTACTTGATGTTCTGGAGGCTGTCGGGGGTATTGGTGCGCGTGCCCCAGACTCCCGCATCGCTGGCATCTTCGGCATAGGCGACGCGCGTCCAGACCACCGGCATGCCCTTCGCGCGGGCGAGGCGGGAGATCGTGTTGACGTGTTCGATCTGGCGCGGGTCGGTCTCGTAGGCGGTCTTGAACTCGTCGATGCGGGTATACGCATTCTGGAAGTCGATGTTGACGATGGCAAGGCGTTCGCCAAAGCCGAACTTGGCGCGGGCGGGGTTCGCCATGACCTGCTCGAATAGCTGCCGCGCGGTCTTGTCCTCACAGACCATGCGGGTTCCGACGATATCGCTCACCGTGCCTTCTCCTTGATGCAACCTGCAACCATGATGCCTCGCGTTTGTGCATCAGGGGGAGCCGAAAGGTCTCCTGTGCCCGCAGAGCGAACAGGCCGCCTGCATGCCTTGCGATTGTTCAATTGTCCTTTGAGTATGTCAATTGTCCGGATCGATTTCACGGTGCGGCAAGGGTTACGACTAGAAGGACATGAATATGCGGGGACCGGGGGCAACGCTGCCACTTCAGAACATCCGGGTGGTGGAGTTCTCGCACATGGTGATGGGGCCGTCCGCCGGGCTGGTGCTGGCCGACCTTGGTGCGGAAGTGATCAAGGTCGAGCCGATCGGCGGCGACCGCACGCGCCGGTTGCTGGGTTCGGGCTCGGGCTATTTCCCGATGTACAACCGCAACAAGCGCTCGATCGCGATCGACCTCAAATCGGCAGAGGGGCTGGAGACGGCGCGCAAGCTGGTCGAGGGGCGGACGTGCTGATCGAGAACTTCCGGCCCGGCGCGCTGGACAAGCTGGGCCTGGGGCCGGATGCGTTCCGCCAGAGCAATCCGGGCCTGATCTATTATTCGGCAAAAGGGTTTCTGGCCGGGCCTTACGAGCATCGCGCCGCGCTGGACGAAGTTGCGCAGATGATGGGTGGTCTTGCCTATATGACCGGGCCCAGCGGGCGACCGTTACGCGCAGGCGCCTCGGTGATCGATGTGGCAGGCGGCATGTTCGGGGCCATCGGCATTCTGGCCGCGCTCACGCGTCGCGCGGAAACGGGGTTGGGGGCCACGGTACGCTCTTCGCTGTTCGAGACGACCGCCTTCCTCGTCGGCCAGCACATCGCGCAGATGGCCGTGACCGGAACACCCGCCCGCCCGATGCCCGAAAGGGTGTCCGCCTGGGCAATCTACGACGTTTTCGAGACCGCCAATCCGGGCGAGCAGGTGTTTATCGGCGTGGTCAGCGATGCGCAGTGGGCGCGCTTTACGGCCGGTTTCGGTCTGGAGGATCTGGCCGCTGACGCATCGCTTGCCGAGAACAACCAGCGCGTGCTCGCGCGCGATGTGCTCTTGCCGCGTATACGCGAACTGGTGTCCGGCTTTGAGCGCGAGGCGCTGCTGGCCCGTCTGGAAGAGACAGGCGTCGCGTTTGCACCGATTGCCCGGCCCGAGGATCTGCTCGACGACGTTCATCTCAACGCCAACGGTGCGCTGGTCGACCTGACGCTGACGGACGGAACCGCCGTGCGCCTTCCGGCCTTGCCGGTGGAACTGAACGGCGAACTGCCGGGTGTCCGTCACGATCTGGCGCGCGTGGGTGAGGATACCGCGCAGATCCTGCGTGACTGGGGTTTCGGGGAAGAGCAGATTGCCCAGCTTGCAGCCTCGGGGGCCGTTGAACTCGCCGGGGTTGCCGCATGAGCCGGACGCTGGCGGAGAAGATCTGGTCTGCGCATCGTGTCCTGACGCTTGAGAGTGGTGCTGAAATTGTCGCGATCGACCGCCTGCTGTTGCATGAGCGGACGGGCGGCGTAGCGCTCAAGTCGCTGGAGGCGGCCGGGCGTCACGTCAGCCGTCCCCGGCAGGTTTTCGCCACGATGGACCATATCGTCGATACCTTGCCGGGCCGTACCGATCGCACGACGATGCCCACCGGCACCGATTTCATTCTTGCCACTCGCGAAAGCGCGCATCGCCATGGTATAACCCTGTTCGATGTCAGCGACCCGCGGCAGGGGATCGTTCATGTGATCTCGCCGGAGCAGGGTATCGTTCTGCCCGGTGCCACGCTGGTTTGCCCGGACAGTCACACCTGCACGCAGGGCGCGTTCGGTGCGCTGGCTTGGGGATCGGTTCGACCGAAGCAGAGCATGTTCTGGCGACGATGACGCTGCGGCTTTCGCGCCCCAAGGACATGCGTATTCGCATTGAGGGTGAACTGGCGGCAGGTGTCACGGCCAAGGATGTAGCGCTTCATATCATTGCCGCGCTCGGATCCAACGGGGCGAAGGGCCATATTGTCGAGTTTGCAGGCAGCACCGTTTACGCGTTCGATATGGAAGCGCGCATGACGCTGTGCAACATGGCGACCGAACTTGCCGCATTCGGAGCGGTCATCGCGCCCGACGAGAAGACTTTTGCCTGGTTGAAGGGCAGGCCTTTCGCGCCGGGCGGCGATACCTGGCCCACGGCATTATCGCAGTGGCGGGCGTTGTTCAGCGACGTGGGCGCCGGGTTTGCGTCCGAACATGTCTTCGATGCGGCAAGGATGCGCCCCATGGTGACATGGGGCACCAGTCCGCAACAGGCCGTGCCGCTTGGCATGCCGGTTCCCGAAGTTGCCGATAGCGCGCGTGCGCTGGACTACATGGACCTGCAACCGGGCACCGCGCTGGAGGGGCTTGCTATCGAAGGTGCGTTCATCGGGTCCTGTACGAACAGCCGGATATCGGATCTGCGCCGTGCCGCAGCCGTTATTGAAGGACACAAGGTCGCACCGGGTGTGCGGGCGATCTGCGTGCCGGGGTCCAGCAGCGTGAAGGCACAGGCCGAAGCCGAAGGTCTCGATCGGATATTCACGGCCGCCGGGTTTGAATGGCGCGAATCGGGGTGTTCGATGTGCTTCTTTGCCGGCGGCGAGAGTTTCGGAGCCGATCAGCGGGTCATCAGTTCGACCAATCGCAATTTCGAGAGCCGTCAGGGACCGCGCACCCGGACGCACCTTGCATCGCCCGAGACGGTGGCGGCGTCGGCGCTGGCAGGGGCGATCGTCGCACCGCCGCTTCCGGGCGTGCCCGATCAGAAGATCGCAAACCTTGGAAAGGCGCCGGTATGACCCCTGTCATTCTCGTCGAAAGCATTGCCGTGCCGTTGGTGCATGACAACATCGACACGGACATCATTATCCCCTCGCGCGAGATGAAGACCGTCACCAAGGACGGTCTGGCCGAAGGGCTGTTCGCAGGCTGGCGTTATCGTGAAGTGGGCTCGCGCGAAGTGCGGTCGGATTTCGTGCTCAACCTTCCCGCGTTTGCCGGAGCCGCCATCCTGCTGGGAGGCAGCAACTTCGGATGCGGGTCCAGCCGCGAACATGCCGTCTGGGCACTGGCCGAATACGGGTTTCGCGTGGTGATCGCCAGTTCGTTCAGCCCGATCTTTGAGGCGAACTGTATTCGTAACGGGCTGGCGCCTGTGGTGCTGCCAAAGGAAGCCATTCAGGAACTGGCCCGTCGCGCCGGAGACGGAAAGGCGACCTCGGTCGATATTGCGGCAGGACAGGTTCGCTGCGGTAGCCTGCAATTCCCGTTCCGCCTTGATGCCGAAGCGCGCATGATGCTGCTGGAGGGCGCGGATGCGATTGCCCTGACGCAGCGCCATCAGGCGGAGATAGACGCCTTCCTGTCTCGCGATGGTCTTGTCAGGCCCTGGATCTACCTGTGATGGTGCCATTTGATAATACAATTCGCGAATGCCATTGACCGACTGGTGGGCAATGCAATGATCGCCATGGTCAATTGGCTGTTGGGACGCTAAGGAATCTGGCTAAGTATTTTTTGGGTGGTGGAGCTTCGCACTTGTTGGATCGCAATGCGGCTGTTCCGCTCTACTATCAGATATATCAGCAGCTTCGCGATGAAATCCTGAATGGACAGCGGCCTTTCGGAAGCTCGCTTCCGACCGAACTTGAGCTGGCTGCGAACTTTCAGGTATCCCGGATCACGGCCCGGCGCGTGCTCAATGAGCTGGCCGATCAACGCTATGTCGAGCGGCGGCGGCGTTTGGGCACACGTGTTTCTTTCAGGACACCCGGAAAGCCGATCGAGGCCGATATCCATCAGGCGATGGACTCGCTCATGGCTCTGGGCAGCGGCACGACGGTCAATGTGATCGAAGTGAATACCGAACAGGCTGACGCCTCGGTGATGAACGCGCTCAAGCTGGAGCCCGGCAGCGAGGTTATTCGGGCCATTCGCCTCCGTTTCCTGGATGGGATTCCGATCGGATATGTCGTCAGCTTCGTTCCGGCAGATCTGGCGCCCCTGATGACGGCAGGGAACCTTGCACGAGGGCCGATCCTTCAACTGCTGCAGGATGCCGGTTACAAGGTGGCCCATGCCGAGCAGACGATCCGGGCAATCCAGGCCGATACCCGGATAGCGCAGGCGCTGGAAATCGATCCGCTTTCCGCGCTGCTCAAGATCAGCCGTGTCAGCTCCGATGCCAGTGGTCAGCCGTTTCTGCTGACGTATGCCCATTATCGTTCCGATCGGTTCCAGATCCGGCTCGATCTGAACGGGCGCCCGATCAGCTATGATACCGGCGGTGATGGAGGCGCAGAGAGCGGCATGCGGGCCACGGTTCTTTAAGGCGCTATCCACGCCGCGATCATGCTGGCCGGGCGGTCTTGATGGACGAGGCAAGGGCGGCTTGCATGCCTTCGGAACGGAATCAGCCGAAATAAACGAGGTGACATGTTGGATCGACGCAAGTTGATGGCGGGCGCTGGCGCCGCAATGGCCTTCGCCGGGCTGGTCGGCACCGGGCGTGCGGAAACGGCACGCGCAAGTGCGCGAGCAACCGTGACTCCACCAAAGGGCCCGTGGGATGGATTCGGGTCCGTTCGCCGCGCGGGCGGCATTCTGCATTATGCGACGCTGGGTTCGGGCAATTCCGGCCTGCCCCGGTCGTTCTGTTGCACAAGCTTGGCGGGTGGCTTTCCGACTGGCGCTTCGTGGCGCCCGCGCTGGCCGAGGGGCGCAAGGTCTATGCCTTCGATCTGCCCGGCCATGGTGGCTCGGCCTGGGACGGGCCGCCGCCCTATATCCAGACCCTTGGTGAGACGGCCGCGCTGCTCGTAGGCGCACTGGATGAACTGGGGATCGATCGCATTGCGCTGATCGGCACGTCGCTCGGCGGATGTCTCTCGGTTCCGCTCGCCGCGTTCTGGCCCGAGCGGGTCGAGCGCCTGGCCCTGGTTTCCAGTGCTCTGTCTCCGCGCCGTACCCTGGCTGAAATCCACACCGCGATCGACGAAAAGCAGACCGCACTTTACGACAAGAACGGTCTGCCGGTGCCCACGCCGGAAAAGCTGCTCAGCGATATCTTCGGTATCGTCAATACGCACCAGATTCAGATCGATGGTCTGGCCAGCCGCAAGGCCGCCGGACGCTGGATCCAGCCGTCCGAGCGCGGGGTCGCCGATTTTGACATCATCGGCACCATGCCGCGCATCGCGTGCCCGACGATGCTGGTCTATGGCGAGTACGACAAGGCCTACGTCAAATTCCGCAGTGCGGCCGAGGCAGCCTTGAAGCGGTCGGTGACACGTGTGGTGCCGGGCGCCGGGGCGTTCGTGATGCAGGATCAGCCTGCCGCCACGGCCACTGTGCTGAAGGGGTTCCTTGCCCCGGATTTCCCGAAGGCCTGACCGGCGCAAGCCGCATAGGCGGCAAAAAGGGCGCGGCCGATGATGGCCGCGCCCTTTTTCGTTACCAGAATTCGGGCTTGCGGTAGAGGTCCGGCAGCATGTCGAAGATCCGTTCGGGGCGCGGCAGGCCGAGGTTGTCGCGCAGCGTCTTGCCCTCGTAAGAGCGACGGAATAGGCCACGCTGCTGGAGCAGCGGCACGACGCCATCGACGAAGCGCTCCAGCCCGACGGGCAGAACCGGCGCGGCAATGACAAATCCGTCTGCCGCGCCGCTTTCATACCAGTGCGCCAGCGAATCGGCGATATCCTGGGGCGTTCCCACCAGCGACTGGCTCGTGCGTCCGGCTGCCATCTGCATCGCGAGATCGCGAACCGAGGGGCGTTGCTTTTCGGCCACTTCCAGAACCCGGTCGCGAGTGGAATTCTGGCCTTCCAGATAGGCTTGCGGCAAGGCAGGCAAAGGCCTGTCGAGATCGGCAGAGGACAGGTCGAACCCGCCCAGAAGTTGTTCCAGCTTGTTGACCGCGATCGGCAGCGGGATCAGCGCGTCGAGTTCGGCCTTGAGCGCCTGTGCCTCCTCGCGCGTGTCGGCTATCACGGGCGTGATCGCGGGAAGCACCTTGAGCGCATCCTTCGCGCGGCCCTGTGCTGCAAGCAGGTCATGCATTTCCTGCCGGAAGGCGAGTGCGGTCTCGATCGTAGGGTGCGAGGTGAAGATTACGTCGGCGTAGCGGGCCGCAAAAGCCTTGCCGTCCGGCGAGGCGCCAGCCTGGACCAGTACCGGATGGCCCTGCGGTGAGCGTGGGACATTGAGCGGCCCGGCGACGGAGAAGAATTCGCCAGCGTGATCGATGGCGGAAATGCCGGCGGGATCGACATATTTCCCGCTGGTCTTGTCGGACAGCACCGCGCCATCGCTCCAGCTGTCCCACAGGTTGCGGGAAACATCGACGAATTCGGCAGCGCGGCGGTAACGGTCGGCATGGGCAGGTAACTGCGCCAGCGAATGATTGTGCGCCTCGTTCGGCATCGTCGAGGTGACGATGTTCCATCCGGCACGGCCACCGCTCAGGTGATCGAGCGTGGCATAGCGCCGGGCCGTGGGATAGGGTTCGTTGAACGTCGTCGATGCCGTGCCGATCAGGCCGACGTTGCGGGTGGCGACGCTGAGGGCGGACAGCAGCATCAACGGGTCGAGTTTCGGGGCCTCCTGCCCGGCAAACGCATCTGCCGATCGCGATCCCGGATAGCCGACCGAATCTGCGAAAAACACGGCATCGAACAGGCCGCGCTCTGCCGTTTGTGCGGCAGAAACGAAATAATCGAGATCGCACAGCGCGTTCTCGGCTGCTTGCGGGTGCCGCCATCCGGCGATGTGGCCGCCGGTCTGCATCAGGAACGCCAACAGTTTCATCGAGAGATCTCCGCAGATAGCAACGAGCCTTGCCCATGCCACCGGGGAACGGGCGGCGGGAACGTCAGAGGCAGATGTTTCCGTAGAGTGGATATAGAGTCAGAGGGGCTATGCAATTGGCTTGCTTTCAAGACATTAAAGTCGGTGAAGGAGTCCCCATGACCGCCATCCTACCCAA
The DNA here is from genome assembly GCF_025340265.1 of Novosphingobium sp. 9. Taxonomy (NCBI): domain Bacteria; kingdom Pseudomonadati; phylum Pseudomonadota; class Alphaproteobacteria; order Sphingomonadales; family Sphingomonadaceae; genus Novosphingobium; species Novosphingobium sp. 9. The sequence goes on along the minus strand of NZ_CP022708.1, from coordinate 1,182,834 downwards.
AGTTACGGATAACCAAGGCTTGACGTTACCACGCAGCCTGCCGCCACCAGCATGTTGGGGGCGTGGTGCATTGTCGTGCTGCTCTGCCTGGCGCAGATCATTTCCACCATGGATCGCGGAATGCTGTCCCTGGTGGTGGACCCGGTGCGTCACGACCTGTCGATTACCGATATGCAGATCGCGCTTCTGCAAGGTGTCGCATTCTCGGTGTTCTATGTGCTGGCGGGTGTGGCTCTGGGGCTTGTGACCGATGTGGTGAGCCGCAAATGGCTGCTGATCGCGGGAATTTCGGTATGGAGCGCTGCCACCCTGGCGACGGGGCTTGCTGAAAACTTCACCCAGATGTTCGTCGCTCGTCTGCTCATCGGTACGGGCGAGGCGGTGATGGCACCCTGTGCGATCACGCTGATCGCCGACCTGTTTCCGGCCAAACGTCGGGGCAAGGCCATGGCGCTTTACATGTTCGGATCCATGATCGCCTTCGGTCTGGGGACGCTTCTAACCGGCTACGTGCTGGAGGCCGCCCCCGAGGTGCGTTCGATGCGCTGGGTCGCTTGAGCGAGATGGCGCCGTGGCGCGTGGCCTTCATTCTTGCAGGCCTTGTCGGGTTGGTGCTGGCGGCGATTTTCCTGCCCATGCGTGAGCCGCGCAAGAAGGCGGGCGCGGTTTCCAGCGAGGCACCACGCGAAAGCCGCCGTGCGAACATCGCGCAGGGCGTTGGGGAGATGCTGCGCGAATGGCGCCTCTTCCTGCCGCTTTACGGTGGGCTTGCCTTCTATGGCATGGGCGTATCCATTGCGGTCTACTGGAGCCCGATGGTCATGACGCGGGTGTTCGGATATTCGATCGAGCAGACGAGCAAGGCGTTGGGCACGGGCAATATCGTCTGGGCGGCCCTGGGGTCGCTGAGCGCAGGCTTCGTGCTTGACCGCGTGGTGCGTCGCTGGGGATCGAAGGGGTTGTTGCGTTTCGCAGGCATCCTGGCGATTGTTGCGTTGCCGTCAGTGCTGGCGGTATTCGCCGGACGCGGTGAACTGGCGCTTGTGTTGCTGACGTCGATCGCTTTTGCATCGTGCCTGTTCGGCTCTTCGATGCTGTCGGTGATCGCCGATGTCTCGCCGCCGCAGGTGCGCGGGCTGGCGATTTCCTTCTATGCGTTCTTCATGACGCTGGTTGGAGCATCGCTGGGGCCGGTGCTGGTGGCTTTCCTGACCGAACATGTCTTCCATTCGGACGGCGCCGTCGGCCTGTCGCTGGCAGTGATCGGCACGGTCGCCTTCGCAGGCTGTGCGGTGCTGATGACATTGGCCTCGGTCGCGATCGGCAGGCGCGCCTGACACTTCACGAGGCGCCCGCAGAGGCGCCCGCTTCCAGACAGGATCACACCATGACCGCGATACGCAAGGCGTATGCTCCGGGCCGCTTCGGGCAGGTGCATTACTATATCTCCACGCCCGACGGGCCGGTTACGCAGCCCCCGCTGCTGTGCCTGCACCAGACCCCAGCAGTGGACGGGAATGGATGCCGGTCCTGCCCGAACTGGCGCAGGACCGGGTGGTCATCGCAGCGGATACGCCTGGCTATGGCATGAGTGACGCGCCGCCGGCGCCTGTCGCGATTGAGGATTTCGCGGAAGAAATGGCAGCGTTGATGACGTACCTGGCCGGGATCGGCGAGATCGCAGGCGGCGCGTTCGATGTCATGGGCTATCACACCGGCTCGGTCACGACGACCGAACTGGCGCGGCGTTTCCCGGATCGGGTGCGCAAGGCGGTAGTCTTCGGGCTTGCAGCTTATCCGGCCGACCTACGTGCGCAGAAGCTGGCGCGGCTTGGCGAGGTGTTCCCCGTGCCCGACGCCACGCTCCATCATGTCGAGAAGCTCTGGGCCATCATGCGCACCCTGATCGACGAAAGGATGAGCGCGGAAGATCTCCATGTGGCCATGGCCCAGTGCCTCAGCCTTGGCCATCGCATGACCTGGGGATATGAATCGGTCTACAAGTATGACTTTTTGAGGGCGATGGCCGAGGTCCGGCAGCCGGTGCTGGTAATGAATCCGCAGGACGACCTCTGGGATGTGACGCATGCGACCTCGCACCTTTTTCCGCACGGTCAACGGCATGACATGCCGGGCGTATCGCACGGTATCCTGAAGCTGGAGACCTTGCGCGTGGTGCGTGTGGTCGACGCGTTCCTGCGAGATTCGTAAGGCGGCGCACCCGTGCGGGTGAAAATTATCCGACTAACGAAGATTCCGGCGCAGCATCTCGATTTGGATTAATAATAGATCATTATTTTTGTCACGGACGAAGAGCCGGGTACGGACGCGCAGACGCGAAAAAATAATACTGCGCGGAGGAGGAATGTGTCGATCAACACATAGAAGATCCGTCCAGTACGGGCTTCGTAAAACCATGAGGTTAATATGCAGCGGAAAAGTTATCTTTACGCCGTTGTCTCGGTACTGGCCCTTGTTACTGCCGCCGAGCCTGCGATCGCCCAGACGTCCACGCCGGCTGCGGGTGGCGCTGCTGCTGCGCCTGCGGCGCAAGTGCCGTCCTCGGGGGTGATATTGTCGTGACGGCGCGCAAGCGCAGCGAAGACATTCTCAAGACGCCGGTTGCGATCACCGCGATGACCGGCGAAATGCTGGAAAGCCGCGGCATCGCCTCGCTCGATGATCTGGCGAACTATACGCCCAGCATGAGCATCAACAGCAACAGTTCGGGCCGCAGCGACCGTTCGTTCCAGTCGATCATCATCCGTGGCTTCACGCCGGCGATCTCGACCTCGCAGACCGCAAGCCTGTTTATCGACGGCGTGCCGGTCTCGTCCTCCACGGCGGTGCAGAACCTTGGCGATCCGGCGCGTGTGGAAGTGCTCAAGGGCCCTCAGAGCGCCTATTTCGGTCGTCAGACTTTCGCGGGCGCCGTCAATGTCGTCACCCAAAGTCCGCCGGATGAGTTCGGCGGCTGGGTCAAGGCGCAGCTTGGCACCAACAACAACCGGGAAGTCGCGGCACAGATCGGCGGCCCGCTGATCGACGATGTGCTGTCGTTCTCGCTCGGCGGTCGCTATTGGGGCAAGGATGGGTCCTATGGAAACAAGGGCATCGCCGGGCAGACGCTGGGCGACCAGACCACCCGTTCCGCCAACCTTGCGCTGAAATTCACGCCGTCCAGCAATTTCACGGCCAAGGTGCTGGGCCTTTGGTCGGAGAATATCGACGGTCCCAGCGCCACCGCACTGATCCCCGCCTATTCGGTAACGGCGGCCAACGGGACATCGATCGTCACCTCGCAGTCGAACTGCAACGTCAACGGCAATGCCTGGTTCTGCGGGACCGCGCCCAAGCTCCAGGGGAATCAGCCTTCGGCGAACACGGCGAACACGCAGTTCATCAAGAACTTCCTCTCGCAGCCCAACGGTCGCCTGCTCAATCCCGAAGACGGCACGAAGGGGTATGGTCTGCGCAGCCGGTTCTATCACCTGCACCTGGCGATGGACTGGGATATCGGATCGGGCCTGACTCTCAGCTCGCTGACCGGCTACAACGACGAAATCCGCAGCACGTTGTCCGACCTCACGCTTTACAGCAATCAGGGCGCGCTTCTCAATTCCACGACGACGGCAGGTTCGCCGACCTACTTCGCGTATCCTTATCTGGTCGAATACCATCAGAAGGACGTGTCGCAGGAATTTCGCATGAGCCTGGAGAACGGCGGACCGCTGCATCTCGTGGTCGGGGCGAGCTACCTCTATTCGTTCTTCCAGTCGGGCGGCGGCGGTTCGCCCGGAGCGCTGGGTACGACCACGTTCTCAGCCGTCAGCGGCAGCACGGACTCCAATACCTATGGCGCGTTCTTCGGTCTGACCTATGATCTGACCAGCCGCCTGAGCCTGAGCGTCGATGGTCGATACCAGATCGACGAACTGGCCGCCTTCGCAAAGCCGACCGGTCAGACGTTGCTGTCGGATGCCTTCGCGCCGGCCGGAACCTATGCCGGTGGCCAGAAGCTGCTGAGCAGCACCTATCACAACTTCATGCCCCGCGCGATTTTGAACTTCAACGTATCGCCAAATCTGATGCTCTATACCTCCTATGCAAAGGGCATCAATCCGGGCGCGTTCAACGTGGTGTTCCTGACCCAGCCTGCGACGACGCAGCAGGCAGCAGCCGATGCGGGTCTTCAGGTCGGCGTGCGCCCGGAAACGCTTTCCGACTATGAACTGGGCGCCAAGGGCAAGCTGTTCGGCGGGGCGGTGACGTATTCGGTCGACGGGTATTACGGGATCTGGAACCATCAGCTGAACTCGCAGCAGATCACCGTGACGGATGCCAATGGCGTGCCGCAGCTCATCAGCGCAACGGTCAACTCGGGCAAGGTACGCGTGTGGGGCCTCGAGGCCGAGCTTAATGCGGCGCTGAGCGATCGGGTACATCTGAATGCCTCGGGATCGCTGAACGATACCTATATCCTGCAATACGCCAGCTCGCCGGTGACGGCGCTGACCGGCATGACCAGCTTCCGCGGCAAGCAGTTGCCCAACGCGCCGAAGTACTCTGGTTCTATCGGGGCGCAGTACGATTATCCGCTCGATACGATCAAGGCGGACCTCTACATGCGCGGCGATTTCGTCTATCGCTCCGGCCTCTATTCGGATGTGTCGAACCTGGTCAAGACGCAGGCCTATACGCAGTTCGACATGCGCGCCGGGATCAAGACCGGCAAGGTCAAGATCGAAGCCTACGTAACCAACGTGTTCAACAACAAGGCCTATTCGTCGATCGGTGATTACTACACCATCGATCCGACGTTTGCGCACTTCAGCAAGTATTCCGGGCTTGCCGTGGGCCTGCGCGATCTGCGCACCTTCGGTCTCAGCGCGCGGTACGATTTCTGAGTAACCGCCGGGGCGGGAAGGGTATGACGGTCATTCCCGCCCCGGCAGCCTTGCGATCCTGCGCGGCAGGATCGTCGGGCAACGATGGAGGGGCGAAGCGCGCTCCGGTTCCAAACAGGCAAGAAAGCGACGTGTGATGAGTGCAGACAATCGGCGGATGATCCTCGCGACGTTCATTCACAACAGCGGTTCTCACCCCGGCGGCTGGCGCTATCCGGCAGAGGGGCCGGTCGATCAGCACGACTTTTCGCACTATGCCCGACTTGCCCAAAAGGCCGAAAAGGGTAAGCTGCACGTCTATTTCTCGGGAGATTCCCAGGGATTTCCGCATATCCGCGGCAAGGACGCCTTTGCCGCGACCGATTATGCCGGTAAGCTGGAGCCGACCACTCTGCTCGCGGCGCTCTCGGTGGTGACGCAGAACATCGGGCTTGTCGCCACCGTCTCGACCACCTTCAACGAGCCTTATTCGATCGCGCGACGTTTCGCCTCGCTGGATCATATCTCGGGCGGGCGTATCGGCTGGAATGTCGTGACCTCGACCGGCGATATCGAGGCGCGCAACTTCGGGTTCGATGCGATCATGGGGCATGACCGGCGCTATGAACGCGCGGAGGAATTCGTGAATGTCGTGCGCAACTTGTGGGACAGTTGGGAAGACGATGCGATCGTTCGCGATGCTTCGGCAGGGCGCTACTTCGATCCCGCAAAGGTTCACCAGCTTGATCATGACGGCGAGTTCTTCCGGGTCGCCGGGCCGCTGAACGTCGGTCGACCGCCGCAGGGTCATCCGATCATCGTGCAGGCAGGCGGTTCGCCTTCCGGTCGGGCTCTGGCGGCGCGTACCGCCGACATGATCTTTACGGCGCAGAACAGCATTTCCGGCGCCCAGGATTTCTACGCCGATATGAAGGCGCGGGCTGCCTTGTTCGGGCGCGATCCCGGTACGCTGCTGGTGATCCCTTCCGTACAGTTCATCCTTGCAGGCACCGAGGAAGCGGCAGCGCGCAAGAAGGAAGAACTGCTCGAACTCATTCCCGATGCGCTGGCGTTCCAGACGCTGCAGTTGCAGCTCGGTGCGGACCTCAGCCACTGTTCGCTGGACGACAAGCTTCCAGAAGTCGCGCAGACCGAGGGCGGCCAGTGGGTGCAGGAGCAGATCGTGCGCATGGCTCGTGAGGAAGACCTGACGATCCGTGAACTGGCCAAGCGGGTCGTGGTTGCCCGCGCCAGTCTGGCGATGGCGGGAACGCCCGAACAGGTGGCTGACTTCTGCCAGGACTGGTTCCTGCAGAAGGGCGCGGACGGCTTTTCGATCACGCCCAATTACCTTCCGGCCAACCTTGACGATTTCGTCGACGAGGTGGTGCCGATCCTCCAGCGCCGCGGCCTGTTCCGTACCGATTACGAAGGCGAGACCCTGAGGGACAATCTGGGCCTCTCGCGCCCCGAGAATGGCTTTGTGGCCGATCCCGAACTGGGTAACGAACCGGCGATCTGGGCCTGATGGCGCAAGAGTGAGTGATACGATATGAAGGCGATCACACTGGCCGTACTGGCGCTGTTGTCCGGGGCATCCGCCATGGCGCAGGCTCCTGCGGCAGCACCTGTTCCGGCGCATCCCATGCCGGACAGCATGGCGCCGAGCGCGCCGGATTATACCAGCGCCGCATCGTGGTTTGCGCTGCCCGGCCACCCCGGCGATACGATCGCCACGCCTGAAGGGGCACGCCCGGCAGCGTCGAAGGCAAAGCAGGTCGCGGTGTTCTACATCCATCCGACGACCTACAAATCGACAGACCGCTACAATCTGGATATCGCGGACGAGACCACCAACCACTGGACGGCAGAGAGCGTGATCGCGCGGCAGGCGGGCGTGTTCAACGGCTGTTGTACGATCTATGCACCGAAGTATCGGCAGGCGAGCACCGGTGCCTTTATCGATACCCCTACGCGCAAGGCCGCCTTCGCCATCGCCTATAGCGATGTCCTGCGCGCTTTTGACGTGTTCCTCCAGCGGATCGGGCCGAACACGCCGTTCATTATCGCCAGCCACAGCCAGGGGGCATTCCATGCCGCAGAGCTGTTGCAGGACCGTATCGACGGCACCCCGCTCGCCCGCCGGATGGTCGTCGCTTACGTTATCGGCCTGAACATCTCCAAGGGCGAGTTCGGCCGCCGGTATCATCAGCTTCAGTTCTGCGATCGCCCGGATCAGACCGGCTGCGTGCTCAGCTGGAATGCCATGCTGCCCGATGGGAAACGACAGGCGTTCATCGACAGCTCGGAAAAGTTCTATACCGACCAATATGGCGACAATCCCGGCAAGGCGCTGGAATGCGTCAATCCGTTGACGTTCGATACCGGCAAGCCGGATGCATCCGCGCGCCGCTCGAAGGGCGCCGTGGCGGGCGATCCGGGTTTCCTGCCCATGCACCCGGTTCTGCGCGGGGCTGTCTCGGCGCGCTGTGAGGATGGTGTGCTGGTGGTTCAGCCGGACGCGCGTCTGGCGATGACGCCGCTGCCGAACGGATCGCTGCACTATGACGAGTACGGCCTGTTCTACAACGATATTCGAGCCAACGTGCTGGTGCGCATCAAGGCCTGGGAGCGGCGTAACCGGTAAGCGGGCGCGAGCGCCCTGTGATTTTTCCTTCTTTTCTTATGTGAGATCGACACGATGAGCCTTCCTCTTCCTCTCATGAACCGTGCGCGGGCATCGCAGGTCATGGCCGCCTCGCAGGTTGAGGCTCTCGTGCTTTCGGACCCGCTGAATATCTATCACGCGACGGGTTTCTGGCCGCAGACGGTGGCAATGGGGCAGAACGGGGTCGCCTATGCCGTCGTCCCGGCCGATGCCGCCAAGCCGGTCCGGCTCATTTCCAGCCAGTTTTTGCATTACCTGTGGGATCTGGACGATACGCCCGACGGCGGCGAACTGGACATCTACCTTTATACCGCGCCCTTCGGAATGGATGGTGCCGCTGCGGCGCCGCTGTTCCTCTCGCCTCTGCCGGACGGGCGGGCGGATGTGCTGGACGAGATCACGCGCGATTCCACGATGCGCCTGCTCGAACGTCGCCCGGCATTTCCCAGTGCCCGCGCTGCCGTGTTCGGTGCGTTGGAGGGGTTGCTCGGTGCGCGCCCGCGCGTGGGCGTCGATACCCTGGTGGTGACATCGGTACTGGGAGACGGCTTCGATTTCCAGATGGCGGACCCCATCCTTCGCGCGACGCGGATGGTGAAATCCCAGCGCGAAGTCGCGCTGATGCGCCACGCTGCGCAGAACAACGCGACGGCGGCCCGCACGGCGATCGAATCGATGGTCCCCGAGGTCAGCACCTACGACGATCTGCGCAAGGCCTTCTTCGCAGAGACCGGCGCTCGGGGCGGGGTCCCGCTGTTCCTGTCGTCCGATACGATGACCATGCGCCGTCGCTCCAGCGTCATCAAGACGGGGCGTTCATTCCAGATCGATGCGGTCAGCCATTATGCGGGCTATCACGGCGATTATGGGCGAACGGTATTCGTGGGAGAGCCGGATGCGATCATTCGCCGTATGGTCGATGCCGCCTTGTGCGCCAACGATGCCATCGCCGCGCAATTGCAGCCCGGCATGCGCTATTCGGAAGTCCAGCGGATGGGGCAGGATGCCATCCGCAAGGCCGGTTTCGACAATATCGGCATTCCCTGCACCGCCCACAGTGTTGGTCTGTTCCATACCGACGAGGCTTTCCGCGACGGTTCGCTGGCCTTTCTCAAGGACGATCACGTGATCGAGGCGAACATGACGCTCAGCATCGACTGCCCGCTGCTGCATCTCGACGAGAGCGGCAATGTGCATCTGGAAGATCTCTGGCTGGTCACGCAGGATGGTTGCGAGCCGCTGAACGAGCGCGATGCGCCTTATATCCAGATCCCTGCTGCCGGTTGACGGCAGCAGGTCTGGAATATCCGGGCTTTTACCTCACCCCTTCGTCCACAACCAGGGCGCCGCGTGACGCTGGCGCCCTTCGAAGGCCGTGATGTCCTCGCGGTGCAGCGCCAGAATGCGGGTTGTGGCATTCCAGCCTTCCAGCAGCATACGGCGATCCACGTCGCTGATCGAGAAGCGGATCGCTGTTCCGCCGAAATGGACAGTTGTATTGGCAAGGTCGACCTCCAGCACGGTGCCCGCCTGCGCGGCTGTCATCAGCGCGAGGTGATCGGCCTCGCCGACCAGACCTGCCAATACGCCGTTATTGGTGCAATTGCTGCGGAAGATTTCGCCGAAGGACGGCGCGAAGATCGCCCGAAAGCCCGCGTCCGCCAGAGTCCACACGGCATGTTCGCGGCTTGAGCCGCAGCCGAAGTTGGCACCTGCCACCAGAATGGGATTTTCGTCCGGAGCATCAATGCGGGCGCGCAGGTCTGCGCGGTCGGCAAAGGCGAGGTTGCCCAGGCCCAGCTTCTCGGTGCGCAGCAGGAAGCGTGCGGGATAGATCACGTCGGTATCGATATCATCTTCGGGCAAGGCGAAGGCGCTGCCCGAAACGGTGGTGAAAGGGGTCATGCTGCAAGTTCCTCGCGAATATCGACGATCCGGCCTGCGATCGCTGCGGCGGCCACCATCTGCGGGCTGGCGAGATGGGTGCGGGCTCCGGGGCCCTGCCGACCCTCGAAGTTGCGGTTGGATGTCGAGATCGCGCGCTGGCCGGTCGGCACACTGTCACCGTTCATGGCGACACACAGCGAGCATCCGGCGGCATGCCACTCGAACCCCGCTGCCCTGAACACGCTGTCCAGTCCTTCCGCTTCGGCCTGTCGTTTCACCAGCCCGGAGCCGGGGACCACCATTGCCGTCACGTTCGGGGCGACATGGCGCCCCCGGATCACGGCGGCAGCGGCGCGAAGGTCTTCGATCCGGCCGTTGGTACACGATCCGATGAACGCGAAGTCGATCGGCAGGCCCTTGACCGGCTTGCCCGCGTCCAGCCCCATGTAGGCGAGCGCACGGGCCGGGCCATCGGGCACCGGCGCATCGACGGCGATGACCTGATCGGGGGAGATACCGTATGTGACCTGCGGGGCCATGCTCGCCGCATCGAGGACGACCTCCTGCGAGAACACGGCGTCATCGTGAGAACGCAGCGTGCGCCAGTATGCGACGGCGGCCTCCCACAAGGGGCCTGTCGGCGCGCGTTCGCGCCCTTCGATCCAGGCAAAGGTGGTATCGTCGGGCGCGATGAGGGCGACGCGCGCACCCGCTTCGATCCCCATGTTGCACAAGGTCATGCGCGCTTCCATCGAGGCAGAGGTGACGGCGCTTCCGCATAGTTCGATTGCATGGCCAACCCCGCCGCCCGATCCGATCCGGCCGATCAGCGAAAGTACCATGTCCTTGGCGGAAACGCCCGGCGGAAGCTGGCCGTCGATGCGGACGCGCAGGGTCTTCGCGCGCGTTTGCCAGAGGCACTGCGTCGCCATGACCGTGCCGCATTCGCTGGCGCCGATCCCGAAGGCAAGCGCCCCGAAGGCGCCGTGCGTCGCCGTATGGCTGTCACCGCAAACGAGCGTGATGCCGGGAAGCGTGAAGGCCTGTTCGGGCGAGATCACATGGACGATGCCCTGCCGAGGGTCGTTCAGATCGATCAGTTCGATGCCGAATTCGCGGCAGTTGCGTTCCAGCAGGGCCACCTGACGACGCGCCATTTCCTCGCGGATCGCGCCGCCTTCGCGATCGCGCGTCGGGACGGCGTGGTCGGGAACCGCCAGTTGCGTGGCCGGGCGGCGGACAGCCAGGCCGTTTTCGCGCAGCAACTCGAAGGATTGCGGGGTAGAGACCTCATGCAACAGGTGCCTGTCGAGATAGAGCAGGTCCTGTCCATCGGGTGCACTGGCGACGACATGCGCGTCCCAGAGGCGGTCGTACAGTGTGCGCGGCGCATCGGCGGTGTTGTTCATGGGGCCTTTTGCTGCCGCGTTCGCTACCGGGTCGAGCAGAAGGCAGGGGGTGTCCGTCCTTCGGATAGCGGGACACGAGCAGGCGCGTCATTGGCGCTGTGCGATTAGGGTGCCAATAGACGGTGCCAATAGACGGTGCCAATAGACGGTGCCAATAGACGGTGCCAATAGACGATGACTTGGTGCCCGAACACTGTCCCCGGCGTATTCGTTCGGGAATGTGAGCCGGCAATGGTCCATCACGCCCCAAGTATGAGGAACGAAATTCGATGACTGTCCAGGCCGATTTCCTTGCGCGCCTCGCTGCCGAGCTGGATGCCGAGGGGCTGGTGACGGACCCGGCTCGCGTGGCCTTCCTTGCGACCGACGTCTATCGTGCCCAGGCGATGCCGGTCGCCGTTGCGCGCCCGAACAGCGTCGAGGCATTGCAGGGGGTTGTCCGCACTTTATCGGATGCCGATGTGAAGTGGACCGTGCGCGGCGGCGGCGCATCGTACACCGATGGTTACAACGCGACATCACCCGATCTCGTGCTGATCGATCTCAGCCGACTGGATCGGATCGTTACGCTGGATGAATTCAACGGCTTCGTGACGGTCGAGGCAGGCGTAACCTGGGCGAAGCTGTCCGACGTGCTGGCCGAGCGTGGCTGGCGCACACCCTTCCGGGGGCCATTTTCGGGTCTCGTTGCGACGGTCGGCGGCTCGATGTCGCAGAACGCGGTCAGCCATGGCTCGGGCGCATGGGGCATTTCCGCCGAATCCGCCCAAAGCTTCGACGTCGTGATGGCCGATGGTTCGCTGCTTCGAACCGGTTCCGGTGCTGCCGGCCTGAAGCCTTTCGCCCGGCATTTCGGCCCCGACCTGACCGGCCTGTTTACCGGCGATTGCGGCGCTCTGGGGATCAAGGCAAGGATCACCCTGCCGATCATCCGCAGCCGTCCGGCGCATCGTGTGGTGTCGTTTGCCTTTGCCGAGTTCGCGCAGATGCATGAATCCATGCGCCGGATCGCGCAGGAGCGTATCGAGGATTCGCACTTCGCTCTCGATGCCGCCCTGTCCCAGGGCCAGATCGCGCGGCAGGAGCGGGCAGGGGGAAGCCTGAAGATGGCGCTCTCGATCGTGCGTTCTTCGCCTTCGGTGCTTTCGGGCGTGAAACAGGTCGCCGCGGCGGGCGTCATGGCACGTCGCCAGATCGCGGCCTCGCGGTACATGACGCACTACATCGTCGAGGGGTTCGACGATGGCGAGGCGCGCGCGCGCCTGCATCGCCTGCGCGAGATCAACCGCGAGCTTGGCCGCGAGATCGCGGCGACCGTTCCCGCTGTCGTGCGCGGTATGCCCTTTGCGCCGTTCTATAATGTTCTGGGCCCCGGAGGCGAGCGCTGGGTGCCGTTGCACGGGGTGATGGCACACGATGCGGTGCGCGGGTTTGATGCCGCGCTGCAGAATTTCTATGCGCTGCGCAAAGCGGACATGGAGCGCCTTGGCGTGTGGGGCGGAGGCATGTACTCGACCATCGGCACGTCGGGTTTTCTGTACGAGATCGCGCTCTACTGGCCGGATGAGATCACGGCCTACCACCGCGAAATGGTGCCCGCAGATTACCTGGCGCAACTACCCAGTTTTGCGCCAAATCCCGAAGCGCGCGAGTATGTGGCCAGGATGAAGGCAGACCTGATCGCGCTGTACGATGCCCATGGCGCTGTCCATTTCCAGCTTGGCCGCGCCTATCCTTTCAGGGAGCGTCTGGGCGGGACAGAGCAGCAGATCGCCGATGCTCTGAAGGACGCGTTCGACCCTGCCCGACGACTGGGGCCGGGCGTTCTGGGGTTCTGAGCGGTGGCCTCAAGCGACACGCAAAGGGCAGTGTAGTCGGAGCGCAGAACCGTCCGGGCTGTTGCCCCGTCGCCGATATCACGAATAGTCGAGTTCGGGCCGGGTCCGCTCCTGCTGGGCGGGATCGGTTTCGACAAGGTTGATGAAGACCCCGTCCGGATCGCGCAGACACACTTCCAGTTGCTGGCGGTGCTCCATCGCGAAGACCTGCGGTTCAGGCGCCCAGCTTGCGCCCAGTTCGCGAAGCGTGGCCATCGTGGTTATGATATCGGTGACATAGAACACCAGGGTCACTTCGCCGATACGGGCCGGACCGCTGGCAGGCGCAATCTCTTCTGCGGTCGTACCTGCGGCCAGTTGGAACAGGCCGACCATGCCGAAGTTCGGTCCGGGTCGCTTGACGATGCAGATATCGAACGGGCGTGGATCGTCGAAGCCGAGGATTGCGGTGGCGGAGGGGTGCTGAAGGCGGCCCTCGAAGTAGATCTCGCCAAGGCCGATCGCGCGGTAGAAGCGCTTTGAACGTTCGATATCGCGCACGAAGATGGTGGCGCGTACCAGCGCCGAAGACGGGTGTTCGAGGCTCATCGTCATCGCATGTCTCGCAGGAATGAAAAGGGGTCAGGCACCCGGAATGTTGCCGCCGTCGACTGGCAGGTGAATACCGCTGATGGCTGCATTCGTAGGATCGGCGAGGAACAGCACAGCGCGGGCAATATCGTCGGGGGCCGCCAGCTTGCCGAGAGGGCTGTAGGCGCGCATGCGGTCGAGAAAAGCCGTGTCGCTTTCTCCCTCCATCACGTTGCCCATCAGCATATCGGTGGGGACAGCGCCGGGCAGAACCGCATTGACGCGAATGCCGTAGGCACCGGCGGCGCGTGCGGCGGTTCGCGTCGTCATGAGAACCGCTGCCTTTGATCCGCAATAGGCGGCTCCGGTGGGGCTGGCGGTGATCGAGAGGCCCGAGCCCATGTAGACTATCGCGCCTGACATTCTGGGCTTCATGGCCCTGATCGCCTCTCGGCAGCCCAGAAATGTGCCATCGGCATTGATCGCAAAATGCCGTCGCCACAGGTCGAGCGGCATATCCTCGAAAGCAACGTTGGGACGGTAGAACCCGGCGTTGTTCACCAGCACGTCGAGGCGACCGAACCGGCGTTCGACGAAGGCCATCAGGGCATGCCACGAGGCCTCGTCGCTGACGTCGAGATGGCGGCGGACGATGGGGGTGTCGGGGAGCGCGTCTTCATCCTCGCAGGCGATGTCTGCCGACACGACAGAGGCGCCCTCCCGTGCAAAGGCTTCGACGATAGCGGCGCCGAGACCGCTTGCGCCGCCGGTCACGATGACGGTGCTTCCGGCAAAGCGCCCCTGGATGTCGCCGCTCATAGGTCGTTTCCTGTTTCTGCAAGGAACCGGGCGACAGCCTCGGCCCAGCGATCGGGTTGTTCGTCGACGATGTCGATCCCGCCGCCGTCCAGCGAGATCAGCGAGAAGTCGGGGCGCAAGGCTTTCGTGCGCAGGGCATGGTCGTGGATCTGGTCGCCGGTATTGGTCAGGATCAGTGTCGGACAGGCGATCTGGGGAAGGCGTGCCGATAGATCGTAGGTGAAGGCTGCATGGTGCCCCCACCAGAAGGGTCCCCTGCCGCTGAGGGCCTGCACCACGTAATCGGAAAGACGCTCCGCAGAGATTTCTCCGTGGGCGAGCGTGTCGCGGATGTCGAACAGTTCGGCCATGTGTCCGGCATGCTCGCGGGCATGCCAGTTGCGTTCCCAGACGTGCAGGCCGCTTAGGAAGTCGGCCTTCAGCGCTTCATCAACCAGCAAGGGCCCATTGAGGATCAGGGCAGAGGCCATGTCCGGAAACCGTACGGCGGCTTCTGCGGCGACGAGCGCGCCGGTGTGATGCCCAGCAGCGCGGCCCGTTCGAGACCGAACGCGGTGAGCACGGCCGGTATGATCTGGGCATAATCGCCGATGGTGGGCACATCGGGTGTCGGGTCCGATCCCCCGAAGCCGGGCATGTCGATACCGACAGCCATGATCCCGTGCTTTGCCAGAGGGGCGTAGACATGATCGAACTGGGCCGAGGTCATCGGTGCCTGATGGAGCAGGAGAAGCGGGGTGCCTGCGCCATGGCAGCGAGCATGGATCTGACCGAATGGCCCGTCGATATAATGTCGCCGGACCAGCGGTGCTGACGTGGTGGGATGCTTGGTCATCTGCAAGAATGCGTCCTGTCAAGGTATGGCGATATCTTGATGCAAGGCGTCGCATCATCGCGCGATCTCGCCTGCGATAACCGCAGGGCGGTCAAACGCAGGCTCGCTCATCAGGGATCGTCGGGCCGGCAGCACCATGTCCGCGTAGCGATATCATGGGAAGGCGAGATGATGGATGCGTGGACAATCGTGACGGGGGCGGCATCCGGGATCGGGGCCGCGGTTGCAGACAGGCTGGAAGAGGCAGGTCGCAAGGTGTTGCGCGCCGATCTTGCCATGGGGTGCGATCAGGGTGCTCTTCTCGATGTCCGCGATGAGGGAGGCTGGGCGCGGCTCGTGGAAGGTCTCGTATCGAAAGGCGGTGTGGAAGGATTGGTAAATTGCGCTGGGATCGGTTCCATCGCCACGATCGAAGAGGAGGACATGGTCCGCTTCGATGCCGTGATGGCGGTCAACCTGAGGGGCACGGTGCTGGGATGCCGGGCAGTCCTTCCCCTGATGCGCCAGGCGGGGCGCGGCGCGATCGTGAATATCGGTTCGACCTTCGGGCTTCTCGCGCGGAACGGCTGTGCATCCTATGCTGTCAGCAAGGCAGCAGTGGCGCACCTGACGCGTTGTATGGCGCTTGACCTTGGCAATAGCGGCATCCGGGTCAATTGCGTCTGCCCTGGGCTGATCGAGACGCCGATGGTCCATCCGCTGACCAGTGCAGGGTATGAGGCCCACTTGCAGGGTGATCTCGACGCGCATCCGCTCGGGCGGATCGGGCAGGCGCGCGAAGTGGCGGAGGCTGTCGCGTTCCTGATGTCGGATGCCGCTTCCTTCATGACCGGTGCGATCATGCCGGTGGACGGTGGCTATACGGCAGGCAAGGCTGTGCCGCGCCCACGGGAACGTGCAGCATGAGCCCGTTGCCAGACCACGCGATGCGCACGGCCCCCGGCGCTTTGATCGAGCGGGGTGTGATCGCCTATCGTAACCGCGAACAGGCCGTGATCGGGCGCGAGTGGTTCGATCTGTGGATGGTGCCGGGAGGAAGGTTGCTGCGGGCGCTTTGTATCATGGCGGCCGACGAGAGAGGCGAGGGGGATCTGGTTCGGGACGTGTCGATGGCGCTCGACCGGGACTGGCGTCCTCGCGATGGCTGGAGCCGCGTCATGCGCCCGGCACAGGGCGATGATGCGCTCTGGTTCCGGGTCAGCGGGGAACGGCTGCTTGCCGACACCCGCCTCGCCGGAGAAGACCGCGCGCAGGCGGTTTCATCGCTTCCCTTCGGGCTGCCCTATCTCGGCCTGCATCCGTTGCAGGGAGATGCGCTGATCGCCATGGCCCGAGGGCGCGATGAGCCGGGCGTCTATCGCCTGATCGCCTCGGCAACCAATTCGGTATCGCCCAACGGGGATGCAGCGCCGGGCGCTCATCTTCTCGATATCGCCGTCGCCTGGGTGGGCGAGAGCGAGATTTCGGTGCCTGCGGGACGCTTTGCGGCCGATCATTTTCGGTTGCGCTGGCGTCAGGACTGGCCTGCGGCAGACCTGTGGGTGCGTCGCGGAGATTGCCTGTTCCTGCGGATGGCCTGGGAACTGGTGGAGGGGGACTTCGTGCTGGAAACGCTCGAAACGGCGCAGCGTTTATCCGATCTGCGGTGAGATTTGCCAAAGGTGCGCTTCGGCGCCCGATCTTTTGACGACACTCGTCGGCCATGGACTTGGAGATGGGTGCCACGGCAACATCGCCGAGCCCTTCGACGTTCCTGTCTAATTTTTGGCCTGCCGCCTTCAGGAGACCCTTGCATGACTGCTCTTGCCGCAAGACCTGCCTTTACGCCTCCGGTAGCGGAGGCTGCGGTCCCGACCTCGGTCGTGCTGCGCTACGGCGTGGGACAACTGGGCGCACAGGTCTTCCGCGATACCCCGGCTGTGCTCCTTCCGCTGTTCATGACCACGATGCTGGGTATTCCGGCATGGATGTCCGGTTTTGTGGTGCTGATCCCCAAGCTCTGGCTGATCGCCTGCGATCCGTTGACCGGTGCATGGTCGGATCGCATCAAGGACAGATATGGGCGCACGCCGTTCCTGCTCGTGGGCGCGGTTCTGACCAGCCTTGCCTTCGTGGCGCTGTTCAATCTGACGGCTACCGGCAGCCCGCTGCTGTCGGCGATGTTGACCTGTTTCATCTTCTTCGTGGGATCCACCGCGTTTTCGGCGTTTTCCGTTCCCTATCTCGCTGTCGCCTCGGGCCTGTCGCGCGATCCGCACCAGCGCACGCGGATCATGGTGTTCCGGATGGTCTTTGCCTCTTTCGGTGTGCTTGCCGGCGTGGGCAGTGCCCAGCCGCTGGTCTATGCCTTTGGCGGTGGAGCCCGCGGCTGGCTGCTCATGTCGCTGATCCTGGGCGCGCTGTGTCTGGTGACGATGCTGGCGACCGCCATCGGGATGATGCGGGTGCCGCTGATCCGCGACGAGGCGCAGCCGACAGGGCTCCTCAGGCAACTTGGCGCGATCGGCGGGAACCGGCCCTATCTGGTGTTGCTGTCGACTTGCCTGATCCAGAACGTGGCGCAGGCTTGCGGCTATACCGTGATCGGCTTCATCTTCCTCTATGCGCTCAAGGCGATCTGGCTGGTTCCCTTGTTCATCATCGCGATGACGGGTGTCGGCATCGTCACCCAGCCGGTCTGGCTGACGATCTCGCGCCGCCTTGGCAAAGAGCGCGCTTTTGTGCTGGCCTCGCTGGTATGGGGCGTGGTCACTGCATCCTGGTGGTTTATTCATCCTTCCACGGATGTTCTGATGACGCTGCCGGGCGGCTTGCGACTGGGCACGCAGGACGTGCTGGTGATGGTCCGGGGCATGTTGATCGGGCTCACCAACGGGGCGTTCATCATGCTCGGCTATTCGATGTTGACAGACACCATCGATCTGGAGCGCCGCCGCCATGGCATTGCCAACGAAGGTGTATTCTCGGGCCTGTTCTCTGCCTTCGAGAAACTGTCGTTTGCGGTCGGGCCGGTCATTGCCGGACTGGTGATGAGCGCTTTCGGGTTCGCCTCTTCCACGGGCGGTGCGGCGGCGCAAAGCGTCCGCGCGGTGACGGGCATCGTCATGCTGTACAGCTGGATTCCGGCAGGGCTGATGGCGGTGAGCTTGATCGTCTTCACGCGCTACCGATTGCCGCAAGACTGACAGTTGGACCGATTGATCGATACAAAGAAAGGCCCGGAACGGCGTATCCGTTCCGGGCCTTTTTGAATTGGGTATTGGCCTGTCCGTCCGATCAAGCTTGGGCGATCTCGGTGATCGTGGCGGAGTAGCCTTCGCGCGTTTCAGCGGCTGCGGCTTCGGCCGCGTCCTTCAGCTGGACGTAGTACAGGCGGCGAAGGAAGTCCTGACGGCGCGCCTCGCGTTCTTCCAGCGCGGCCTGATCGAGCTGGAGCGTCTCGATCCCGGCGGCCAGATCGAGGCCGTTGATCTTGGCGACGCGCTCGGCCGAGTCGAGACGGTCACGCATCACGGAAATCTCGTTGGCGAGTACCAGGATCATCGACATCGCCTCATCGAGGCCGGGGGTGTCGTAGAATTCGGGACGCTTGCCTCGGGCATGGCGAATGACGTGCGGACGGTCTTCGATCATCACAGTGGGTATCCGTTCGTTGAATTGCGGGTGCTGACAGACGCGCGGATCAGGCGGCCTTGGCCTGCGCGGCGGGCTTGCGGGCGATCAACACTTCCCAGCCGCCGCCGGGGGCGAACTCACCGGCGGTGAAATCACGCTCGGCCACCGCTTCGGAGGCATCCTGGCTGTAGCCTGCGCTTTCGGCAGCGGCGAATTCCATCACGGCCATCGGCGCATTGTCGAACCGCACGTCCTCGCGCGCGAAACCGGCCTTCTCGGCAAGGGCGATCTGATCGAGATCGCGCATCGCACCCCAGAACGGCTCGTTGTTGTACCAGGTCTCGTTGTCGAGAATGAACTGGGTGAACGGGTCCATCAGATCGAAGGGCGGAAGATCTGCGTGGATCATCAGGCCGCCCGGCGCGAGCACGCGATGGGCCTCGGCGAAGATCTTCGGCATCGCCTTGCCGCTGGTTTCATGCAGCAGGATGTGGCTGACGACGAGATCGAAGTGTCCGTCGGGGAAGGTGGTCTCCTCAGCGTTCATCACTGCATAGTTGATTTCCTGCCCCATGGCGGCGGCGCGGGCGTGGGCATAGCGGATCACCGGCTTGCCGACATCAATGCCCCACACTTCGGCTTCGGGGAACAGTTCCTTGTACGGGACGGTCGAGTGCCCCACGGTGCAGCCCATGTCGAGGATGCGGCGCGGCTTGAAGTCGGGCATGTTGCGCCTGAGGTAGTTCACGACCGACCGGCCCATGTCGTCGTTGTCCGGGCCGGTGTAGCCCATGGCATAGAGAAACACGCCGCGATCGTAGAGTGCGCCGACCGATATGTCGTCCTCGCACACTTGCGAGCAATAGCCGCCCGGCATGCAGTGGATGTCGAGCGCGGTGACGTAGCGGGGCGCCTCGAAGTCGTCGGGAATGACGAGCTGGGCTAGGGTCGAGGCGCTGAGCGCGGCGGCAGCGGCGTTCAGTTCGGGCAACTGGCGATCGATCGAGCCGCCGACAGATTCCCACAGGAGTTCCTGCGCGATGCGGTTCGCGGCGGCATAGTGCTGGAAGTAGATGTCATCGACCATGCCCTTGCGGATGTCGCGACGATCGACCGGCGCGCGGCCATGTTCCTTCTCGAACTTGTGCGACACGCGGGTGTTGAACACCGGGGTCAGTCCGGGCAGCAGCGTGCTCTGGATGAAGCCCTTGAAGCTTTTGGTGAACTCTTGACGCGATGCCTCGTCGGCCGAAGCCTTGGGGAGCGCCTTGTGATCGGCCTGTTGGAAGGTGTTGAGCATCGGGGAACTCCTGGATGGCGCAAGAGCGCCAGAACATCATCTTTCCGGGCAAGCACGCAGCGCCGGTGCCGCTTTTACCGACAGGCGGATAGTCGGGGTGCGCAGCCTGCCGGTGTCAGGTCCATGATCGTGCCGCAAAGGCTTCTGATCAAGGCGCTTTCTGTCCGGTCGCGGTCTTGAGTGAGCGCAGGAAATCGGCAGCTTCCGCCTCGCTCACAACGTCGGCGTATTTCGCGTTCATATCGAACAGGTTCGCCTCGTGCGGGGCGGCGTGACGGTCCCCGCAGGCGTCGGCGACAACGGCGGTGCGAAAGCCATGCGACATCGCATCGACGCAACTCGCCCGCACGCAGCCCGAGGTGGTGAGCCCGGTGAGGATCACCGAATCGATCCCGGCAGCGGTCAGCGTCGAGGCTAGCGAAGTCCCGAAGAAGGCGCTGGGGTATTGCTTCGAGACGACCAGTTCATCCTCGAAGGGACAAGGCCCGGACCGAACACGGCTGTCGGGCTGTCCTTCAGGAAATTGCGCAAGGGCAGGGCTTTTTCAAAGAAGCGCCCGCCGTCGAAACCGCGCGCCTGATAGACGACATTGGTAAGGATGACCGGCACGCCGGCCTCGCGGGCGAGGGCGCGAAGGCGCAGCGCCGAGGCCAGGGCATCGTCCACTTGCGCATAGAGCATGTTGTCCGGCTCGAAGTAGGCCTGGCAGAAATCGATCAATATCAGCGCCGGTTTGCTGCCGAAGCCGACACGGTTGTCGTAGGCTTTGCGGTAGTTGGCCAGAAGGTCATCGCTTTCGCTCATCGGTGAGCCCTCCTTGAATCGGATATGTCGTTGCAAAGTTTTGGCTATTCGGTTTCAAACTAGCGCCCGTCCCGAAGCCGACTGCGCCCTTGCCCCACTTATCCGACAGGTGGTCAGGGCAGGCGATCTGATCGACATCGAGGCACTCAAGGTGGGTACTTGGCCAAAGAGCCGCCCGGTCCTGTTTCCAGCAGAGAGTCGCATCATGGAATATGATTACGTCCCCCTTCCGCAGCGCAAGCCCCTCAAGTGGCCGAATGGCGCGCGCGTCGCGCTGATCCTGACCTTCAATCTCGAAACCTGGGATCTCACCAAGGACACCGACAAGCCGTACTATGCAGGCGGGCCTGCGATCCTGCCCGATATCCTGCCCGGCAACACGCCCGACTTCCCGAACTACACCTGGCGCGAATATGGCCAGCGCGTCGGCATCTGGCGCCTGTTCGACCTGTTCGACGAACTGGGTGTGAAGGCCAGCTGCACGACCAATGCCGTCACGTTCGAGCGTCGCAAGGCGATGACCGACGCCGTGCTGGAACGCGGATGGGAGCTTTTGCAGCACAACTGGGAGCAGGGTGAGTTGCTGACCACCTTCGCCCAGCAGCCCGAAAAGGAGCGCGAGATCGTTCTGCGCAGCCTCGATCAGTTCGAGAAATACGTCGGGCGCAAGTCCAAGGGCTGGCTCTCGTCCTCGCTGCGCGGCACGATGCAGACGGCCGACATCCTCGCCGAATATGGCTGCACGTTCTATTGCGACATCATGAACGACGATCAGCCGTTCCTGCTGCGTACCCCGAACGGTCCGATCGTCTCGGTGCCCTATTCCAACGAGATCAACGACTTCACGTTCATCACCCGCAAGAACTTCACGACCGACCAGTTCCGCGATGCGCTGATCGAGGAACTCGATGTGCTCTATGCGGAAGGGGAGACCACCGGGCGGATCATGAACGTGGGCCTGCACCCGCATGTCTCGGGCCGCGCCCATCGCGTGCGTGCGCTGCGCGAATTCATCGAGCATGCCAAGTCGCTGCCCGGTGTGTGGTGGGCCACCCGCGAGGAGATCGCCGAGTGGTATCTGGAGAACCACGAAAGCCACATTCCGGGCCAGCTGGAGGCGAAGGCCTGACCATGACCACGCCTCAGGCCATCGCGCCCAACGGCATCGTCGTGGTGGGCGGCGGCATTGCGGGTATGACCGCCGCCGCCGCCCTCGCGCAACAGGGCTTCAAGGTGACGCTGCTGGAAAGCGCACCGCAGTTCGGCGAGATCGGTGCAGGCGTTACGCTATCGCCTAATGCCATGCTGGGGCTGGACTTCATCGGCGTTTGCGAGACCGCCGCTGCCGCCGGTGTGGAGCCGGTGCGCCAGCGCATCCAGCATTATGAGGACGGGCGCACCCTCGTTGCCAAGGATCGCTCCAGCCAGCGGGAGAAGTACGGCGCGCCTTACGTGACGATCCATCGCGCCGATCTGCATGACGTGTTGCTCGGCGCGGCCCGCGCAGCCGGCGTCGATCTGCGCTGCGGTGCCGCCGTAGTGTCAAGCGATGGTGCAAGCGTCACGCTGGCAGACGGGTCGACCGTCAGCGGGGATCTTATCGTTGGCGCGGACGGTGTGAAGTCGGTGATCCGCCAGCGTTTCGACACCGCTCCGCCGCATTTCACCGGCCATGTCGCGTGGCGCTGCCTGGTGCCGGTGACGCCGCAGCTTCAGGAACTTTCGGATTTTCCGGGCATCATCATCGGTCCCGGCGCGATGATCACGCGGTACAACATCCGCAATTCCACCGCGATGAACCTGGTGTTCTTCTCAAGGCAGGACGGCTGGAACGAGGAAGGCTGGACGACCGCCGCAGACCCGGATGAGGTGCGCCGCGTCTATGCGGACTGGTGCCAGGATGCCCAGACCCTGATCGAGGCGGCATGTCAGCAACCGATGTTCAAGTGGGCGATCAATGCGCGCACGGCGCTGCCGAACTGGACGCTTGACGATAACGTCACGCTGATCGGCGATGCGGCCCATGCGATGACGCCGTTCCTTGGCCACGGTGCCGCCTGCGGGATCGAGGATGGCGTGGTGCTGGCGCGGGCGCTGGCAGCATCTTCGTCGATCGCCGAGGGGCTCCAGCGTTATGAAGCCGCGCGGCATGAGCGGTGCACGTTCATCCAGTCGGAAAGCAATGCCAATGCCGATCGCATGCAGGGGCAGAAGACCGATTTCTTCGGCTTGGAAGGCATGAAGGACGAGGAATCGCTCGGTCTGTTCACCTACGACTGCCGCACGGTGCCTGTATGACCGCCACTCCATTCGACGGACACGCCATTGCACCGGAAACGGCGGCGTTCCTTGCCGCGCCTCATCGCCTGCTGATCGGCGGCGAATGGGTCGAAGGCAGCGGCGAGATCGTCAGTCGCGATCCTGCGACAGGGCTGGAGCTGACCCGCGTCCAGACCGGCGGAGCGGCGGAGATCGACCGGGCGGTGAAGGCCGCAAGGGCCGCGGTCGATGGTCCCTGGGGGCGCATGACTGTGGCCGATCGCACGGCTTTGATGCATCGTCTTGCCCGGATCATGGAGCGCGATGCGACGTTGCTGACGCAACTCGACATCCTCGACAACGGCATGCCCGGCTTTATCGCCGGGCTGACCACCGCGAACTGCGTCGAGATGGTCGACTATTATGCCGGCGCCATCATGCGGATCGAGGGGACGACCACCGCGCCGCCACGCCATATCGCCGCCGAAACCGAAGCGCTGACTTACACACTCCGCGAACCGGTGGGCGTGGTCGGCCAGATCGTGCCGTGGAACGTGCCGCTCTCCACCGCGATCCTGAAGCTGGCACCGGCTCTGGCGGCGGGCTGCACGGTGATCGTCAAGCCGTCCGAGGAGACGCCGCTATCCGCTCTGGCGCTGGGCGCGATGGTGCTGGAGGCAGGCTTTCCGGCAGGTGTGGTGAACATCGTCAATGGTCTTGGCGCACAGGCGGGCGCCGCCATCGCTGCGCATCCCGGCATCGACAAGGTATCGTTCACGGGATCGACTGCGACGGGAAGGCGGATCGTCGAGGCGGCGCTCGGCAACCTCAAGAAGGTGAGCCTGGAACTGGGCGGCAAGAGCCCGGTCATGGTCATGCCCGATGCCGACCTTGCCCTCGCGGTGCCCGGCGTGGCCTTCGCAACGTTCTTCCTGCAGGGACAGAACTGCATGGCCGGGACGCGCATCTTCGCCCATGCCTCGATTCACGATGAATTGCTGGAGGGGTTGAAAGCCTTTGCCGAAGGCATGACGCTGGGCCACGGGCTCGATCCCGCCACCATGCAGGGGCCGATGATCTCGGACGCGCATACCGCCAAGGTCATGGGCTATATCGATGGCGCCGGGGCGGCAGGCGCGCGCCTTGTTACGGGCGGGCGCAAGCTGGATCGACCGGGGAACTTCATCACGCCCACCATCTATGCCGATTGTCGCCCCGACATGGCGCTGGTCCGCGAGGAAATCTTCGGGCCGGTCATGGCCGTGACGAAAGTCGAGACGACGGATCTCGACGAACTGGCTGCGCTGGCGAACGACACGCCCTATGGCCTGTCAGGCTCGGTGTGGACGCGCGATCTTTCGACCGCGCACCGTCTGGCGAAGCGCATCCGGGCGGGTCATGTCTCTATCAACTGCCATGGTGCGGTGGGCACGAACATTCCCTTCGGCGGCTATGGCCAGTCGGGATGGGGGCGCGAATTCGGGCAGGAGGGGCTCGACGCCTATCTGGAAACCAAGGCAGTCACCGCGCGGCTTTGAGGCGGGCTGCCCCAATATTCGAGAAGCGCGGCCATGGCGAGAAACCCATGGCCGCGCTTCTTGCGTTCAGGCATGCCCTTGCGGCTGATGGCTGAGATCGTGGCTGATGGCCGCAGCGGTGGCCTTCATCTCGTCCAGATAGAGATCGATGCCCGCCGAAAGCTTCATGGCGGCAACGAAGAATGCCAGCGTCATGGCGCCCTCATAGCGCCCATCGCGGAAGATCGGCACCGCGATCGAGGAGGTCTTGCCGGGCGTGAGGTTGTGATAGTTGCGCCCCTGCACGGCAAAACCGTCGGCCCGGATGCGTTCAACGTCGAGCCCCACTTCGGCAGTCGCCAGATAGTTGAGATCGATGTCCTGCGAGACGCGCATGAAGCGCAGGATCATCTCGCGTTCCTCGTCCGGTGCGAAGGCCATGGAGACCTTGCCCGAGGCACTGTCGAGGATCGGCAGCGTGAAGCCGGGGTAGTAATGCTCGAAGGTCAGCGACGAGTTCGAGTGCGTCGAATCGCGCAGCATCATTTCACGCCCGACACGCACTGCGATCGAAACCGGCCAGCCAAGGCGTCTGGTCAGGTCCACGATGTGCGGACGGGCGGCCTGCACCAGCGCATCGTCGCGCTGGTAGCCCGTGGCCAGCGTCTGGACGAGCATCGTTGCGCGGTAGCGCTTGCGCGATGGCTCCTGCTCGATCAGCCCTTCGTACAGCAGCGTCTGCACGATCCGGCAGGCGGTGGCATAGGGCACTTCGGAGGCCTTGGCGATTTCCATCATGTTGAGCGACCCGGCGCGATTGATCGCGCGCAGGGCGGCAATAGACCGGGTAATGGACCGAATCGGAACGCCTTTTTCCACGTCACTTGCTCCCCACAACTTTGACCCAGATCAAAGAGTGACGAGCAAATGACGTTTCACCGCGTTAATCAAGAAACTATCCGACTGTCGGATAGAAATGATCACCAGCCGGGGATAATGACCTGCCGGATGGCGGCCCCCGATGCGAGATCGTCCATCGCATCGTTGATTTCCTCCAGCGGGCGGCGCGAGGTGAGCAGCCGTTCGACCGGCAACCTTCCGGCGCGCCACAGGGCGATATAACGCGGGATGTCGCGCGACGGGACCGAAGATCCCATGTAGCTGCCGAGCAGGCTCTTGCCTTCGGCCACCAACGAGATGGCCTTGATCGACAGATCCTCCGCCGGGTTGGGCAGGCCCACAGTGACGATCCGCCCGCCACGGCGTGCCCCGGCATAGGCGCGTGCCAGAGCAGCGGCCTTGCCGACCGTCTCGATGACGACATCGCTGCCGTCTGCGCCGCCATCGTCATCGGGGCAAGCGCCACGGCGGCGCCTAGTTCCAGCGCCAGCGCCCGCTTTTCTGGTGAGGGATCGACCACGCGGACCGGCTGTGCTCCGGCGGCAAGCGCGCCCAGCAGGGCTGCCAGTCCTACGCCGCCAAGGCCGTAGATCGTCACGCTTTCGCCGGGGCGGACCATGGCGGTGTTGAAAACGGCACCGACACCCGTGAGTACCGCGCAGCCGAACAGTGCCGCGACTTCTGCGGGAATGTCGGCGTCGATGCGGACAAGCGATCGCCGGTCTACCACGGCCTGCGTAGCGAAGGCGGAGACGCCAAGGTGGTGATGCACCGCCTGCCCGCCATCTTCTGCCCGGCACGCCAGGCGCGATCCGCCGCGCATCAGTTCCCCGCGTCCGTTGGCGGCAGCGGCGGCATCGCACAGATAGCCTTGCCCGGAAAGGCACTGCTGGCACTGGCCGCAGGAAGGCAGGAATACCAGCACCACGCGGTCGCCCACGGCAAGGCCCGGCTCGTCCGGATCGCCCAGTGCAAGCACCGTTCCGGAGGCCTCGTGCCCCAGCGCCATCGGCATCGGGCGTGGGCGGTCTCCGTTGATGACGGAGAGATCGGAATGGCAGATGCCTGCCGCATCGATCCGCAGCAGGACTTCGCCGGGTTTGGGATCGGCGAGATCGAGCGGGGAAACCGTGAGCGGTTTGTTCTGCGCATAAGGGCGCGGGTTTTCGCCGCTGCGGTGAAGCACGGCGGCGGCGATGCGGCGCGCGGGGTGGGTGGAGGCCATGTCTGTTCTAACCGTCACTTCGACTGCGAGGGGGCAGGGGCCCAGGTCTTCTCGAACTCCCAAACCTCGTCGAAACCGATCAACGAGCAGAATTCCTTGAAGTTGAAGATGCCGTCCGGTTCGCCGATACCCTTGTCCTTGAGGTCACGCAGGGATTTCTCGATGGCGGTGGCGGCGACCAGACTGGTAAGCGAAGGGTAGATGGCATAGGCATAGCCGATTTCTTCCAGCACCGAAGCCAGCGGGATCGGCGTGGAGCCTCCGTTCGCCATGTTGGCCATCAGTGGCTTGTCGAAGGCGGCGCAGGCTTTGGCCATCTCCTCTTCGCTTTCGAGCGCTTCGGGGAACAGCACATGGGCACCGGCCTTGTCGTAAGCTTCAAGGCGACGCATGACCGCGTCCAGTCCCTCGCTCTGGCGTGCGTCGGTGCGGGCGATCACAAGGAAATCCTCGCTTTCCCGCGCGGCGACGGCGACCTTGATCTTTTCCACCATGTCTTCAAGCGGGATGACGCGGCGGAACGGCGTGTGGCCACACTTCTTCGGAAACTCCTGATCTTCGAGCTGGATCGCGGTGACGCCTGCGGCCTCGTAGCCCTTGACCGTGTGATGCACGTTCAGCAGCCCGCCATAGCCGGTGTCGCCATCGGCGATGACAGCGGCATTGCTGGTGCGCACCAGCGTTTCCATGCGGTTCTTCATTTCGGTGTAGGTGGCGATGCCCGCGTCCGGCAGCCCCCAGGCCGACGCCGTGAGCCAGTAACCGGTGCCGTAGACCAGATCGAAACCCACCTTGTTCGCGATCACGGCCGTAATCATGTCCTGAATACCGGGGACGACGAAGAACTTGCCCTCGGCAAGCTTGCGACGAAGAATGGGGTTGGCCATGTGCTCTCTCCTGGGTTGCCGTAAGGGGCCGGGCCGGTCATGGTGCCAACGTCTGGGCACTGCTGCGTATCCGGGGCCGGTATTCATCTATGCAGGTGCGACGCCGAAGGCTCGCTTCATAAGAGCGAGTCCGTGCCGGGGCGGCTTAGACGGCAAGCCGACATGCCGGGCGATCCGTGCGCCGATTATCCGACCTGCGAATTTTTATCCCGGCGCCTCGCCATCTTGTCAGGGCTGTGCCTAGACTGCGCTGCTGTTCAGGAGATCGCGCGTATCATGACCTTGCCTCTTTCCTCGACCTTTCCTCTCGAAAATCTCCGCCCAGAAACGCGTGCGTTCCTGGCTCGCCGGGCGCGGGGGCATGGGCTTCTGATCGACGGAGCATGGCAGGCTGCGGCGGGCGGCGCGACTTTTCCGACGCTCGATCCCGCCAGTGGCCTTGAAACCGGGCAGATCGCGCGTGCAGATGCCGCCGACGTAGATGCCGCGGTGGATGCGGCAACGCGGGCGCTGGCGGCGTGGAAGGCCGTGGTGCCGGTCGAACGTGCGCGCATCCTGTGGAAGGTCGCGGACCTGATCGAGGCGCACATCGACGAACTGGCGGAGATTGAGACGCTTGATCAGGGCAAACCGCTGTCGCTTGGCCGCTGGGCGGAGATTCCCGGTGCCATCGGGCAGTTCCGCTTCTTTGCGGGGCAGGCGATGGCGATCGAGGGCAGCACTCTGGAAAGCTCGATCAACTACCAGCCGCAGGGGCGGCAGATGCGGACCTGGACCGTGCGCGAGCCGGTGGGCGTGGTCGCGGCGATCGTGCCGTGGAATTCGCCTTTGGTGCTGACGGCGATGAAGCTGGCGCCCGCGCTTGCCGCCGGATGCACGCTGGTGCTCAAGCCTGCGGAAGACACATCGCTTTCAGCACTGCGTCTGGCCGAACTGATGGTGGAGGCCGGTGTCCCGGCGGGCGTGCTCAATGTCGTGACCGGCTATGGTCGCGAAACGGGCGCCGCGCTGGCGGGCCACCCCAAGGTGGACAAGATCGCCTTCACTGGTTCGACGGCGACGGGACGTGCGGTGCTGGATGCCGCAAAGAGCAATTTCAAGCGCGTGACGCTGGAACTGGGCGGCAAGTCGCCCGCAATCATCATGCCCGACGCTGACCTCTCGATCACCATTCCGGGGGCTGCCAATGCGATCTTCATGAACGCCGGGCAGGTCTGCATCGCGGGATCGCGGCTCTACGTCCATCGCTCGATCCATGACGAGGTGGTGGAAGGGATTGCGGCGTATGCGCGCGGGATCAGACTGGGCCATGGCCTTGCTGCCGAAACGCAGATGGGGCCGGTGGTCTCGCGCATCCATGCCGAGCGGGTCGAAGGCTTCCTTGAGCGTGCCCGGAGCGAAGGCGCGACCATGCTGACTGGGGGCGAACGCGGCGGCGAGGCGGGCACGTTCATCGCGCCGACCGTCGTCGTCGATGTCCGTCCCGACATGGAGATCGTGCGCGAGGAAGTGTTCGGTCCGGTGCTGGTCGCGCAGGCGTTCGACGAGCCCGAGGAAGTCATCGCCGCCGCCAACGACAGCGAATATGGCCTGGCGGCAAGCGTGTGGACCGAAAGCCTCAGCCATGCCCACCGCATGTCGTCTGACATCAAGGCGGGGACGGTTTGGATCAACTGTCATTCGATGTTCGATGCCAGCCTTGCGATCGGCGGCATCAAGCAGTCCGGCTGGGGACGCGACAGCGGCAGGCAGGCGCTCGACAATTACCTCGAATGGAAGACCGTGTGCGCGGTGGTCTGACCTGCGCATCTCGGGATTGACCGACAGGCGATCAGCGAAAGGCCGGAAGGGTGATCCTTCCGGCCTTTTTCGTTCGGGATTGCCTAGGGAATACGGGGTTCGCGATGCGCTACCCGGCAGGTGGATAGAGCGGGGTCGGGCGTGTCGCGCAGGTATGGCGAGGGTTCATAAGCGGCTGGCAATCAAACGGAGACCGCTGAATGACAGGGGATAATCGTTGCCAGGTGGCCATTGCCGGGGCGGGTCCGGTCGGCACAGTCATGGCGACACTGCTGGCGCAGGAAGGGATATCAGTGGTTCTGCTCGAAGCCGGGGGCGACTGCGCCCAGGACCTTCGCGCCTCGACATTCCATCCGCCGACGCTCGAAATGCTCGACCGCATCGGCATTACCAAGATGCTGCTGGAGACGGGCCTCAAGGCGCCGGTGTTCCACTGGCGCGACCGCAAGAGCGGTGAGGTGATCGACTTCGATCTCTCCGAGATTTCCGATGTCACCCGTTACCCCTTCCGCATCCAGTGCGAGCAGTATCATCTCTCGCGGGCACTCGCAGAGGGGCTCGAACGACTGCCGAACGCCGATGTGCGCTTCAACAGCCGACTTCTGACATTCCAGCAGGACCAGACCGGCGTCGACCTCTGGGTCGAGACGATGACCGGCATCGAAACCTTGCGGGCGGACTATCTGATCGGTGCCGATGGCGCGAACTCGATCGTCCGCAAGTGGCTGGGTATCGGCTTCGACGGGTTCACATATCCCGAGCGCTTCCTGACGCTGTCCACCGAAGTCGAACTGGCGGACCATCTGCCCAATCTGGCTTACGTCAATTACGTCAGCGATCCCGACGAGTGGCTGGTTCTGCTTCGTGTACCGTCGCTGTGGCGCGTTCTGGTGCCCGTTAACGGTGCTGTGGATGAAGAGACGCTGCGCTCGGACGCGAACAAGAACGCGATCTTCGACCGCATTATAGGCGATGGCGCTGCTGTTCAGACTCGCCATCGGACGCTTTACCGCGTGCATCAGCGCGTCGCGAAGTCGTTCCGCGAGGGGCGCGTGATGCTGATCGGCGACTCCGCGCATCTCAACAATCCGCTGGGCGGGTTCGGGATGAATTCGGGCATCCATGATGCCTTCAACCTGTTCGACAAGCTGGCGCCTGCGCTGATCGGCAACAGGGATGTGGATGGCGGGCTTGCCCTGTTCGAGCGTCAGCGTCGCGAAGTGACGCATACCTTCACCCAGACGCAGACCAAGCAGAACATGGAATTCATCAAGGGCAATCAGGACAATGCCCATGAGGCCCGCCGCCAGGCGATGCTGGCAATCAAGCAGGATGATGTCCAGCGGCGTCAGTACATGCTGCGCCAGGCGATGTTCGAGAGCCTCGAAACGGCGGCAGCCATCGCATGACGGGGCAGTCGTTGCTGTGGCCGAGGCTTTTGTCTGGGTCTGCAGCAGCGACTTGCGATAACCGGAGGAGATTTCAGCGATGACCGATGTGCTCGGCTGGCGCGCCCTGTTCGGGGTCGTGGCGCCTTCCACCAATACCGTGGTCCAGCCCGACATGGAACGGATGCGGCCCGAAGGCGTGACCAACCATTTCTCGCGCATCTATGTCGAGGACCCTTACGCGCTGAATAACGAGGATTTCATCGCCGGGACGACGGCGATCGCGCAGAACACGCTCGATGCCGTGCGCTCGGTCATGACCTGCAAGCCCGATTATCTGGTGCTCGGGATGTCGGCGATCACGTTCTATGGTGGGGTAGAGGGATCTCGTGCCTGGAAAAAGCAGGTGGAGGATCTTGCCGGGATCGGTGCCTCGACCGGAGCGGAATCCGTTGCCGCCGCGCTCAAGGCGTATGGCGCGAAATCGGTGAGCTTCGTGTCCCCGTATTATCCGGTGGCGAACGCGGAAGTCCGGCGGTTCCTTGAGGAATCGGGCTTTGCCGTGAAGCGCGACATCCCGCTCGAATGCAAGCGCTGGACTGATATCGCCAAAGTGACGCCGGGGCGGCTCGATGCCGTGATCGATGAACTCGATGGGGACGATGTCGATGCGATCGTGCAGGTCGGCACCAACCTGTCGATGGTCGATGTCGCCGCCCGGCACGAGGCGCGTCTGGGCAAGCCTGTGATCGCCATCAATACCGCCACGTACTGGCATGCGCTGCGCTCGGTCGGGTTTACCGACCGTATCGCCGGGATGGGCCGCCTGCTGGCCGAGTTCTGACCTTCTCTCCAGGAGTTAATCAACCATGGATATTGGACTTTTCATTCCGATCGGAAACAACGGCTGGCTGATCTCGGCGAATGCGCCGCAGTACAAGCCCAGCTTCGAGCTGAACAAGAAGCTGGTTCTGGCGGCGGAGGGCTATGGCTTCGACTTCGCGCTGTCGATGATCAAGCTGCGCGGGTTTGGCGGGCAGACCGAGTTCTGGGACTACAACCTGGAAAGCTTCACGCTGATGAGCGCGCTGGCGGCGGTAACCAGCAAGATCAAGCTGTTCGCCTCGACGGCGATCCTGACGCTGCCGCCCGCGATGGTGGCACGCATGGCGGTAACGATCGACAGCGTGGCGCCGGGGCGTTTCGGCGTCAACATCGTCACCGGCTGGGCGAAGGGCGAGTACACTCAGATGGGCGTGTGGCCGGGCGATGCGTACTTCGGCTATCGCTATGATTACGCCAGTGAATACGTGCAGGTCATGCAGGATCTGTGGAGCACCGGCACGTCCGATTTCAAAGGCGAGCACTTCCAGATGGATGATTGCAAGCTGTTGCCCAAGCCTTCGACCGGCAAGATCGAGATCGTCGGCGCTGGTCAGTCGGCGCGCGGCATGGAGTTCGTCTCCAACTATGGCGACTACAACTTCGTGACCGCAGGCGGGCTCAATAAACCGACCAAGCATGCCCCTACTGTCGAGGCGCTGGTCGAGGCGGCGAAGCAGACCGGGCGCGATGTCGGCGCCTATATCCTGTGCATGGTGATCGCCGACGAGACCGACGAGGCAGCGATGGCCAAGTGGCAGAGCTATCGCGAAGGCGCCGATGTCGATGCGCTGTCGTGGATGAGCGATCAGGGTGCGGCGGACAAGACCGCGGGTGAGGGCTCGACCGCGCGGCACATCAACCTGCCCGAAGGCGCGGTGAACCTGGGTATCGGTACGTTCGTGGGCTCTTACGCAACGGTGGCAGCGCTGCTCGACGAGGCCGCCGCGGTCGAAGGCACCAAGGGCATCATGCTGACCTTCGACGATTTCGAGAAGGGCATCACCGACTTCGGCGAGAAGATCCAGCCGCTGATGGCCTGCCGTCAGCACCGGCTGGTCGAGGCCTGAGGTGGTGCCAGGGCTCCAGCCCCTGGCAGGTTAGAGCCGGCGATCTTCTCCTGCCCTTCTTTCTCGAACGGGAGGGCGCAACACCGAACACCCTGACGTCCGACATTCCCTCAGGGCATGTCCCTACCGGACGCCAGTTCCTCATGCGGCCACGCCCTGCCCAAGCAAAGGGCGTGGCCGCTTTTTTGGTGTTCCTTGCGCCTCTCTGATCGAAGAGGGGCCATTCTTCTGTTTTCGGATTGTCGGTCATGATCGGCGCGCACTCCTACCGTTTGGTGATGCCTGCGATCGAGGAGCGGGAAGTACGGCTAGCATGTCGAGCGGACCGACCACGTTCCTCAAGGTGCGAATTGCCAGCTGAGTGTATTCCACCCGAAGCAGTATTCGTGACACTTCCTCACGATTGAGCACCGTTGGCAAGGACCGCCGGTGCTTCACCTGGCAAAGCTTACGGGGCAGTGCGGCCGATTAATCGCATGGGAATAGAAGAATCTTATTGCCCACACGATGCTGTTCAGCATCGGCTCTGCCTCGCGCTGGAATTGGCCCAGTTTTGCTCCTGTCGCTGTATCGGGAGATGGGTGGCAAACCGCGCTACATCCCGTAGATAGTTGTGCTGCATGGTGTGCGGCAGGAGGCGCAGATCCATGTCTTCGACCATGCACTGACGTGACGTCTGGATGGGCATCATAATGGGGTTGTGTGCATCGTTCGTCTCCTCATGTTGAAGGAGATGATAGGGGCGGCCTGCGCTGGCCGATGCTCAAACCATACGCACCGTCAGCACACCATCAAAGCAGTGCGAGCTTGAGCGCATCGTCGAGAGCATTTTCGAGGGGTTTTGCGAAGCGATCGGGAACGCAAAAGGAGCCTTGCCGTGAAGGGGAATGCGGCAAATCAGCCCTTGCGACCGTTGCAACCTGGCATTCCTTAGAAAAAGGAATCTCGCCGCATGTTGGAGCAGCGAGGTTCCTTCGGGTCAGTAGCAGCGCCTTACCGACCTGTAGTCGTGCCAGTAAGGATCCCAGCGTTCGACGACCCGGCAGCGCTGGACATATTCGTAAGAATACGATGGCGGCGGAGGAGGGGGGGTGGAGGCGGCGCATATTCCGGCGGCGGAGGAGGCGGTGCATAATATCCGTCATCGACATAGTAGTGACGGCGATGGTGATCCGACGCGACCGCAGCTCCAACGCCGAGGCCCAAAAGCCCCAGGCCGACCGCAGCCCCATCACTGACACGGGCCTCTGCTGGAACCGCAGTCACCATACCCGTTGTCGCTATTGCCAGCATAGCCGTGGCGAGCGTTATCTTGCTTCGTATCCTCATCGCGACCTCCAGAAACTCCATACGGCGCATGAGCTTCAGGTATGAATGATCGGCTGAACGATGCAAAAACACGCGGGGCAGCAACCGTTAAGGCAAACGGTCTTCCGCCATTTTCATTGATGAATTCGCGACAGACCGATTTGCGTTTGCGGTTAAGGTCCAAAGCTTGGCGGTTTGCGCTTTGTCGTCCGCGGCAATCATCGCCGCGCTGCTTCATCAGACGCTTCTCGCAAGCCGATCGTTGAAGCCATGGTGCCGCACTTTAAGGCCAAGGCATCATGGCTTCAGAATTTTGCCGACTTGAGAAATCCATCAAGAGGCCGTTTGATTACAGGGCAATCGCGGTCTTGAGGCCCAGAACGACAATGTTTGTGCGTTTCTTGTCGCCGTCTGGATTGGCGATGTACTGAACGTTGGGTTGGACATTCATCCAGGGCGTCAGTTGCAGGCCGTAGTCGGCCTCGATTTCATATTCGGCGCCTTGGCTGATATCGACGCCAGTTTGGAGTTCGTCCGCCAGTGCGGCACGGGCGTTCAGGTGCGTGCGTGCCACGCCAAGCTGGATGAAATCCTGAGGGCGGCTGTCGGCAAACCCGAGGTAGTGCAGCCCCGCAGTAATCTGGTTGTCGACGCGGGCCGTATTCCTGTCGGCCTGCGTGAACGTGGCGAACGTGCTCAGCCCTTGCGTCGCGTGCGTGGTGCCATCAGCCGATTGCGTGTAGCGACCGGTCAATTGCTGCTGGATGATCACGAAGCCGCCGTACCGCCCCGACCGTTGCAGCATGGGCTGGTCTGCCGCAACCGCAGGGAGGCGGTCGGTTCCGAGCAGGACATCGTCGGCATCGGCGGTGCTGTACCAGCCGCCGGCCTTGATGAGGCCCGGCAGATGGTCGTGCCCCAGACGCAGGCCATGACCCATTTCGAAGGGGATCAGCACCCCGGTCGCGCCCTTGAAGTGGCCGATCGTGAAGGTGTTCTCCAGATTGCGCGGATTGACTTCGTAGGCGCCGATCATGGCATAGGCCGAGCCGTGCTTGACGCGCAGTCGTGCAGCCCATTGGCTTACCGGCCAGTTGTACCAGAAATCGCCGCCGATGTTGCCGATGGGGGCGCCGCAGAAGCTGCCGTTCATGAAATCGCAGGAGAAACTGCTGAAATCGTTGCCGACCGGCAGACGTCCCAGCTTCACGTCGACACCGCCGCCAAGGTCCTGCGAATACGAGAACTCGGTCAGCCTGAAGGTTTGGCCGCGCCCGTATACTTCCTGGACCTGGAGAAGGGTATCCAGGCCCGCGTTCTGCGAGAGGTTTTCTCCGCGTCGGTAGGTTACGGTTGCCTGAAAGCTGCCGCCGC
Source organism: Novosphingobium sp. 9 (assembly GCF_025340265.1). NCBI lineage: Bacteria > Pseudomonadati > Pseudomonadota > Alphaproteobacteria > Sphingomonadales > Sphingomonadaceae > Novosphingobium > Novosphingobium sp. 9. The sequence goes on along the minus strand of NZ_CP022708.1, from coordinate 1,147,593 downwards.
GAAGGCCCATCAGCTTGTCGGCATCGATGGCCGCGCCGACCGTGATCTGATCCGTATCGTTCACCGCCTTGCGGCTGCCGCCAGAGACGTTGGTGGCGAGTTCGCCCGTATAGCCGATGGAAAGGTCGATGCCCTTGTCGCGCAGGTCCGAACGCAGCCCGCCCCAGTCGCCGGTCAGCGTGGGGGTGGGCGTTGGCGTTTCCTGCTCGACCGGGGCAGGAGCGTCGGCGGCGTGCGCGCCGGAGGCGATGACGAGATCGGATAATGCCACGCCGAGCAAGAGCAGACAGGATCGGGATGGCATTGTGAAAGCTCCTTGAGCAAGGCAGGGGGGGCATCGGCCATGCAACGGCGCGATCGGTTGCGGCCCTTGGTCTTCTGGTTGCAATCAGGCAAGTCTCGGGCGAGATGCGCGCTGCATGCGCGAACGCCACCCGCAGGCGGGCGGCATTTCTAAAGGTTGACAACTATGCCGCATTTGGAGGATTTGGCCGTTTTCGTGCGCCTTGCCGATGCCAGCAGCCTGTCCGAGGTTGCGCGTCTGGAGGGGATGGCGCTGGCCGTCGTTTCCAAACGGCTGGCCCGACTGGAAGCGGATCTGCAGGTTCGGCTGGTAAACCGGTCTTCGCGTCGCATCAGCCTGACCGATGATGGGCTGGAATTCCTGCCGCGTGCGCGCGATATCCTGAACAAGATGGAAGAGGCGCAGGCCGCTTTGCATACGCGCAGCACCGCTGCTGCCGGAGTGCTGCGGGTCACGGCCACGATTGCCTTCAGCATCGGGCAGATCGCTCCGCGCCTCGGGCGCTTCCTGCAGGCCAATCCGGACTTGCGTATCCAGTTGCTCTCGACGGATCGCATGCTCGATATCGTTCAGGACAATGTCGATGTGGCGATCCGGCAGGCGAAACTGCCCGATTCCGACCTCGTATCCCGCACGATTGCGCCGGATCGCCGGGTCTTGGTCGCCTCGCCGGAGTATGTCGCACGGCGAGGCAATCCGCGTGTTCCGCAGGATTTGGCTGATCACGATTGCATTGTGCTGGGAGACCCGCCGGTAACGCTCTGGCGGTTCCAGCGCGGCAGTCGCAAGATCGGCGTCGAAGTGGGCTGGACGCTGCTGGCCAACGATGGGGCTGCGGCGCATGCCGCTTGTCTGGGTGGCGCGGGAATTGCGCTGAAGTCGATATGGGATTCGCGTGAGGATCTCGCGACGGGGCGCCTTGTCGAACTGCTTCCGGGCTGGGTGCCTCCGGCGATCCCGATCCAGGCCGTGTTCGCCTCACGCCATCACCAGCCCGCGCGTATCCGCGCCTTTGTCGATTTCCTTCAGGACGAGTTGCGGCGCGAAGTGATGCGCTATCCCGAAATAGAAAGCGCCTACACTTAATCTTCGCGATTTCGGGAGGCAGCCTTCGCGATGCGAACATTCGGGAGGGCTGGAAAATGCGCAGCAAGGGAGGCAGAGGCAGGGGCAAGGCCAAATCTGGCCACGAAAACGTGAGAAGCGCCCCATGACACAAGCCAAGGCGAGTCGTTCGACTTTCGCCGCCACCCCTTTGCCGCATTCCGGCGACGCGACCTGCTTGCCGGTATCGGCGGTGTTGCCTTTCTTGCAGGCAGCGGCTTTTCTGTCGATGCGCTGCTCGCGCAGGCCCAAGCGGCAAAGCCGAGCGGCGCATTCCTTCATGCAAGCCGTTTCGTCACCAGCGCGCCGCTGACCGATGACGTGGCCGTCATGCGGGCATGGACCCAGCTTTCGACGCTCGACCGCGAGTTTCCCCGCGCCGCAGAGCGGCTGAGCGCGGCGATCACGTCCTCGGGTGTGCAGGACATGGCTGCCTTCCTGGCGGCGTCGGTCAGCAAGGATGAGGCCTTGCTGGCAACCGCGCGCACCATCACTGCGGCGTTCTATCTCGGCTTCACGGGCAGGCCCCCTTCGGAAGGACACAAGGACACCACCGGCTTCGTGACGTTCACGGGCGCCTTGATGTGGCGCCCCACTATCGATGCGACGGTGATCCCCACCTACGCACGCGGCGGCACCAATTTCTGGGTCAACCCGCCTGCCGGAACGCCGGTGCCGCGCGGTCCCAGGAGCATCCCCGAATGGCAGGGCTCTGCCCATTCCTCCAATTCTGCCGCCGATCGAGCAGGGAAAGTATAATCATGGCCGAAACGTATGATGCGGACGTGATTGTCGTCGGCTCCGGCGCGCTGGGCTCCAACGCGGCGTATGAACTGGCGAAGGCCGGCAAGTCGGTGATCCTGCTGGAGGCGGGGCTGCGTATCCCGCGCTGGAAGATCGTCCAGAACTCGCGCAATTCCTCGCGCCGCTCGGACTACAATCGCCCTTATCCCGACGCCGAGTGGGCGATGACCACCGAGTCCGAGGAGTATCTTGAGAACACCGGCTCGTTCGCCTTGCGTCCGGGCATGCTCAAGCTGGTCGGCGGCACCACCTGGCACTGGGCTGCGGCGACCTGGCGTTATCTGCCCGCGGACATGAAGCTCAAGTCGACCTATGGCGTCGGCCGCGACTGGCCGATCAGCTATGACGATCTGGAGCCCTGGTATCAGCGCGCCGAGGAAGCGCTGGGCGTGGTTGGTTCCGACGAGCAGGACCAGAGCGGACAGGGCGGTCCGGCTTTCCCGCCGCGCTCCAAGCCTTATCCGCTGCCGCCCGAGGGCAAGACCTACATGTTCCAGCGCCTTGAGGCACGCCTCTCGCCGCTCGGCTTCAACTTCATTCACGAGCCCAACGCGCGCGTGACCAAGCCCTACGACGGGCGTCCGGCCTGCGCTGGCAACAACAACTGCATGCCGGTGTGCCCGATCGGTGCGATGTATTCGGGCGGCTTCCATGCCGACCATGCGGAAGCTGCAGGCGCCAAGCTGCTGACCGATGCGACGGCCTACAAGCTGGAAAAGGGCGCGAACGGCAAGATCGTTGCGGTTCATTACCGCACCTCGAAGGGCGAGGATGTACGCCTCACCGCACGGTACTTCGTGGTGGCCGCGCACGGCCTGGAAACGCCCAAGCTTCTGCTGATGTCGGACGTTGCCAACTCGTCCGATCAGGTTGGCCGCAACCTGATGGATCATACCGGTATCGGTATGCACTTCCTGGCCGACGAAGAGGTCTGGGGCGGTCGCGGCGCGGTTCAGCAGGGCGGCATCTTCAACCGCCGCGATGGTGAGCATCGCCGCGAATATGCTGCGATCAAGCACGCCATCGCCAACCCGGTTCCGAACCCGGAAGTCGCCAAGCGCCTGATCGATCAGGGTGTGCTCGGCCCCGAACTGGACCGTCGCATCCGTGACGAGGCCTCGCGCTGGGTCGAGTTCTCGACCGTGTTCGAGATGCTCCCGCATCCCACGAACCGCGTGCAGCCGCACCCGACCAAGCGCGATGCGCTCGGCATCCCGACGCTGACCGTCCACTACGATGTCGATGACTACGTGGCGGCGGCAAGGCCGCACGCAGAGGCGGACTTCCATACATTCGTGAAGGGCATGAACGGTCAACTGATCGACATCAGCGAAGGCTGGCAGAACCGTGATCACCTTATGGGCTCGGTCATCATGGGCGCTGATCCGAAGGACTCCGTGGTGGACGGCGACTGCCGCACGCATGACCATGACAATCTCTTCCTTGCGACCACCGGCGTGATTCCCGCCTCGGGCGTGATCAACCCCACGCTGACCGGCGTGGCGCTCTCGATCCGCATCGCCGACACGATCGCGAAGGAGGTCTGACGCGATGAAATCCCTTTTCGCCATGACGGCCGCCTGCCTCGCGCTGGCGACATCCGCTCCCGTTCTCGCACAGGACGCGGGCCCCGACTTTACCGATCCGGCGCTGGTCGCACGCGGTGCCGTGGTCGCCAACGCGGGTGACTGCGCGGCCTGTCACCGCGCGGTCGAAACGCACGGTGCGCCATATGTCGGCGGCTACAAGATCGCCTCGCCACTGGGCGATATCGTGGCCCCCAACATTACGCCTTCCAAGAGCGCGGGCATCGGCGGCTGGAGCTTTGCCGACTTCGACAATGCCATGCGCAAGGGCAAGCGTCCCGACGGCGCAAACCTCTATCCGGCGATGCCCTATACCGATTATCAGGGCATCAGCACGGCGGACATGCAGGCGCTCTACGCTTACTTCATGCACGGCGTGAAGCCGGTGGACACCAAGGCGGCGGAAACGCATCTGCCGTTCCCCTTCGGTATTCGCATGCTGATGGGGCCGTGGAACTGGCTGTTCACCTCGGATAAGCCTTTCAAGGCTACCGCGAACCTGTCTCCGGAAGCACAGCGCGGTCAGTATCTTGTCGAGACGCTGGGGCACTGTGGTTCGTGTCACACGCCGCGTAACATGCTGATGGCCGAAAAGCCCAGCGAAGCGCTTGGCGGTGCCGATCTCAGCGGCTGGCACGCTCCGAATATCACGTCGGACCCGATCAGCGGCATTGGCGGCTGGAGTCAGGCCGATCTCGTTGCCTATCTGCGTGACGGTCGTGCACCGGGCAAGGGCATCGCGGCTGGCGGCATGGCCGAAGCGGTCGAGCATTCGCTGCAGCATCTGCCCGAAGCCGATCTTGTCGCGATCGCGGCTTATCTCAAGGCCAGCCAGCCCATCCGTGACCCACGCGACACTCGTCCCGCTTTCGGCTGGACCGAGACGCGGCCGGTGAAGCTGGCAGCCTATGAGCCGGGCAACGGGGCGACCGAGGCTTCCTATTCGGACAGTTCGACCACCGATGGTGCGTTCCTGTATGATGGCGCCTGTGCCTCGTGCCACGGGATGGACGGCAAGGGCACGAAGGATCATTTCTATCCGCCGCTGGTGGGCAGCGTGACGACCGGTGCGGTTAATCCCGCCAACCTCGTCATGACGATCCTTGGCGGTGTCGACCGCGAGAGCGGCGTGGGCCATGCCTTCATGCCGGCATTCGCCAATCAGATGACCGACGAACAGATTGCTGCCGTTGCCAATCATGTGTTGCAGCGCTTCGGTCGCCCTGACACGCTTGTGACCAAGGACATGGTCGCTACTGCGCGTGCAGGCGGGGGTAAGCCCTTGCTGTTGAAGATCATGCCGTGGCTGATGGGCCTTGCGGCTGCCGTGTTCGCAGCGCTGTCCTTCTTCGCGATCCGCAGGGGGCAGCGCCGAGCAGCCAGGCGCACGGCATAAAGGTTGGCAGGATTGAGGCTGGAAATGCCTTTTTCAGCCTTGCTCTCCTGAACCTTAGGGAGCCTTCCGGACATTTCGGAGGGCTCCGTTTCGTCTGGAATGACCGCTGTGTCCATGAAGGCCCGCGCAGTTTTTCCGCGACACGCGCGAGGGAAGTGATAGGCGTGAATGACGTCTTCACGCCTGCAAGAATTAATCGAGATCGTTGATGAGTTCCGCCCCTAGAGCTTCCGGCATGCACGGTTTGGCGAATCCGGCTCGTTTTTTGCGTCTGGCGCGGGTTTTGCTGCCGGTGTGCCTGATCGGCGGTGTCGTGCTGGCGGGCGGGGCGTTGGTGTTCGGGCTGTTTTGTGTTCCGCCGGAGCGGCTTCAGGGGGACACGGTGCGGATCATTTTCCTGCATGTGCCTGCGGCGTGGCTGGGCATGGCGGGGTGGTCGGGGATTGCGGCGGGGAGTTTTTCGCAGGTCGTATGGCGCCATCCGCTGGCACCGGTGGCGGCGCGGGCCTGCGCGGTGCCGGGGGCGGTGTTTACCGCCGTGTGTCTGGCGACGGGCTCGTTGTGGGGGCGTCCGGCGTGGGGTGCCTGGTGGGTGTGGGACGGTCGGCTGACCAGTATGCTGGTGCTGCTGCTGCTTTACCTTGCGTGGATTGCGCTGGCGCGGGCGAGCGATGAGGCGTCGGTGGGCGGTGAGCCGCCGCTGGCGCCTGCCCTGTTCGGGCTGGTGGGCACGGTGAACCTGCCGATCATCCACTATTCGGTGATCTGGTGGAACAGCCAGCATCAGCCGCCCAGCATCACGCTGGGCAAGTCGGCCATCGCGCCGATCTTTCTCTATCCGCTGTTCGCAGCGACGCTGGGCTTCACACTGATCTTTGCAGCCTGCGTGCTGGCGCGGATGCGCGCGATCCTGGCGGACCGGCAGGCCGATGCGCGCCTGCGCCGCATGGCGCTGGGCGAGGAGGCGGCCTGATGCGCGCGGCCTTCGATGCTTGGCCCTATGTGATCGCCGCCTATGGCGTGGCGCTGGGCGCGACGATCGCGCTGGTCGCCTGGTCGCTGTGGACGATGAAGCGGGCCGAGGCGCGCCGCGACAAGATCAAGCGTCGTCGCTGATGCGGACGTCTGTTCTGAAGGCGCGCAACCAGCGCATGGTGCTGGTGTTGCTGGCGATTGCGGCGCTGCTGGGGGCAGGGCTGCTGGCCGCCTGGGCGCTGCGCAGCGAGGCGAGCTATTTCTATCTCCCGGCAGAGATCCTCGCCCATCCGCCCAAGCCCGATCAGGAGGTCCGCCTTGGCGGCATGGTGCGGCGCGGCTCGCTGCACACGCTGGCCGACGGCGTGACGGTGGCCTTCGAGGTGACCGACGGCAAGGTGAACGTACCCGTGCGCTTCACCGGCATCGTTCCTTCGCTGTTCGTCGAGGGATCGGGCGTGGTGGCACAGGGGCACATGGAGGCGGAGCACGACCTGTTCGTGGCGACGCAGCTTCTGGCCAAGCATGACGAGAAGTACGTGCCGCGCGAGATGGCGAGCATGAGCGCCCAAGAGGCACACGAACTCGTGGAACACACGCAATGATCGCGGAACTGGGCCTTGCTGCCCTGTGGATGGCCGCGGCGCTGGCGCTGCTGCAATTGCTGGCAGGGGTGCTGTCGACGCGGGGCGGTGACAATGAGGAGAGTGCAGCCTTCGGCGCGCTCGCCCGCCCGGCAGCGGTCGTGCAGGGCGTGCTGGTACTGGCGGCCTTCGCGTGCCTTGCCTGGTGCTTCGTCGCGACGGACCTGTCGGTGGCGCTGGTCGCCAGCGATTCGAGCGCGGACAAGCCGCTGATCTTCCGGCTTGCCTCGACCTGGGGCAACCACGAGGGCTCGATGCTGCTGTGGGTGGCAGTGATGGGCCTTGCCGGTGCGCTGGTCGCGCTGCTGGAGCATCGCCTGCCCGAACGCACGATGCGCATGACGCTGGCGGCGCAGGCCTTCGTCAGCCTTGGCTTCTATGCCTTCCTGCTGCTGGCCTCGAACCCGTTCGCCCGGCTCGATCCGGCGCCGCCTGCGGGCATGGGGCTCAACCCGCTGTTGCAGGACATGGGCCTCGCGTTCCATCCGCCCACGCTGTACCTGGGCTATGTCGGGCTCTCGATCGCCTTCAGCTTTGCGGTGGGCGCGCTGGCGAGCGGCGAGGCGGGGCGTGCCTTTGCCGTGGCGATGCGGCCCTGGGTGCTGGGCGCATGGATCTTCCTGACGCTGGGCATCACCTTGGGCTCGTACTGGGCCTATTACGAACTGGGCTGGGGCGGCTGGTGGTTCTGGGACCCGGTAGAGAACGCCTCGCTGATGCCCTGGCTGGCGGCGACCGCGTTGTTCCACTCGGTGAATGTGCTGGCCTCGCGCGATGCGCTGCGGGTGTGGACGGTGATGCTGGGGGTGATCGCCTTCTCGATGTCGATGATCGGCACGTTCCTGGTGCGCTCGGGCATTCTGACCAGCGTCCATGCCTTTGCCGTCGATCCGACGCGCGGCACCTTCATTCTTGGGCTGCTGGCGCTCTACATCGGCGGCGCGCTGCTGCTGTTCGCCTTGCGCGCCGGGCGCATCCACGAAGGCGCGCGCTTCGAGCCGGTGAGCCGCGAGGGCGCGCTGGTGCTCAACAATGTACTGCTGACGGCGATCCTGGCGATCGTGCTGTTCGGTACGCTCTATCCGCTGGTGGCCGAGGCCATGGGCGAGCGGGTCTCGGTGGGGCCGCCCTACTTCAACCCGGTCTCGGCACTGTTCGCGGTGCCGATGCTGGTGGTGCTGATGGTCGGGCCGCTGCTGCGCTGGCGCCGCGACACATTGCCGCGCGTGCTGCCGCTGCTGACCGGCGCGGCGATCATGATCGCGCTGGCCGTCATCGCCGTGCTGGTGTGGGGCGGGGCGAGCGTGCTGCCGTTCCTCGTGCTGGTGCTGGGGGCAGGGCTTGCCGTGGCTTCGTGGATGCCGCTGGTCTCGCGTCGCCGCCTGAAGGCGCCGCTGCCGCTGTGGGGCATGGTGATCGCGCACTTCGGGATCGGCGTCGCGCTGATCGGCATGGGCTGCGAGAGCACCTGGACCATCGAGCGTCTCGTTGCCCTGAAGCCCGGACAGAGTACGCAAGTAGGCCCGTGGAGCGTGCGGCTTGCCGCCATTGAGCCGCAGGCCGGGCCGAACTGGACCGCGCTGGAGGCCGAACTCGACGCACGCTATCGCGGCGGGGCGCCTGTTCACCTCCAACCGCAGGCGCGCATGTTCTGGGCGCCACCACAAGGCACCAGCGAGACGGCGCTCCATACCCGTTGGAACGGGCAGCTCTATACCGTGCTGGGTGAGCAGACCGACGATGGCCGCTGGCAGCTGCGGCTGTGGTGGAAGCCGTTCGTGTCGCTGATCTGGCTGGGCGGGGTGCTGGTCGCGCTCGGCGGTCTGCTGGCCTTGGCCGGACGCGTGGGGAGCGGATGGCGGCGCGGCCGGATCGTGCGACGGATCGAGGAACGCCGGGAAGAGATGGCGCGATGAGTACGCCTTCGACACCTCAGGCCCGCACCTCGAACTGGATGATCTGGCTGCCGCTGGCGCTGTTCGCAGCCGTTGCCGCGCTGGCGCTGGCGGCGCTGCTGCGGCCGCAGGAGACGGCGGTGCGCAGCGCGATGGTCGGCAAGCCGATGCCCGCGTTCTCGCTGCCCGCAGGGCTGCCCGATGGCGCCGGAACCGGCTTCGACAGCCGGGCGCTCGCCGATGGCCATGTGCATGTGGTGAACGTCTTCGCCTCGTGGTGCCTGCCGTGCCGGGTGGAGGCGCCGCAGCTGGCGGCCCTGCGTGCCGCAGGCGTGCAACTCGTCGGCATTGCGGTGCGCGACGAGCCTGGCGATCTGGCGAAGTTCCTTGCCGTCAACGGCAACCCGTTCCAGACGATCGGGCGCGACGACAGCGGACAGGTGCAGCTTGCGCTCGGCTCTTCGGGCGTGCCGGAAAGCTATATCGTCGATGGGCACGGGGTGATCCGCTACCAGCATATCGGCGAGATCCGGACAGAGGACATGCCGGGTCTGCTGGCACAGATCCGCGAGGCCGGGCGATGAGGCGGACACTTGCCCTGATGGCGATCACCGCAGCGCTCGGACTGGCTGCGCCCTCACTGGCGCAGGAGCTTCAGGGCACCGCGCCCTATGCCTGGCGCCAGCTCGACGACCCGCAGCAGGAGGCCAGGGCCAGGGCGCTGATGGCAACCTTGCGCTGCCTGCAGTGTCAGGGGCAGTCGATCGCCGATTCCGATGCGCCGATCGCAGGCGCGATGCGATCGCTGGTGCGTGAGCGGATCGCGCAAGGACAGACGCCCGCGCAGATCCGCAGCTGGCTGATCGGGCGCTATGGCGATTACGTCAGCTATGCCCCGCCGCTCGATGGTGCGGGCTGGCCGCTCTATGCGCTGCCGGTGGTGCTGGTGGTTCTGGGCACACTGATAGCCCGCACGCGTCTGGGCAGGAGAGCATCATGATCTGGCTGGCGGTTCTGATCCTTGCAGGCGCGATCTTCGCCCTTGCGGTCTGGCGCCTGCGGGTGCCGCGCAGTGCATACGGCGCGCTGGCGGCAGCGCTGGCGGTGGGGCTTGCAGGCTATGCCGTGCAGGGCCGACCCGACCTGCCAGACCGTCCTACCGATCCCGTGCAAGCCGATGCCGACAATCCGGGACTGCTGGTCGATCTGCGCCGCAAGGTGACGAACAGTACGATCCCGCCGCTCAACCGCTGGGTGATCGTCTCCGACGCGCTGGCCCGCAACGGCGACTATGCCAGTGCAGCGGGCATCCTGCGCGCCGCCATCGAGGAAGACCCGAAGAACAGCGAGGCCTGGCTGGCGCTGGGCAATGCCCTGCTGATGCACGCCCACGGCTATCCCTCACCGGCCGCCTTCTACGCCTATCGCCGCGCCGGACAGGCCGATCCCAAGGCGCCCGGCCCACCGTTCTTCACAGCCCTCGCCCTCGCAACCTCGGGAAAACTGCCGCAAGCCGCAAAGATCTGGGCCGATCTCCTCACCCACGCGCCCAAAGATGCCCCCTGGAAACCCCTCGTCCAGCTCCAGCTCGCCCATGTGGAAAGCACCATTACGGCACAGCCCCCCGCACAACCCGAAAGCTGACAAGGGGCGCACGCCGTGCATCTTGGGGCAAGGGTGACTCCGAAAAATCACCCTGCTGCCATCGCGGGATCAGCTGAGGCTCTCTCGCTTCGTGTAGCGGCCTAGTCCTGTGCAACGGGCAACCAGACGGCGCTTGCGGTTTCCCCTCCATGCTGCACCGTCTCTGTCGCCTTCACATAGTCTTCCGGCTTGGCCTTCATGATCGAGGGCACCCACTTTTGCGGGTTGCGATCGTAGAGCGGGAACAGGCTCGACTGGACCTGCACCATGATCTTGTGGCCGGGCAGGAAGACGTGATCGACGTTGGGCAGCGACCACTTGAAGTTGTAGCTCTTGCCCGGTTCCAGCGGTGCGGGCGTGGCGAAGCCGTGAACGTAGCGGCCGCGGAAGATCTCGATCCCCATCGGCAGTTCGTAGCCCGCCATGTCGGGGTGCGCTGAATCCTCTGCCGGATAGACGTCAATCAGCTTGACCACATAGTCGCTGTCCTGCCCGCTGGTGAAGGCGTGCAGGTCCACCTTGGGGGCGCCCTTGATGTGGACGGGCTTGGTCAGCGTGCCCGTGGAATAGCTCAGCACGTCGGTCCGGCTGTCGGCGAAGCGCTGATCCTGCACCAGCCAGGTCTTCCATTCGTCGCCGTCCATATGGATCGGACGCGGCAGCATCGGGACAGGCTTCGCCGAATCGGAGACGTAGCTGTCCTGCCCGGCGGCGGCAGGCTTGCTCCAGGACAGGCCGAAGCCGTCTGCGAGGTAAAGCGGGGTATAGTTGCCGTCAGGCCATTTCTGCGAGACCTCCCATTGGTCCGCCCCGGTCGAGTAGGTGATGACGGGCGGCGTACGGCAGGCGGGCGGATTGCTCTTGAGGTGGCAATCGAGGAAGGGTAGCTCGTAACGCTCGCGGAACTGCTGGGCCGTGTCGCCTTCAAACTGCAGATCGCCGAGCGAGCGTCCGATATAGTTGACGCCCGAATGGCGCCACGGACCGATCGCCAGACTGACCATGTTGTTGTTGGTATCCTTGGGCTCCAGCGCCTTGTAGACGGCCGGGGCGCCATAGCTGTCTTCCTGATCCCATTCGCCTACCACCAGCAGCATGGGAACGGTGAGGGGACGCTTGCCCAGTTGCTTGTCGACCGCCTGATACTGCCACCAGGCATCGTAAGCGGGGTGTTCGAGCACCTTGCGGATCGCCGGGATATCCAGCAGCCCGTATTTTTCCGCATAATCGTAGGCAGAGCCTGCTTCGAGGTAGGCGCTATAGTCCTCGCCCGTGCCGCGCGGCACAGCGCCGCCGCCCTTGCCGACGGTCTGTTCCAGATCGTAATCGTACCCGAATGTGCGGAACGCGCCATTGTGGAACCAGTCGTCGCCCATCCAGCCGTCCACCATCGGGCTTTGCGGGACGGTGGCTTTCAGCGCGGGGTGCGGATCGACCGTGCCCATCAGCGCGGTAAAGCCCTCGTAGGAAGAGCCGATCATGCCGACCTTGCCGTTGCTTTCCTTCACGTTCTTCACCAGCCAGTCGATGGTATCATACGTGTCGGTGGCGTGGTCGGTCTTGGTCTTGTTGAATTCGCCGCGCAGGGGCGGTTCATCACGTAGTCGCCCTGGGACATGTGCTGTCCGCGAATGTCCTGGAACACGCGGATATAGCCGTTGTCCACGAAGAGGCGGTCGGAATAGCGCACGACCTCGTCGATGTTCTGGCTGCGGTTTCCGCTGGCGGCGGCTTCCGCGTCATACGGTGTGCGCGTCAGCAGCATGGGGGCGTCGGTCAGCCCCTTGCGGAAGATGATGACGGTGTGCAGCTTCACCCCGTCGCGCATCGGAATATCGACCACGCGACGCACGAAATTGGCCTGAGGGCGCACCCAGTCATAGGTGCCGACTTTCTCGTTCGCCATGGTGTCGAGCGTATCGTTGTTGGGAGCCGCGAAGGCGCCATAAGCGGGAAACGAAAGAGCGATGGTGGCGGCACCATAGGCAAGTGCGCGGGAGATATGTTGTATCATGCGGTGAAGGTGAACCGGGTCGCCCATGCGGTCAAGCGAGAGATGGCAATTCGACGGTTTGCCGGCGTGCCGGCGCCATTGTCATGCTGCATGAACAGAAGAAGGCCGGGGTGAGCGCCTGCGAAGAGGATCGTTCTTCGCAGGCGCTCAAGGGATTGATCTGCGATCAGTTCATCAGCTTCTGCCACATGTAGGTCATCGTCAGCGCTGTCGTGCGCGCCGATTGCTTGATGTCGGCGCCCGCGCCGTGGCCGCCTTCGGTGTTCTCGTAGTAGTAGAACGGCAGCTTGAGGCTCTCCATCTTCGCGGCGAACTTGCGCGCGTGCTGGGGGCCGACGCGATCGTCCTTGGTGGTGGTGAAGATGAAGGGTTCGGGGTATTTCGGCCCGATCTTCAGGTTCTGGTAGGGCGAGGTCTTCTCCCAGAACGCGCGCACGGCCGGGTCGGCATTCACATCGCCATATTCGCCCTGCCACGAAGCGCCCGCAGCGATCTTCGAGATGCGGATCATGTCGAGCAGCGGCACCTCGATCAGCACCGCGTTCCACAAGTCCGGGTGCTGGACGAATTCGACGCCCATCAACAGTCCGCCGTTCGATCCGCCCTCGATCCCGAGGCGGCGCGGCGAGGTGATCTTGCGGGTGATGAGGTCTTTCGCCACGGCGGCGAAATCGTCGTAGATGATCTGCCGTTTCGTGGTGAGACCGGCCTCGTGCCATTTGGGGCCGAACTCGCCGCCGCCGCGAATGTTGGCGAGCACGAAGGCGCCGCCGTTCTCCAGCCACAGCTTGCCGGTGGTGCTGGAGTAGTAGGGCGTCTCGCTGACCTGGAAGCCGCCGTAGGCGGTCATGATCGTCGGCGTGGTGCCATCGTAGGAAATATCCTTGCGGTGGACGACGAAGTACGGGATTTTCGTGCCGTCGCTGGAGGTTGCCTCCAGCTGTTCCACCACATCGCGCGAGGCATCGAACTTGGGCGGCAGGGCCTTGGCCTTGGCGAGCGTGTTCCCGGCGGTGTGTGCCAGATAGAGCGTCGAGGGATCGAGGAAGCCGCTGGTGCTGACGAAGGCCATGTCCGACTGTTCGTCGGTCGCGCCGTAATCGACCGAGAGATTGTCCGGCAGCGGCAGTTGTGACTCTTTCCAGCCCGTAGCAGTCGGCGTGAAGACCAGCGCGCGACCGCGCACGTTCTCCAGCGTGCTGACCAGCAGCGTGTCACGGGTGGAGGTGATGCCGTTCAGCGCATCGCGTGGGCCGGGCGCCCAGATGAGCCTGGCCTGCAGTTTCGCAGGCGCGGCCAGTACGGAGGGAAGAGCGAGTTCGACCAGCGAGCCCGAGCCGAAGCGCTTGCCGCCGGTGCTCCAGTCCTGATCGAGCTGCACGATCACCCGGCCTGCGACGAGGGCGACGACGGAGGCCTTGTCCGGAATGGCAAGGCGCTCTGCCCCGCGCGCGGTCAGCACGAACGTCTGGTGGCGGAAGGTGTCGAGCGGGCGTTCGATCACGGCGAGATGGTTGCCCTTGCCATCGTGGAGGACAGCCGGGGTAACGCCATAGCCACCATCCTGCGGATCGCCGCGATAGACTTCCTGTGCGGAGGACAGGGGCTGTCCGCGTGTCAGGCGCTTGACCACGAAGGGGTAGCCCGATGGGTCAGGTCCTGCGGCGTCCAGTCGGTGGCGACCAGCAGGTGGTCGCGGTCCTCCCACGCCACGCGATGCTTGCCGCGCGGCAGGTGGAAGCCGTCCTTGACGAAGCTGTCGGTGTCGAGATCGAACTCGCGGATCTCCACCGCATCCTCGCCGCCGTCCGACAACGAGACGAGGCAGCGGTTCTCTTCGGGTTCGAGGCAGTCGATGCCCTTCATCACCCAGCTTTTGCCATCGGCCTTGCCCAGCGCGTCGATGTCGAGCACGGTTGTCCAGTGCGGCGTCTCGGTGCGATAATCCGCCAGCGAGGTCTTGCGCCAGATCCCGCGCAGATGGTCCTGATCCTGCCAGAAATTGAAGATCGCGCCATGCAGGAAGCTGGGCGCGGGGATGCGATCCTTGGCCCCGGCCAGCGCCAGCGCCTGATCGTAGAAGGTCTGGTAATGCGGATCGGCCTGAAGGCGCTGCGTGGTGGTGGCGTTGTGCGCGTTCACCCAGTCCATGGCCTGGGGCGAATCCACCTGTTCCAGCCAGAGAAAGGGATCGGCGTCATCCTGCGACGGGTTCGCCTCGCCCGTCGCGGGTGGCTGCGCCGTACCCTGCGCCTGTGCGGCCAGTGGAAGAGGGGCCGCGGCCAGCGCCAGCACGGCTATCAGGGTGGAACGCATCTCTATGAATCTCCCGCCAAAGAGCCTTCACGATGCCGTGTTCGATCGACCTTGTGTAGAGGCATTCCGCATTTGCGCCCAGGCATGATCAGGGGGCAGCGATGGCGTTGATTGGACCCCTGCATGTCATATGTCACGCTATTCACAGAACTCCGGTCGCCAAAGAGGCATTGCGCTGCTATGGCCCGACTTCCCTGCATCCGGAAACGGGTTATGCGGCCTTGCGTGCTACGTTCACTCGCGAGGATTAGGTTTCTTCGGGCGTAGCTTAAGGTACTTGAAAAGATGGGATTCGACAGGGGAAATCGCGGTGGTGGTCGCGACCGGTTCGGCGGTGGTGACGATCGCTGGGGTGGTGGTAACGACCGCTTCGGGGCGGCGATCGCTTCGGCGGTGGCCAGCGTGGCGGCTTCGGTGGCTCGCGCGGCGGCGGTTTTGGCGGCGGCGGTTCGCGTGGCGGCCCAGGCAATTTCGTCGGTCAGGGGCGTGGGACGGTCAAGTTCTTCAACCCCGACAAGGGTTTCGGCTTCATCCAGCTGGAAGATGGCGGCGACGATGCTTTCGTGCACATCAGCGCCGTGCAGTCCGCTGGTCTTGAAACGCTGGCGGAAGGCCAGCAGCTGGAATTCCAGCTGGTCGAGCGCAATGGCAAGGTGTCCGCGTCCGAGCTGACCATCGTTGGCGAAGTCATCGTTGCCGAACGTCGCGAGCGGGCTCCTGCGCCGCGCCAGTCGACGGGCGAAAAGGCTACGGGAACGGTCAAGTTCTTCAATGTATCCAAGGGCTTTGGCTTTATCGTGCGCGATGACGGTCAGCCTGATGCCTTCGTGCACATCAGCGCTGTCGAGCGTGCGGGGCTGCATGGCCTTTCTGAAGGCGATCAGCTTGAATTCGAAATCGAGATTGATCGTCGCGGCAAGTCATCTGCCGTGAATCTGGTCCAGCGCTGAGGGGCTTTGGCCATGGCCGCCGCAGGTGGTCATGGCCTCATCTCCGGCTTTCCTCGGTCGCAGCGCGAACGGCGACGGAACAAGACGCGCCTTATTGCAATAGCCTGGATCCAGGCCCACCTTCGACAGGCTACCACCAGGGCAAGGATATGGATACCGCCTTCGAGAGCGCGGCACATCCTGCTGAAGGTAGATCGGCTTTCTTGTGGAACTGATGATCGGCCAGATCACTTAGATCCTACAGCAGAGGTAGTTCGTCTTACCTGAACGGGTGCCCTAAAGGGGGCTTGTCAGGCGGATGATTTGAAAACCTGCTCTTGCTGCTGACGAGCCCATCGTCATGGCAAGGCGTAATAAGACAACAACGGATTGCATGACTAACGACGATCGCAGCAGCGACAACGACTCTCCTCTTCTCGACCTGGACAAGGGTTCGGTCCAGCGGTTCATCGCGCGCGCCAAAAGCCAGGGCGTCGTCACGGTCAAGGAACTGAATGCCGCGCTGCCGCAGGACCAGATGACCACCGACCAGATCGAGGACATCATGGCCGCGATCTCGGAAATGGGCGTCAAGATCATCGAAAACGACGATGAGGATGACGAGGACGGCGAGCAGGAAGACGGCGTCGAAGCTGTAGACGGCCGCGACGATGATTCCGGTTCCGACGCCGAGTTCGACGAAGGTAATTCCCGGCGTCGTCCTGGCGAGACGCGCAAGGCCGACACGTCGGCGCGCTCCGATGACCCGGTACGTATGTACCTGCAGGAAATGGGTGCCGCCGAGATGCTCAGCCGCGAGGGTGAGGCGGCTATCGCCAAGCGCATCGAGGCCGGCCGCGACATGATGATCATGGGCCTTTGCGAAAGCCCCATGACCTTCCATGCGATCATTGGCTGGTCCGAAGCGCTCAACAATGGCGACATGCTGCTTCGCGAGATTCTCGATCTCGACGCGATGCTCTCCAAGGAGCCGCAGCCCGAAAATCTGGGCGAAGACGGCGACGACAACGGCGAGATTTCCGCTGCCACTGCAGGTCCGTCTTTCAAGGATGATGACGATTCCGGCGAGGACAACTCGGAGGAAGTCGACGAAGACGGGAACCCGGTCCCCAAGCGCAGGGTCGAAGAGGATGAAGAGGATAACACCCTTTCCCTCGGCCAGATGGAAGCTGCGCTTACACCCGAAGCGCTGGAGAAGTTCGCGCTGATCACCGAGCTGTTCCGCACTTTCGAAGGGCTCCAGCGCGAGCGTCTCGACGCTCTGGCGCTGGGTATCGACTTCCCGGCGGGCAAGGAAGACCAGTACCAGCAGCTGCGCGAGGATTTGACCGCGCAGGTGGAATCGGTTCAGTTCCACGCGACCAAGATCGAATATCTGGTCGACAACCTCTATTCCTTCAACCGTCGTCTGACGACGCTGGGAGGCCAGATGCTGCGTCTGGCCGAGCGCCACAAGGTGAAGCGTGCCGATTTCCTTGAAGCCTATACGGGCCGGGAACTGGACGACACCTGGGTCGCCGAAGTGTCCAGGACGGACAAGAAGTGGGCGGCCTTCGCGGAGAACGAGGCTGAACCTGCCGAACGCATCCGTCTGGAAGTATCGGATATCGCCACCGCCACCGGCATGGCGCTTCCCGAGTTCCGCCGCATCGTCAACATGGTCCAGAAGGCGGAGCGCGAAGCACGCATCGCCAAGAAGGAAATGGTTGAGGCGAACCTGCGTCTGGTGATCTCGATCGCCAAGAAGTACACGAACCGCGGCCTGCAGTTCCTCGACCTTATCCAGGAAGGCAACATCGGTCTGATGAAGGCGGTCGACAAGTTCCAGTACCGTCGCGGCTACAAGTTCTCGACCTATGCCACGTGGTGGATTCGTCAGGCGATCACGCGTTCGATCGCCGATCAGGCGCGCACCATCCGTATCCCGGTGCATATGATCGAGACAATCAACAAGCTGGTGCGTACCAGCCGTCTCTTCCTCCATGACAAGGGCCGCGAGCCCACGCCGGAGGAAATGGCGGAAAAGCTCTCGATGCCGCTCGAAAAGGTGAAGCGGGTTCTGAAAATCGCCAAGGAGCCGATCTCGCTCGAAACACCGATCGGTGACGAGGAAGATAGCAGTCTCGGCAATTTCATTCAGGACGAGAACGCCGTCATCCCGGTGGATGCAGCGATCCAGGCCAATCTGAAGGAAATGATCACCCGCACGCTGTCATCGCTGACACCTCGCGAGGAGCGCGTGCTGCGCATGCGCTTCGGCATCGGCATGAACACCGATCATACGCTGGAGGAAGTCGGCCAGCAGTTCTCGGTGACGCGCGAACGCATCCGCCAGATCGAAGCGAAGGCGTTGCGCAAGCTCAAGCATCCGAGCCGCTCACGCATCATGCGTGCGTTTCTCGACTAGGCCAGGGGGCTGGCTCACCTGTAGCAGACGGTCACTGCCGGCGCGCCGTCAAACACGGCGCGCCGTCTGGCTGGTATCTGCGCACCGTTCTGGTGCAGGGATTGCGCAGGCGGGGGCTACCATCACATGATGTAGCAAGCCTGACTTCGGGAAACGCCTGCTTTCCGTTGATGACAGCTTCGGGGCGTGAACCGAACGGGCCTCGGTGGCTGAAGAGGTTTTCTGTAGAAAATGAAGATCATTTTCTGGTTATACGACTTATCGTGTAATAGATGGCACCGACGGAAAGCCATCCCGCAAGCAGGGCATAGGGGCGCCAGTCGGCCTCAAGGCCTACGAAAATCAGCAGTACAGCGCAAAGCGCACCGGTATAAGACAGCAGCCGCATCGTCGGGCGTGAGAACTTGAAGCTCGCGGCCTCATAGATGTCGGGATGACGCTCGGTCACGCGCGCGGCGGAGAGGCAGATGCTGGCGTATTTTGCCAGATTGGGGATGTTCACTGCCAGGAACAGGAACGTCAGCTGCATCGGCATGAACAGGCCGAGGCAACCGAGCCCGAAAACCGCGATCAGCGCAATATGCGGGGTCTTCCACTTCGGATGGACGCGGGCGAGCGGTGCGGGCAGGGCGCCTGCCAGCGCCATCGCGTAAAGGCTGCGGCTGAACATCGCGAACAGCGCATTGAGCGACTTGCCGATCGAAAGCACCGCGGCAATCGCAATCACCGGGACCGCCATCGGCCCCATGAAGTGGCGCGCGGCCTCCAGGATCGGCGCATCGCTGGCGCCCAGCGCATCGCCGCCCAGAATACCCAGCGCCACGAAGCCGACGGCGAGGTAGATCACTGTCGCCGAGCCGATCGATAACGCAATGCCGAGCGGGATCGTGCGGCGGCTGTCGGCCACTTCGGCGCCTGCTTCCGTGGCGGCCTCGATACCGAAGAACAGCCCCATCAGCAGCGGCGTCGCGGTGATCATGCCGCTGATGCCGTGCGGAAACAGCGGTTGCAGGCGCGCCGGATCGACCGCCGTGCTCCCGCCCCACACGACGAACACCGCGAACAGCACAATCATGCCTGCCAGCAGAACCTTCTGCACGCGCGCGGCAATTTCCACGCCGAACAGGTTGGCCAGCAGCGCCAGCAGCAGCACCGCCAGCATCGTCGGTTTGGTGGGCAGGGCGACCATCATCGAGGCGTACTTCACCAGCACCAGTGCCAGCACGACGATGGCGCCCACATTGGCGACGATCCGCGCCCAGCCGATGGCAAAGCCTATGGAGGGGTGAAGGAAGCGCGCGGGCCACGCGAAGGAGGCGCCGGATACCGGGCAGGCCGAACCGAGGAAGGCATAGCTCACCGCGATCAGATACATCGGCAGCGCCGCGATCAGCGCGGAGAGCAGCATCGCCGGACCCGCCATCTGCGCGGCAGGCGCAATGGCGGAGAAGATCGACACGCCGACCGCCGTGCCGACGCCGAGCGCGACCACCCCACAGGTCGATACCCTTCTTCAGCGCCGGGGCGCCCTGTGCGGCCTCGCTCATCGGGCGCTATCCGCAGTGATGAACGTGCGAAGATCCGTCATCAGCTTGTGCCAGCTGGTATCGTCGGAATAGCCGACGTGTCCTGCGGTATAGCGCTCGTTGCGATACTGCGCCGGGGCCAATCCGCTTTGTGCGAACAGGTAATCCGCCGCGCCGATGGTGGTGGTGAGGTCGTAATAGCCCGTGCCTACGAACAGGCGCATGCCGGGTTTCGCGGCCATCGCCTTTTCCAGACGCGCCATGAACGGCCAGTCGTTAAAGGGGCTGTCACCGGCGCCATAGCTCCAGTCATCTTCTACCGGCACGATCACTTTGTAGTCGGCGGTATCCTTGATACCCATCTGGGTCAGCTGCTCGGAGATCGCCTTGCCGTAAAGGTTCGACACCGCAGAGAACGCATCGGGGCCGACCACTTCACCCGCGTTGGCGGCGCGCGGCGCGGTGTAGCGGGCATCGTAGCGGCCCAGCACCTTGCCTTCGGTGCGCAGCAATTCGACGCGGAACTTCTCCTTCGAGATGCGCAGGTCATGGGCGAGGTAATAGGCGCTGGAAATGCCGGTGAGCGCTGCGAGCTTCGCGGCCACCGCTTCGCGCTGTGCGGCAGGCAGGTTCTGCCCGGCATAGAGCGCATCGAGATAGGTCGGCTCGTAGGCCTTGGCCTCGCTGGCGCTGCCTTGCGGGGTGCAGGGCGCGGCGCGCTTGTGGTGATAGCAGGCGATGGCGGCCAGCGTGGGCAGGGCGACCGGGTACGTCACCACGTTATCGGGCCGTTGTGAGGTCTCGATCATGTTGAGCGCCTGCCCCAGCAGCACGACGCCGCGGATGTTGAGCGCGGCATCCTGCGTGTGCAGGGCATCGACCATCGCGGCGGCGCGGATCGTGCCGTAGCTTTCGCCCAGAATATAGATCGGCGCCTTGCTGCGCCCGTGCGCGGCCAGCCAGTTTCGGGCGAGTTGCGCCACGGCATCGGCATCGCCTGCGACCGAGTGATAGAAGCGGGCATCGGCACTGGCGGACAGGCTCGAAAAGCCGGTGCCGGGTGGATCGAGGAATACCAGATCGGCAATGTCGAGCGGGGTCTCGGTGTTGGGCTCCAGCGTCGCACTGGCCGGGATCGGCTTGGTGGGATCCTGCGGTACATGGGCACGGACGGGGCCGAGCGCGCCCATGTTGAGATAGGCCGAAGCCGCGCCGGGGCCGCCGTTGAACACGAACAGCACGGGGCGCGTATCGGCCTGCCCGCCCGCATCGCTGCGGACATAGGAGATGTACCCGGCGGTGGCATCGTCATGGCCCGGCTTGCTGGCGACCGGCACAACGCCAGCT
Source organism: Novosphingobium sp. 9 (assembly GCF_025340265.1). NCBI lineage: Bacteria > Pseudomonadati > Pseudomonadota > Alphaproteobacteria > Sphingomonadales > Sphingomonadaceae > Novosphingobium > Novosphingobium sp. 9. Next base: position 1,126,681 of record NZ_CP022708.1, on the reverse strand, counting down.
TCGGCCATGAGCGCGATGCGGTGGCCGTGGATCGTCACGCTTTCGGCATGGCGCGCCTTGATCTCGGTCGTCTGTGCATGGGCGGACGGGCTCGCGGCGAGGGTCATCGCCAGGCTCATCACCGATGCGATCTTGAGGCTTGCGGTCTTCATCACTTGGCTCCCGAGCCGCGCAGGAAGGCGGCAAGATCGTTCCCGAAGCGCAGGGTCTGCGTCGGGTCCGCGTACATCATGTGGCCGCCTTCATAGCAGCGCAGCGTGAACCGCGCGCCGATGCTGCGCGGCAGTTCGGCTACGGTCATCGCATTGCCGATGCAACTGTTCAGCGAATCGTAGAGCCCCGCCGCGACCCATGTCCGCAGGTGCGGGGCCTTTTGCATCGCGCGTTCGATCCACGGCTGCGAGGCGCTGGGCGGGCCTTCTCCGGCCATGGCGCGGGCCAGCGATTGCGGCGTGACGGGGGACTGATCATATTGCCAGTCTTTCCCCGCGTCCGAAACGGGGGCGTCGATCCCGGCGTAATGTCCCTGCGCATAGTTCAGGTCGTGGCGGTAATAGGCGAGTACGGCGGCTTGCTGGGCGCTTTCGTCCGGTTCGTCCGTGCGCCGCATGTCGAACACATCGAGCATCTTGCCCGGCACCAGCCCCTTGCGGAAGGCACGCGGGGAGACCCAGAGCGTCTTGGCGTCGATGGCGCCGGCATCAAGCCCCTGATAGCGCGCGAGGCTGGCGATCACGGCGGTGCGTTGCGTATCGCTCAGCGCGTCGGGGTTCGCGAGGGCGGGGATGTAGACGGTCTCGGCCCAGTGCTGTGCCGCTGCCAGCGTGCGGGCGCGGTCCTTCATCAGGTCGGGCGCCAGACGACCGAGCGCAAAGGCGGTGGCCGTGCGGTTGACCAGCGAGACGGCGCGGCGGCGTTCGGGATGCGGGTCTTCGCCCAGCGGGATGCCGCCTGAGATCAGCGCGACGCCGCTGACCGGGATGCCCTGCTCCACCAGCACCTCTGCCACGCCAGAGGCGCGCCATGTACCGAAGCTTTCACCCACGAGATTGAGTGCGCTGTTCTGGCGATGATAGGCCGCGCGCCAGTCCGCCACGAAGCCGGAAACCGAGGCGATATCGGCGCGGGTGCCGAAGAAGGCGCTGGCCTTGTCAGGGCTCTGCGCGGTGCTGAAGCCGGTGCCGACGGGATCGACGAACACGAGGTCGCTGGTCGCGAGCGGGCTGGCGGAATTGTCCACCAGCTTGCCGTCGCGGAACACTCTCGGCCCGACGGCGTGAAACTGCAGCGTGCTGGAATCGGCACCGGGTCCGCCGTTCCACACGAAGCTGAGCGGCCGCGGTGCGCCGGTCTTGCGGGGCGTAGGAACCAGATAGGCGGTATAGGTGATCTGCGCGGTGGCCACACCGTCCAGATTGCGCACGGGAAGGCTGCCGACACAGGCGATATAGGCCGTCTGCCTGCCCGCAATCACTGCGCGATGATGCGTCTCGACGGCATCGGGCGCGCACAGGGTGCTCGCCTCGGCACCCGCAGGCATGAACAGGGTGCCTGCGGCCAGTGCGGCGCATGATACTGCCAGCTTCAGCATGAGAAATCCTCCGTGCCATTCCAATAGAGCGGATGGAGCGGCATTTTTATGCGCAGTTGGTGATAGCCGGTTTAGGATGGGGCTGGTTCCGCCGCATTTATCTCCGATCTTTGGGAAAAACCGCAAAAACTATTCAGGCCTGTCGGGCTAGAGTACGCCAGACGAAGGACACTAAATCGAGGCGATGGTGGCGACGGCACTGACACGAAGGACCATGCTGGCAGGCGCCGGCGCAGCGACGATTGCGGCAAGGCCCTTGCTGGCGAGCGCGGCGGACGCGGTGGCGAGCCTGCCAGCGCTGCCCGACAAGGCGAGCTTTGCTCCGCTTCATGGCACCTATCTCGATTCCGGGACGATGCACCCGGTGCCGCTCGGCGCGCAGGCCTCGGTGAAGGCATACCTCGAACAACGTGGGACGATGAACGGCTATTGGCAGACCGACGACGTCGAGGCGCGGGTGAAGGGCAACTTCGCCCGGCTGATCAACGCCGATCCCGCCGAGATCGCGCTGGTTCAGAGCACCACGGCGGGCGAGCAGGCGATCATCGACGCACTGGGACTGAACGGCGGCCTTGGCGCACCGCGCAAGAGCCGGATCGTCACCGACACGCTGCATTTCTTCGGCTCGTTCTATCTCTACGAGGAACTGGCGCAAAAGGGCGTCGATGTCGCCTGGGTCCGTCCCCGCACGGACAAGGATGGCACGCGCATTGCCATCGAGGACATGGAAAAAGCGATCACGCCGGGCACCACGCTGGTCGTGCTCTCGCTGGTTTCGACCTACAACGGCTTCGAGCACGACCTGAAGCGCGTGTGCGAGATCGCCCATGCGAAAGGTGCGCTGGTCTATGCCGATATCGTCCATGCCGCAGGGGCGGTGCCGGTGGACGTTCGCGCCACCAATGTCGATTTCGCCGCCTGCGCCAGCTACAAGTGGCTGATGGGCGATTTCGGGCTGGGTTTCCTCTATGTCCGCGCCGACCTGCATGACCGGCTGAACCGCACGCGTTTCGGCTATTACCAGCTCGACGGGTTCGACCCGCATGTCTACCCGCTCGATGCGCCAGCCCACGATCCGCGCTATCCGATTGCCGACGTGACGCCGCGCAAGGACATGGAGGGGCTGTTCGCCGGGGGCACGTTCCCGCATACGATCCTGGCCGCGCTCGACTATTCGCTCGACCATCTGGTGAAGATCGGCGTGGACCGGCTGACGGCGGCGCGACGCCCGCTGATGGCACGGCTGCATGCCGGGCTGACGGAGAAGGGCTACAGCGTGGTCACGCCGCCTGACAGCCGCACACCGCTGATCACCTGCGTACTGGAAGATGCGCGCGGACGGATCGCGGCGCCTTTGAAAGCTGCGGGCGTACAGATCACCGTCTCGAAAAACCGCTTCCGGGTGAGCCCTTCCGTCTTCAACGACATGGCCGATATCGAGCGGCTGCTCGATGTGCTTCCGCCTGCCTGATTTTTTGCCAAAGGACCGATAATGCGCCTTGCCCTGATCCCCGCGCTGTTGCTCGCTGCCGCTCCCACTGCCCTGATGGCGCAGGACGAGGGCAATGCGCCGATGTCCCCCGCTTTCCTGCAGGCGATGGAGCCGATGGTTCCGCGCGATGCCGCCAGCGACCGTCAGGTCACGACGGCCCACGCGATCACGCTCAATGGCCGGAAGCTCGCCTATCACGCCATCGTCACCGAGACGCCCATGCCGGGTTCCGATGGCATGCCAGTGGCCGAAGGGGTGAGCTATGCCTATGTCGCCGATGGCGTGAAGGACGAGACGAAGCGCCCGGTATTGTTCGTGTTTAACGGTGGCCCCGGCGCCTCGTCCTCGCCGCTGCATCTGCAAGCCTTCGGGCCGCGCCGGATGGTCGGCAAGGATCAGGCTGCGCACATCGAGGATAACCGCTTCACCCTGCTCGACAGTGCCGATCTGGTGTTTATCGACCCGGTGGGAACCGGGGCCTCGATGCCGATCAAGGGCAAGGATGCCTCGTCCTATTTCGGCGTTGGCGGCGATGCGCGCGGCGTTTCGCTGATCATCTCGCGCTGGCTCAAGGCGCATGGCCGCACCGCCTCGCCGGTGCTGCTGGTGGGCGAAAGCTACGGCACCTCGCGCGCGCTGGCGATCCTCAACGAGAACATGAAGGCCAGGACATGGCTGCCCGATGGCGTCGTGCTGCTTTCGCTGGCGATTGGCGACACCGATGGCCCTGTGATCGCCGATGCCACGCTGCTGCCGACGCTTTCCGCCGTCGCGTGGTATCACAATGCTATCGACCGGGGCGGGCGCACGGTGGAGCAGCAGTTCGCACAGGCGCTGCATTTCGCCCAGACGGACTACGCCTCGGCGCTGATGCAGGGACCGTCGCTGCCTGCCGCCGAAAAGGCGCGCGTGGCGCAGCAGATGTCGGCGTTGATCGGTATCCCGGCGGCTACGCTGGAAGCGGCCGACCTGCACCTCGACAAGCGCCAGTTCATGCTGACCCTGCTCGCCGCCAAGGGGAGCGCACCGGCCAGCTCGATGCGCGCGTCACCCGTGCGCTGTCGCAAAGCAACCTGCGCCCGCCGTTCGACGATCCCTCGATGGCGTTCAGCTCGGGATCGTCCAAGGCGGTCGAGAGATATCTGAAGGACGAACTCGGCTATTCCGTGCCCAGTCCCTACCGGAACCTGAACCTTGGCATCAACTTCAAGTGGAGCTGGGACAAGGAATACGGCGGCAGCTATCAGGCGATGTCCTTCGCGCCCTATCTGACGGCGGCGATGGCGGAGAAGCCGACGCTGCGCCTGTTCGCTGCCGGAGGCTACTTCGATGTGACGACGCCGGTCTATGCGGGCCAGTTCGCGCTGGAGCAGAACGGCGTTCCCGCTAATCGCATGGCCATGCACCGCTACGCCTCGGGTCATTCCACCTTCGAGGACGAGACTGCGCTGGCCTCGCTCAGCCGCGATCTGCACGCCTTCGTGGCGCAAGTGGTTGCCGAGAAGAAGTGAGGTAAGGGAAAAGCGCCCCGGCTCGACTGGTCACGCAGGAGCCGGGGCGTCCCCCCTGGGAAGCATGGGCCTTAGAGGTACTCGTCGAAGGAATCGTGGGCGGGACCGGCACCGACCTTCGGCTTGGGACCGGCCGGGGGCAGCGTGATCTTCGGCGCATCGGCGAAGGGCTTGACCCCGAACGCGGGGTAGATCTCGGACGGGAAGTAGATCGTCCCGTCCTTCACCACCATGGCGATGCGGTGCAACTCGCTGAGCGACTGCGTGGGATCGCCCGGCAGCAGGATGAAGTCGGCGATCTTGCCGCGTGCGATCGAGCCCAGCTCCTGATCTCGACCCATGTACTGCTCCGGCCCCAGCGTGCCCATGCGCAGGACTTCGCCGTTGGGAATACCCGCCTCATGGTAGATCTCCAGCTCGCGGTGGACCGAAAGGCCGGTCTGGTCGTCGGTGCCGGGCATCAGGCGGATGCCGCGATCGTGCAGCATCTTTATCGTCTCGCGCACCTTCTCCATCGCGCCGTCATAGGCGGCGGCATCCTCGGGGCCGTGGATCGGGGCAATCGCCTGCATGCGGCGGCGCTGGAGGCCGATGGGCAGATGGTCGATATATTCCGCGACTGCCGGGTTCGGCTTGCCGTCGCGTCCTTCCATCAGCAGTTCGAGCGTGACGGCGGTGGGATCGTGGGCGATCTTGCCCGCCACCATCATATCGACGGTCTTCTGCACGCGCGGGGAATTCAGGTCGAGATCGGCGGTACGCTTCATCGCGGTGAGGCGCAGCGGCGTGCGGGTATCCTCGCCGGGCTTGAGCACCCAGCCGAGCATCAGCTGGTTGGCGTGCGTCACCTCGTCATAGCCCGCCGCGATCATCGCATCGGCGTTGGTGAAGGCGGGGATATGCCCGGTCACGGTCATGCCCAGGCTGTGCGCCTCCTTCGTGATCGCGGGCACCCAGTCCGGGTTCATCGAGTTGTAGATCTTGATCTGCCAGTATCCGCGCGCGGCATACCAGCGCACGGCCTCCAGCGCATGATCCTGACTGTCGACGACGATGCCGAGGCGCGCCGAATAGGGGCTGCGGCCTTCGAGGAAGCCGTTGGGCAGGATGCGCGGGCCTGCCACTTCGCCGCTGTCGATGCGGTGCATCAGGTCGGGCAGGAAGCTGTTGTCGTTGCCCATGTCGCGCACTTCGGTGACACCGGCGGCGATATAGAGCATCGCGGATTCGAGGTTGATATGCGCGTGCATGTCGTGCAGCCCCGCCATCAGCGTGCCGCCGTTGCCCTCGATCGTCGCCTCGCCGGGCGAGGCAGGCGCATCGAGCGGCTGGATACCGGTGATCCGTCCACTGGCGAAGACCACCGAGACCGGCTGCCCCAATGTCTTCGTCACCGGATCGAACACACGCACATTATGGATGCGCACCGGCGCATCGATATGGTGCGCGAACTGCTTCTGGAGCGCGGCATAGCGCTGTGCGGTCAGCCGTGTGGCAAGGTCGGACAGCGCCGGAACCTCGGCCTCGTGGCCCTCGCGCACCGTGGTCTCGGTGCCGTCGAGTACGGCAAACAGCGCGCCGCTCTTGTCGAGCAGGATCAGCTGCGGCGAAAGGTCGATGCCGCTGATCGCATAGGCGTTGTAGCTAGCCTTGCCGATGGTCTGCGCGCCCATCGCCTCGACATGGAGCGTGCCGCCGGGAAGGGCAGGCAGGCTGTGCCCCGGCTGCCTGAGCAGCGCGCGAGCATAGAGGCCCAGCGCCCACGGGCTCGCCGACTGGCCGATGTAGAGCGCCGGACCGTCGACGGTCATATCGCGCGGGCCGGAACTGTCGCTCCAGTGGACTGCATTGCCCGCGCGCGCGAAGCTTTCATGCACGTCGCCGCCGAAAGTCGCCTTGCCGTCGAGCGTCCAGCGCTGCGGTAGGCCATCGGCGCCGAGGTCGATCGCCTCGTCCATGGTCGGACCGCGGCCGTTGTCCTTGACGTCGTAATGGATGGTGACGTGCTGGCCATCGCGAATGGCCTCGACGGAGCCGACCTTCTCGCCATTGGCGATGACGGAAAGGCGTTCATGGACAGGCGTGGCATGGGCGACGACCGGCGCGGTGAGCAGGGTGGAGGCGGCGAGAAGAGCGCGAAAGGCAGTCACGGATCAGGCGTCCTTGCTGGCAAGATGCGAACGGTAGATGTGGGCGGCGGAAGCGAGATCCTGCACCGAGTGGCCGAGCGACTTGTAGAGCGTGATCTCGTCCGCCGAGGTGCGTCCCGGCACTTGGCCCAGCAGCACTTCGCCGATTTCAGCGACGATGTGCGCATCGTCGACCAGTCCGGCATCGCGTGCGACGAGGAACTCGGCGGCGGCGTCGAGCGCCGAGGCGCGGCTGTCGGCGATATAGCGCGATTTCATCACCAGCGCGCTGTCGGCCTCGACCGGGCCGGGGCCGCTCGATCCCACCAGATTGACGTGGGTGCCCGGTTGCACCCAGTCGCCGAAGATCACGGGCTGGGATGCGGTGGTCAGCGTGCAGATCACATCGGCAGTGCGGATGGCGGCTTCCAGATCGGTGACGGCCTGCGCGTTCAGATGGGCGTACTCTTTTGCCAGCGCGGCGGCCTTTTCGGGCGAACGGCCCCAGATCAGCACGCGCTCGAAATTGCGCACCAGCGGCAGGCTTTCCAGATGGGTATGCGCCTGCCCGCCGGTGCCGACGATCAGCAGCGTTTTCGCGTCTGGCCGCGCCAGCGCATCGGTGGCGAGCGCGGTCGCGGCGGCGGTGCGGATATGGGTGATCTCCTCGGCATCGGCGACGGCGACGGGACGGCCTTCCTCGGGCTCGAACAGCACCACCAGACCGCGATGGCGGCGCAGGCCGGGGCGCTGCGGATCGGCGAAGACGCTGATCGTCTTGGTGCCGAAATAGTCGTGATCGCCCAGCGCACCGGGCATCTGCGCAAAGGTGCGCCCGGTGCCCAGCGAGATCATCGTGCGCAACAGCTGGCGCGTCGTCCCGGCGGACAGCGCCTGCATCGCCTCGCGCAAGACCGCGATACAATCGGGATAGGTCAGATGGGCGCGCACCGCCTCGCTGTCGAAGATCGCCAGGTCGTCACGGTGCATATGCAGTCCTCAGGTTTGCCGATTGTATCCATGAGATATTAGGCCGGCTGCGCGCGCGAAAGCATGTTGATCGGATGCAAAGAAGCTGATCTAAAACAATCCTGATCCAAATTTCTGCGAGAGTGTGCATAACCATGGCTGCCGACCTCGACCGCCTCGATATCAAGATCCTTGACCGTCTGCAGATCGACGCTTCGGAATCCTCCAGCGAGATCGCCGACCGGGTTGGTCTGTCGCAGTCGCCTTGCTGGCGGCGGATGCAGCGACTGAAGGAAGAAGGCTACGTCAAGACGCAAGTCGCGATCCTCGACCGTGAGAAGTTCGGCGAGAGCATGTACATCTTCGCCCAGCTCAAGATCGGGCGCCTGAGCGACGAAAACCGCGAAAAATTTATGCGCGCGATCGAGGATATTCCCGAGATCACCGAGGCCTACACGCTGTTCGGCGAAATGGACGTGATGCTGAAGGTTCTGGCGCCGAGCATGGCGTGGTATCAGAACTTCACCTTCCGCACGCTGCTTCGCCTGCCGGGGGTGGAGGATATCCGCTCCACCGCCACGCTATCGGAGATGAAGTGTACGCACCGCCTGCCGCTGCCCTCGCTGTGACGGGGGTCAGGCGCGCTCTGTTCGTTTCGACAGGACGAAGCCCACACCGACCAGCGCGAAGCCGGCGATCTCCGCCGCGCTGATCCGCTCGCCCAGCAGGACGGTCGCAAAGACGGTACCGAACACCGGCATCAGATAGAAGAACAGCCCCGCTCGGCCCGATCCGATCAGCGCGACCCCGCGATTGAACAGGAAGAATGCCAGCACCGAAGGGCCAAGCGCGAGATAGGCGAGCGCGCTCAGCCCTTGCTGGTCGTGCAGCGGCAGCGGGCTTCCGGCGGCCAGTTGGAACGGCAGCATGATCAGCGCTGCGCCCGCGAAAGTCAGGAACAGGAAGCTGGCCGGATGGAGCTTGGGGCGGCGGCGCAGCAGGGTGGCGTAAAGCGTCTGCGAAAGCATCGCGGCGGCTGCCAGCACTGTGCCGAGGTTGAGCGTGCCCGATGCGCCGGGCTTGGCGAGAATGACGGCGACGACGCCGCAAAACGCCAGTGCCATCGCGACCAGTTGTTGACGGTTCAGGCGGTCGCGAAACAGCGCAAAGCCGCAGGCAGCGATCGTCACCGGCATGGCGGACTGGACCAGCAGCGCGGAAGTGGCGGTGGTCTGGCGCAGCGCAAGATAGGCCAGCGTATTGCTGCCTGCAAGCCCGAGCGCTGCGAGCAGCAACAGGATCGGCCAGCCTTGCCAGATCTCCGGCCAGTCGCGCTTCAGATGCGGCAGGGCAAAGAGCAGCGCGATTGGCATGGCAAGGGCCCAGCGCCAGAACGAGAGGCTGACCGGCGCCAGCGAATGCGGCAGTGCCCGGCCCAGCACGAAATTGCTCGCCCACAGACATGCTGCCAGCGTCAGCAGCAGATAAGGGCTGTTCCAGATCGACCAGTTGATCGCCCGGCGACGGGCGACTTCGGGCGCTGCGTGGGCGATGCGCATGCGGGGCTCTTTCGGCTGAGGGTGCAGCAAGGAAAGGGTGGAGGGCCGCCACGCCGCGACGGCCCTCGGGCAGCGGCGACACGAAGGGCTCTCCGCCCTGGATTTGCTGCCGATCCATCTAAGCGCGTGGGCGCACAATGTCTGTGCATTCTTCGCGAGAATATGCGCTGCTATGCAATATCCATGCATATGGATCGACGCGGTGACACGATCCATGCATGAGGATAGCATGACTCGCGAACTTGATCGTTTCGACCTGCGGATTCTCGATGTCTGGCAAGGTCAGGGGATATCGGCCCGGTCGAGATGAGCAGGCAGGTGCATCTCTCCCCCTCGCAGTGCTCGCGCCGGATGCAGCAATTGCGCAGCGCGGGATATATCGCGCGGGTGGCGGCGGTTCTCGATGCCCCGAAAATGGGCGTGGGCGTCATGGCTTACGTCCTGATTACGCTGCGCTCGCACGAACCGGATTGGCTGGAGCGCTTCGAGCAGCGCATCGCGCAGATGGACGAGGTGCTGGAGTGCCAGTCGTTGACGGGCGAGGCGGATATCATCCTCAAGGTCGCGACGCGCGATCTGTCCAGCTTCAACACTTTGCTGACCCGCGAACTGCTGACGGCACCCGAAGTCGCCACGGCCCGGTCGAGCATCATCCTGGAAGACCTCAAGAGCACGAAGCGACTTCCCATCCGGTTTGCGGAGTAATGGAACCGGCGCGCATAAAGAATGCGCAAGTGTGGATCGCGGCAGGCCAGAAGACGGCGGATTTTGCGCGGTTTCCTCGATAGTCTGCACGACATGACGACACGCCCTGCCTCGCTCGCCTTCAGCCTTGCACCTGTACTTCTGCTGCAGACAGGTGCGCAGGCCCCTGCGCCCGAAATGGCGGTACGCCTTGTGCCCGCCGCGCCGGATGGGAAGGGGCACATACCCTATGTCGATGTCTCGATCGCCGTCGAAGGAGAGAAGGCTTCGGCGGGGGAGGCAGTCTTTGCGTTGCCGGTGGTCGCCAATACACTGGTGACGAGCGCGAACGATCTGACGGATCTGCGCTTTTCGGATGCGGCAGGGGCACTTGCAGTCATGAGCCGCGACGAGGTGCAGGACGGTTCGAACACGCTGCGGCGCTGGATCGCCGGACGTGCCGTGAGTGGCGCGATCCGCGTGGAATACCGCGTGCCGATCCATGCCGATGCGCCGCCGCTCGCCTTGCCGCAGTACGAAATGCGCACCGAGGGCGGCACTTTTGCGGCGGCGTCGAATGCGTTCTTGCTGGTGCCGGTCGACCACGTCGCGCGGCGTGTGCATGTGAGCTGGGATTTCTCCCGTTACGATTCTGGAAGCGCAACCCACGGTGTCGGCGCCTCCAGCATCGGCGCCTCCAGCATCGGCATGGGCGATGCCTGGAGTCACGAGGCGCTGGCGCCCGAGCGGCTGGGCTCGATTTACGTCATGGGCGGGCATCCCGGCAGCTTCGGTCCGGCGAGCGATGGTTTCTTCGGTGTCTGGCAGGGCAAGCCCGCGTTCGATATGGCGCCGACGATGCGCTGGGCGGGCGATCTGCATCGTTTCTATGGTCGTTTCTTCGGCTATACGCCGCCCAGTTTCGGGGTGTTCGGGCGGACCAACACCAAGAATCCCGGCAGCGGTATCGGCCTGGTCGACAGCTTCGCGTTCACCTTCAACCAGACCTCGACGCCTGCCGATCTGCGCTCGCTGCTGGCGCACGAGATGCTGCACAGTTGGGTCAATTCGCTGGACGGATCGATGGACGTAGCCGACGGGCTTGACCGCTCATGGTTCGGGGAGGGGCTGGCGGTCTACTACCAGCGCGCCTTGCCCTATCGCGCCGGGATGATCTCGACCAAGGATTTCCTCGCCGATCTGAACGAGACGGTGGCGCGCTATTATACCAATGCCAAGATCGCGACGCCCAATGCCGAGATTCCGGATGGCTTCTGGCGCGATACGCGCATCCGGGTGCTGCCTTACGATCGCGGCTCGCTCTATTTCGCGGTGGTCGATGCGCAGATTCGTGCGGCCTCTAAGGGCAAGCGCTCGCTCGACGATATCGTGCGGGCTATGCTGGCCGCGCGACGCGCGGGCAAGCCGATGAACGAGGCGCTCTATCGCTCGCTGCTCAAGGGGGATCTCGGGCAGAAGGGTGTCGCAGGCCTGGATGCAATGCTGGCCGGTGGCGTTCAACTGCCGCCGTCCGACGCCTTCGGGCCGCAGTTCCGGCGCATTCAGGTGCCGCTGCGTCGTTTCGATCTGGGCTTCGATCCTGCCTCGCTCATTGGCCGCCCGCGTATCGTGCAGGGCCTGATCGCTGGCTCAGAGGCGCAGAAAGCGGGGCTTCGCGATGGCGACGAGATCGTCAACACGTTCCCGCAAGACAAACTCCAGGGCGATCAGACGGCATGGCTGACGCTGGATGTGCGCCGAGACGGGCAGACGTTTTCCCTTCGCTATCAGCCGCGTGGAGAGACGGTCATGGCGTATCAGTGGGTGGCGGCCCGCTGAAGTTTGGCAAGCCTTGAGGGCGTGCACGTAATGATGCGCACATGCCGGAATCATTGGATTGAAAATTACGTTCTTTTGTCCTGATAGGTGATATTTTCATCCATAGTCGCTAGTTGGGCATACACTATGCTGCGAATGACGCCTCCGGCGCCACACTAGGCATAAATATCCCCGCCGCCCCGACTATGCTGTCGCCATCAAAGGCGTGGGCGGTAGGGGCCGCTGCAAAGCCGCAGTCAATCGGGGAATATCATGATCTACAATGCTCGCTCGCTTCGCGCCTTGCTACTCGCCACCTGTATGACCGCTGCGGCAACGCCCGCCTTCGCCGACGATGCCGCCCCTGCCGCTTCGACGGAAGCGAAGTCCGGCGACGAGATCGTGGTGACGGCGCAGAAGCGCGACGAGCGCCTGATCGACGTGCCGATCCCGGTTTCGGTGGTCACGGGCGACACCCTGACCCGAGAGAACGATGCGCAGCTGCGCGACTACTTCACCAAGCTGCCGGGCCTCAGCGTCTATTCGGCGGGCAATGGTCGTTCGACCTTTGTGGTGCGCGGCATTACAACCGGGGCGGGCAACAACCCGACCGTGGCGATGGTGCTCGACGATGTACCGCTGGGTTCCAGCACCGGCGCAGGGCTGGGCGATCAGGTCTCGGCCGAGATCGACCCGTCCGACGTCTCGCAAGTGGAAGTGCTGCGCGGTCCGCAGGGCACGCTCTACGGTGCCAGCAGCCTTGGCGGTCTGATCAAGTACGTATCGATCATGCCCGATCCCACCAAGTTCAGCGGTACGGTTTCGGCCAATGGTGAAGCGATTGACCATGGCGGGCTCGGATGGGCGACGCGCGGTGCGGTGAACGTGCCGATCACCCCGACGCTGGCCGTGCGCGCCAGTGGCTACTACCGCAGCGATGCCGGCTGGGTGGACGATGCCACTTCGGGCGCCAAGGACGTGAACAACGGCCATGCCTACGGCGGCAAGATCACCGCCTTGTGGAAGCCCACGTCCGATTTCTCGCTACTGGCGACCGCGCTGCTCCAGAACCGCAAGACGAACAACGTCTCGGACATGGACGTCGATGTCTACGGCACACCGGTCTATGGTAACTATGAGCACAGCCGCGTGGCGGGCACCGGCCTTGGCGACAAGAAGGTGCGCCTCTACAGCCTGCGCGCTGCCTATGACATGGGCTTTGCCACGCTGACCTCCATCACCTCGTACAGCCGCATCAGCTTTGTGGGGCCGCAGGACGTCAGCCAGACTTTCGGGCGCTATCTGTCTTACTTCATGGACGATACCAGCGGCACCGGCGTGACCATCGCCAACAATGCCTATTCGAAGAAGTGGACGCAGGAGGTCCGCCTGTCCTCGAACGGCTCGGGGCCGATTGACTGGCAGCTCGGCGGTTTCTTCACGCATGAGGACAACAGCACCTACCAGACGATCTATGCCGCCGATTACAACACCGGCGCTGCCATCGATATCCTTGGCAACGGCCTCTACAACCCGCTCTATACCGCAGCCGATCCCGATACCTATCGCGAGTTCGCAGGCTACGCGGACCTGACGTACCACTTCACCGACAAGCTTTCGCTGCAGGTCGGCGGGCGTTACGCGATCAACCGCCAGTCCAGCCTTGAGAGCCTTGGCGGCATTCTGGAAGGCTATGCCGACGATACTGTCGATACCTCGGCGGCGAAGTCGAAGGATCATGCCTTCACCTTCCTGGTCAGCCCCAGCTATCACATCAACGACAACCTGATGGTCTATGCCCGCGTTGCCAGCGGCTATCGTCCGGGTGGTCCGAACCTGGTGCCGGTGACCTCTGCCAACCGCACCTTCGGCCCCGACCGCACGACCAACTACGACCTTGGTCTGAAGGGCCAGATCGTCGATCATCTGCTGTCGGTCGATCTGTCGGTGTTCGATATCGAGTGGAGCAAGATCCAGCTTTCGCAGACCGACGACAGCGGTTTCTCGTTCACCGGCAACGGCGGCAAGGCGCGCAGCCGCGGCGTCGAGGCGAGCACCACGCTCACCCCCTGGCAGGGCATGAGCGCGACCGGCACCTTCACCTATACCGACGCAACGCTGCGTGAAGATGTCGATGTCGCCACGCTCTATGGCCTCAAGGGCGATCGCCTGCCCTATTCGGCCAAGTACGCGGGCTCCATCGATCTGGAGCAGCATTTCGTTCTGCCGGGTAACGTCAACGCCTATGTCGGCGGCACGATGGCCTATGTCGGGAACCGCTATTCGGACTTCACGCGCAGCGCTTCTGCCGTGCGTTTCGAGATGCCCGCCTTCACCACGTACTCGCTGCGTGCCGGTATCGAGAACGACGGTTGGACCTACTCGCTTTACGTCCGCAACCTGACCGACAAGCTCGGCTTCGTTTCGGGCAGCGCGCGGGACACCATCACCCGCACCGGCACTTATGCTGCCGGTGTGATCCAGCCGCGCACGATCGGTCTGTCGATCGGCAAGGACTTCTGATCATCCAACCCGACGGCCCGGATACCTCTTGGGGGCACCGGGTCGTCTTCGTTCGCCAAGAATGATCACCGTCGAAATCAACGAAAGCCCGATAACGTGGCGAGTGCAGGAAACAACATGCCGAACAGCGAGCCGGGCAGGCCTGCAATGTCTTACGCCAACTGGGTGCGCAGCGTCATCCGGCGCGTGAAGGCGGAGCGTAACCTGCTGATCAGCCTGTTCGACAGTTCGGTGCCCGAGCCGATCGACCTGCTGCAGAACCTCGTACGCGAAGGGTTCGATGGCGATGTCACCTCACGCTATGCCAGTGCGTTTGCGGGGGGAACCCGTTTGTCGTAGGGGAATTGCAGCAGCGCTACGGCGTTGGCGAGGGGCAGGTGTTGTGCACGACCGGGGCCACGGGTGCGCTCTCGCTGATCTATCGCGCGCTGGTGAAGCCGGGCGAGCGCATTCTCGTCGAGAATCCTGCGTTCGATATCTTCCATACACTGGCAGAAACGCTGGGCATCATGGTCGACCGCTTCGAGCGGAGCGGGCCGGACTTCACCATTGATCCCGATGCCGTCGCCGCCCAGATCCGGCCCGATACCAAGCTGATCGTGGTGTCGAACCTCCACAACCCGTCCGGCATGGCGACGCCGGAGATTCCGGCGCTGGCTCGCATTGCGGAAACTTACGGGGTTCTGCTGGTGGTCGATGAGGTCTATGCCGACTATGCCGCGAGTGGCGATCAGGCGCGCCCGGCAATGCAGATTTCGCCCAACGCGGTCAGCATATCCAGCCTGACCAAGACCTACGGTCTCAGCACGCTGCGCTGTGGCTGGATCGTGGCGCGCGCCGATATCGTCGCGCGTATCCGCGCGCTGGCCGATGAAACCGAATTCGGGATTTCCACCCTGGGACATGCGCTGGCCGCGCTGGTGCTGGAGCAGCGCCCGCTGTTCGATGACTATCGCGACGGCATCATGCGTCGCGCCCGCCCGATCATCGAATCCTACCATGCGCATTGGCGGGCCGAGGGTCTCGTCGAGGGAGAACTGCCCGATGGTGCCTGTATCGCGTTTCCGCGTGTAGTGGGGATCGAGGATACCAACGCCTTTTCCGAATGGCTGGCCGATCGCTGTGGCGTAATCGTGGCGCCGGGTGAATACTTCGGCCGTGCAGGGCATATCCGTATCGGTTTTGCGCGAGCACCGGCAGATGTCGACTACGGTCTGCAGGCGCTTACCGATGGCCTCATGCGCTATAGAAGTCTGTCTCGTGGTTAGAGAATTTTTTGATCAGATGCATTGATCTGATGATTTGGAAATTCCGTAAAACAGAAATTGAGAGGGGTTTATTCGGCGGCGCCGGATAAACACTCCTCCGTAAGCGAGCATTTCTGCGTCGCAATTTCTGCCTGCGCCTGAGGATAATGGTGGTTTGAAGTGCCCTTCTGAAGGCGTCCGGCTTTAATAGCCGCCTTTAATTGCATGAAAGTCGATCTCGGATGATGGATTGCCGATAACGACGCGGAAGGCCGTTTTTCGGTGCCTTTCGGCCTCGTGAGGTTCGTCGGTTATTCGTCTTTCAACACCTCCGAGATTTTCTCGCCCACGCGCGGCAAGATGCAAAACCGTTGGTATGGATAGGAAAACTATCTTCCACGGCGTTTCGCGAGTAGATACCCTACTTAACAGATAGGTTATAGGGGTTATTATGTCGATTGCCGCGCGTCTCTGTCGTCACCGTAATGTTCGTGTATCCGCCTTTGCTCTGCTCTTCACATTGGCCGCAACCCCCGCGTTTGCGAGCGAGACTGCCGCGTCTGGCGATGACGCCGGCAGCGATCCGACATCCGGCAAAAGCGACATCGTGGTCAAGGGAAGCGTAGACAAGGGCGATGCGCAGCGACCGCCGACGTCCGGCTACCATGTCGACGGGAAGTTCCTCGAAGATCAGCGGATCGACAGCCTGAGCGATCTCCAGCAGGTAGCTCCCAGCCTCAACGTGGATGAGGGCGATCCGTTCAACACCACGCTCAGCATCCGTGGCAACGGAGATGGCGGCGGCCAGACCGGTGGCGAGGTCAATATCGGTATGCCCAGCAGCGTGGGGCTGTTCCTCGATGGCGTCTATCTTGCTCGTCCCGGCATGCTGTCTTCCGGGTTCAACGATGTGGAATCCATCGATGTCTACAATGGTGCGACGCAGGGCACGCTTTATTCCGCCAACGTGACCGGCGGGGTCATCGATATTCACACCCGTGAACCGGGGCCTGATCTCAAGGCCAGCAGTTCGTTCTCTTACGGCAGTTACGGCTATCTGCGCGCGAGTGCCGCCGTGTCGGGCAAGATCACCGATAATCTCTATGCCGGTATCAGCTACATGCACACGGGATTGACCGGCAATGTGCGTAACGTCGCCAATGGCGACTGGGTTAACGGCAGTTCCGGCAACGGCGTGCGCGCCCAGTTGGTCTGGCACCCTTCCGATACCGTGAAGGCCAAGCTGATCGCCGACTACAGCCATGAGCACAGCACATCCACGCCGGTCCTTTACAAGACCCTGACGATCGGCGGTGTCGACCTTTATGATCTGCACTCTTCGCAGACCGGCAATATCAATGTGTATGGGCGCAAGGTCGATCTGGACGACCAGAACTACTTCACGGTTCAGTCCTACGGCATTTCGCCGCAGATATTCATCGACCTTGCGGGCGGGTGGAAGTTCTCCTCGATCAGTTCCATCCGTTTCCTGTCCAACGATCCCAGTGCTTCCGACGGTCAGAGCATCGATGTCTATCACGACAGCGGCTGGCGCGTGCGTGACAAGACGTTCTATCAAGAGTTCCGTCTGGATACTCCGCACTGGAAGTGGGGCGATCTGGCGATGGGCGTATCGTATTCGGGGGAGCGCACCAACAGCATGGCCCATTCGCGCTACGGTGCGGATGCCGCCGCGTGGTACGGCAGTTCGAGCTATACCGGGCTCGATGTCCTGCGATACGGCAAACTGCATGACGATTTCTACGGCGTCTTCGCGCAGGGCACGTTTCACATCCTGCCCAAGCTGGACCTCAAGGCAGGGGTTAGGGAATCGATCGACTACAAGCGCGGCAGCTTCGTCCGGCTCAATAAGAGCCCCTTCGATTCCGGTGTGATCAGCCAGACCAAGGGGTTGCCTTCGGCCATGCTCAACCTCAATTACCGGCCGGATGCCAATACGCTGATCTATCTTGCGGGGGCCTATGCTGAGAAAGCAGGGGCGATGAACATCTCGTCGGGCGCGGCGGGCAAGGCGGGCAACGATTCTCTCATCCTGAAGCCCGAGACCACGCAGACGATCGAACTCGGCCTTCAGAAGGACGTGCCGCAGATTGGCCTTTCAGCCAAAGTCGATCTGTTTGAATCCTGGGTCCACGATTTCCAGACGCAGGGGTATGACGTAGCGTCGCAATCGACCTATCTGCTCAACGCTGGCGAATATCGCGGACGCGGTGTGGAGGCCTCCGCGACATGGGCGTCGTCATTCGGTCTGACTCTTTCGCCCTATTTCATGCTCAACGACATGAAATATCTGGATTATGACGATGCACGCTGTGCCCCGGAGGTGACGCTGGGAGCTTCGCCGCCGGCGTCTTGCGATCTGACCGGCAAGCCGGTGTTCCGCGCGCCGCGTTACACCGCGAACGTGAATGCGAGGTACGAAACACCGGTCTCGAAGACCACCAGCCTGTATTACACCGCGCGTTATTCCTGGCGCAGCAGCACTTATTCGACGGTGGACGATTCACCCTCGGCCAAAATTCCGGCCTACGGCCTCGTCAACATGTCGCTGGGTGTCACCCGCCAGGTCGACAAGCACGTGATCGATGCATCCGTCTGGGTGAACAACCTGTTCGACAAGAGCTATTACCTGAGCCTTCGCGAAGGGGATTATGGTTCGGTGTTCGGCTATATCGGCAGCCCGCGTACCATCGGCGGGACTATCCGGATTTCCTATTGAGGATGGAAGTGGGCGGGACTGCCGTGGCGGCCCCGCCCCTGCGGCTTTATCGCGCCGCTGTTTGCGCGGTCACGGCGGTCTGCCCCTGCCACGAACCACCCAGCGCGCGGAACAGATCGACCTGCGCCATCGCCACATCGCGGCGGCCTTGCGCGAACGAGGCTTCCGAGTTCGCGAGTGTGCGCTGGGCGTCGAGCACATCGAGCGAGTCGATCTCGCCGCGGCGCTGGCGTGCTTCGCTGACATTGGCGGCCCGTTCGGCAGCCTCGCGCGCGGCGTTCAGGCGGTCTTCGCGCAGCAGGGCGTTGCGATAGGCCGAAAGCGCGGTCTCGGTCTCCTCCAGCGCCTTGAGCACCGTGCCGTCGAAGGTGGCGAGATCGGCCTGCGTATCGGCCTTGGCGCCGCCGATGCGCGCGCGGATCGCTTCCTGATTGGGGAAGGCCCACGAGATCATCGGCCCCAGTAGCCAACGCAGCGCGCCGCCGCCCAGCACGTTGCCCGCTCCGAGCGTCGTCGAGCCGATCGATCCGCCCAGCGTGATGCGCGGATAGAGGTCCGCCGTCGCCACGCCGATGCGCGCGGTATCGCCTGCCAGACGGCGTTCGGCGGCTTTCACGTCGGGACGGCGCGCCAGCAGCGCGCGTCCGTCACCGATCGGGATCGGCTGCGAGACGTCGGGCGTGGTCTGACGCGTGCGCACGGCCTCAGGCAGATCCTGCGGGGTGCGCCCGGTCAGCGTCGCCAGCCGGAACAGCGCGGCATCGCGGGTGGCCTGCAATGTCGGGATGGAGGCTGCCTGCTCCTCGCGCAGTTGCGTCACGCGGATCACGTCGAGCTTCTGGTTCAGCCCGCGCTGGAACCGCGCGTCGGTGATCCGCTCGGACCGGTCGAGCAGGCCGAGTGTGCTTTGCGCCACGGCGATCTGCTCGGCCGAACTTGTGGCATCGACATAGGCACGCACGGTATCGGCCACCACGGTGACGCGCACCGCATCGGCATCCTCCTGCGCAGCGGCGAGATCTGCGTGCGAGGCCTCGATCTCGCGCTTCACGCGGCCGAACAGATCCAGCTCGTAATTGACCGTGAACTCGCCATCGGTGCGGCGACCCTCGCGGTCATAGCCGGGAAGCGACTGGCTCTGCGAGGCGCGGCCATAGCCGCCCGAGGCATCGATGCCGGTCTGGGGCAGGGCATCGTTCTTCGAGCCGCGCAAGTTGGCGCGGGCCTTCTCAATCCGGGCGACGGCGACGCGAACGTCGGTGTTCGCCGCCAGCGCATCGGCAACGAGACCGTTGAGCACGGGATCGTCGTAGAGCTTCCACCAGGTGTCATCGGGGGCAGTGGTGGCGACCGAGGGGTCGCTTGCGCCGAGGAACGCCGCAGTGGCGGCAGGCGGCGGGGCGGGGGCCTTGTAGTTCGGGCCGACCGCGCAGCCTGCCAGTGTCAGGGCGGAGGCGCTGGCGGCAAGGAATGCCGCCAGCGAGGTCTTGAGAGTACGGGACATCATGCGTCCTTTCATTCCGCCGGCTGCAGCGCGGTGGAGCCGTGCTTTCCGGCGCGCACCTTGTTGCGGCCGAAGTGCAGCGCCAGCTTGCGGCAGACGACGTAGAAGGTGGGAGTGAACAGCAGGCCGAACCCGGTGACGCCCAGCATTCCGAAGAACACCGCCGTACCCAGCGCCTGTCGCAGTTCGGCACCGGCGCCTTCCGCGATCACCAGCGGCACCGCGCCGAGGATGAAGGCGAACGAGGTCATCAGGATCGGGCGAAGGCGGATGCGAGCCGCTTCCACGGCGGCTTCGACGGGCGAGAGACCGCGCTCCTCCTCGGCCTGCTTGGCGAACTCGACCACGAGGATCGCGTTCTTCGCAGCAAGCGCGATCAGCACGACGAGACCGATCTGGGTGAGGATATTGTTGTCCATTCCCCGGATGTTCACGCCGAGCATGGCGGCGAACAGACACATCGGCACGATCAGGATGATCGCCAGCGGCAGCGTCAGGCTCTCGTACTGGGCAGCCAGCACCAGGAACACGAACAGCACCGCCATGCCGAACACGATCCCGCCCGAATTACCGGCATGCGACTGCTGGTAGGCGATACCGGTCCATTCGTGGCCGTATCCTGCGGGCAGCGTCTCGTCGGCCAGCTTCTCCATGGTGGAGAGCGCCTGACCCGAAGAGTAGCCCTGGCCATAGCTGCCATCGACCTCGATCGCCGGGTGCAGGTTGTAGCGCACCACGCGATAGGGGCCGGTCTCGTCCTTGAACGTCGCCACCGAGCCGATCGGCACCATCGCGCCGGTATCCGAGCGGGTCTTGAGGTTGGCGATGTCCGCCGTCGAGCCGCGATAGGGCGCGTCGGCCTGTGCCGTCACGCGATAGGTGCGGCCCAGCAGGTTGAAGTCGTTGATATAGGTCGAGCCGAGGTAGGTCTGCATCGCCTCGAACACTTTGGACGGCGAGATGCCCAGCATGTCGGCCTTGCGGCGGTCCACGTCGGCATAGACGCGCGGGGTGTTCATGTTGAACAGGGTGTAGACCTGATGCAGTTCGGGCGACTGGTTGGCCTTGGCGATCAGCGCGCCTGCCGCCTTCTGGAGTTCGGCGAGACCGCGCCCGTCGTTGTCCTCCACGATCATGCGATAGCCGCCCGGCGGGACGATACCGTTGATAGTCGGCGGCGGGATCAGCAGAACCTGCGCCTTGTCATAGCCCTTCATGGCCTCTGCGGCCTGCGCCATGATCCCGGCGTCGGTGACGCCCAGCTTCTTGCGCTCGGCAAAGCTCTTGTACGGGAAGTAGATCGCGGCGGCATCGGGCGACTGCGTCTGCGAGGGGCCATGGAAGCCGGCGAACATCACCGCGCCGCGCAGGCCCTTGATCGGCAGGATGCGCTTGGCGACTTCGCGCGTCACCTCGTCCGTGCGGTTGAGCGACGAGCCCGGCGGCAGGAAGATCGCGGCCAGGAAGTAGCCCTGATCCTGCTGCGGGATGAAGCCGGTGGGCGTTGCCCAGAACAGGCCGATGGTGGCGATGATCAGCGCGGCATAGGTCGCCATCATCCGCAAGGGTCGGGTGACCAGCGCGAAAGTCAGGTGCGAATAGCGCGCGCTCAGGCGCTCGAACCCGTGGTTGAAGCGGTCCGCGCCCTTCTGCACCACCTGCTTCCAGCGCGGAGCACCGGCAGGCAGGGTGTGCTTCTCGCGCAGCAGCAGCGCGGCCAGCGCGGGCGACAGCGTGAGCGAGAGGATCAGCGAGATGACCGTCGCGGTCGAGATGGTGACGGCGAACTGCTTGTAGAACTGCCCCGACATGCCCGGAATGAGCAGCGTCGGCACGAACACGGCACACAGCACCAGCGCAATGGCGATCAGCGCGCCGGTCACTTCGTCCATCGAGCGACGGGCGGCGGCCAGCGGCGTCATCCCCTCCTCGATGTAGCGCTCCACGTTCTCGACCACAACGATCGCGTCGTCAACGACGATGCCGATGGCGAGCACGAGCCCGAACAGAGACAGGTTGTTGAGCGAATAGCCCACCGCCAGCAGCACGATCGCGGTGCCCACCAGCGAGACCGGGATCGCGACGATCGGGATCACCGCCGCGCGCCAGTTCTGGAGGAACACCAGGATCACGAGCACGACCAGCACCACCGCCTCGAACAGCGTGTGATAGACCGCGTCGATCGACTGGCCGATGAATTCGGTGGGGTTGTAGATGACCGAGTATTCGAGGCCCTTGGGGAAGGCCTTGGCGGCATCGTCCATCTCGGCGCGCACGGCCTTGGCCGCGTCGAGCGCGTTCGAGCCCGGACGCTGCAGCACCGCGATCACGACGGTCGGCTTGCCCGAGAGGTAGGTGTTGGTGGTGTAGTCCTGCGCCCCCAGTTCCACGCGTGCCACGTCATGCACGCGGACCTGACGGCCCTGCGCATCGGTGCGGATCACGATGTCGCCGAACTGCTCGGGCGTGGTCAGGCGGCCCTGCATCTCGACGCCGACCTGATAGGCGTTCCCTTTGTCGAACGGTGGCGCACCGATGGCGCCCGAGGAGACCTGCACGTTCTGCGCGCGCAGGGCGGCAACGATTTCTCCTGCGGTGAGGTTCATCGCGGCGGCCTTGTTCGGGTCTATCCACACGCGCATGCCATAGTCGCGCGAGCCGAACAGTTGCACATCGCCCACGCCGTTCAGGCGCGCGAGGCGGTCCTTCACTTGCGTCAGCGCATAGTTCGAGATGTAGTCGCGGTCATACGTGCCGTCAGGCGACTGCAGGTTGACCACCATCAGGAAGTCGGGCGAACTCTTCTTCGTGACGACACCCATCGCGCGCACCGCATCGGGAAGGCGCGGCTCGGCAATGGCAACGCGGTTCTGCACGAGAACCTGCGCGGCATCGAGGTCGGTGCCGATCTTGAAAGTGACGGTGATCGTCACCTTGCCGTCGCCGGTCGATTGCGAGCTGACGTAGAGCATGTTGTCTACGCCGTTGATTTCCTGCTCGATCGGCGCGGCCACGGTGTCGGCCACGGTCTCGGCGCTGGCGCCGGGATACTGCGCCGTCACCGTGACGGTGGGCGGGATGATGTCGGGATACTGGCTGACCGGCAGCGCGAAATAGGCGAGCAGACCCACCACGGTGATGACCACCGCGATGACGCCCGCGAAAATCGGCCGGTCGATGAAGAACCGGGAAAATCGCATGGGAGTGCCCCTTTGCAGGGTGGCTCCCGGCGCAAGGGCCGGGAGCGGTTATATCGAAAATGTCGGCACGCGCGGCGCTGTCGCCCCGCTGGACGGTCAGCCGATGGTGGCCTGCGCCGCGACCGGCTCGCTTGGGCCGTTCGCGCCCTGCGCTGCCGCCGGATCGGCCTTGATGGCGCCCGCCTTGACCTGCACCTTGGCGCCCGCAATGGCCGACTGGTAGTTCGAGACGATCACATCGTCGGCCGGTGTCAGGCCCGAGGTGATGACGCGAAGGCCATCGACCAGCGGCCCGAGCTGCACCTGCTTGGCGGTAACGGTGCCGTCCTTGGCGACCGTGAGCACCACCTTGCGCGCCTGATCGGACTGCACGGCCTCGTCCGGCACCAGCATGGCCGAAACCTTGCCGCTGTCGGCGAGGCGCATGTTGCCGAACATGCCCGGCGTCAGGAAGCCCTTGGGATTGTCGAACACGGCGCGGATGCGGATCGTGCCCGAGCCGGGATCGAGGCCGTTGTCGGTGAAGTCGAGATGGCCGTTCCAGCGATAGGCGGTCTCATCCTGCAGGCGGACCTGCACATTGTCGGACTTCTCGCCCGCCGCCTTGTCGCGCTGGGTCTTGAGGAACAGCGCTTCGGAGGCATCGAAGGTGAAGTAGATCGGGCTGACCGCGTTGATCGTGGTCAGCAGCGTCGCGGAAGTACCGTTGTCGCCCGAAACGAGATTGCCCGCATCGACGCGGCGATCCGAGATGCGGCCCGCGATGGGCGCGCGGACCGTGGTGAAATCGACGTCGAGCTGGCGGCTGCGGACGCGGGCTTCGGCTGCGGCGAGCGCGGCAACGGCAGCCTGTACGCGGGTACGGCGCTGGTCGACCTCGCTGGCGGCCATCGCCTCGTCACCGCTGAGACCGGCTACGCGGCTGTAGTCGGAGCGCGCCAGTGCCAGCGTGCTGCGCGCCGAAGCCGCATCGGCCTGCGCTTCGGCAAGGGCCGCGCGATAGGGACGCGGATCGACCACGAACAGCGGCTGGCCTGCCTGCACGATGTCGCCATCGCGGAACAGGACCTGCGTGATCGCGCCCGAAACGCGCGGGCGCACTTCCACCGTCTTGCTGGGCGCGAAACGGCCCACATAGTCATCCCACTCGGTCACCTGCTTGACCAGCGGGTGCGAGACGGAGACCAGTGCGGGCGGCATCGCGGCGGCATCGGCGGGCGCGTGGCTCATCACTTTCCAGGCGATGCCGCCTGCAAGGACGATGGCGATGGCAGCAATCGCGGCGGTGCGCTTGCGCGAACCACGGGGCGTTTCGGCGAAGCCCGCCGAGGTTTCGGGTTCAGCCGCCTTTTGGGCGGGCTCGGGGAGGGTTGCTGGGAAATTCACGCGGCGATTCTCCGGAACGGGGCGCGGGTGCGCCCGATGATGTCGATGACGGCGCCCACCTGGGCGTCGCTGAAACCGGCCTTGTGCGCGTCGCGCATCGCCGAGGCCGGGAGGGTGTAGCCCTTGTGCCAGGCCTGCACGGCCAGCCGCCGCAGCGCCTCCAGTTTCTCGTTCGCCAGCGTCCTGGCAGGCGGCGTGGGGCCGAACACGAAGCGTTCGATCCACGAGCGCTTGCGCGGGGGCAGCAGTGAGGCGAGCGTATCCTCACGCGCCAGTTCGACGACGCGGCGCTCCAGATCGGTCAGCGATGTGACCGAACCCGGCACGCTGGCGGGGATGGCAATAGGGGCGGCCGATGCGACCGAGGCGGCAAGGTTGAAATCGATGAAGGCCATGAGGCTTGCTCCCTGTTGGCCCCGGCGCGCGCCCCGGGGAACGGGGGAAGAGGGCGCGCGTCGGGGCGTCTCCCGGCGGGAGGGACCGCCGGGATGGGTGGAAATGGGGTGCAGCCGACCACACGCGGCAGACCTGTTACGGGCCGCGCGGCAACTGCTCTGGATGTGTCAGATCGGGCGCGTCTTCGCGTCAGACACAGGCGTGTGGCCGGTGTCCCTTGCCAAGGGCGCCGTGGCGGTGCCGGTCAGACCCGGCGACAGAGGTATTTCATATGGACCGGGCCTCCCTGAAAGAAGTCGGTTGGGGAATCGGGATTGCGTTGTGTACTGATCGGTATATATTGCGATGCGAAAAGGCGGTCAAGCGCTTTCTGTACCGATCGGTAAGATTTGGTTCGGAAGTCCGTTTTCAAGGGGTGAACCCCGGATGAACGAAAATTTTTCTCAGGGGCACTTCAAGACGTTGCGGGACAGGGCCGCTTATCGACTTCTTTATCGGCTGGGCCACATATCCAGAAAGGTGCCGACGATCTTCGTCAGTTCCTCACGCGGGACCCCGGTTCGGGCCTTGACCACCAACCCCTGAAGCTGGGTCATCAGGCATTGCGCTAGGCAGGCCGGATCGATCCCGTCGTTCAGATCGCCATCCTTGCGCGCCTGTTCGAAGCGTTCGGCGATCGCGAGGTCGGACGAGGCGCGGCGGGCGGCCAGATCGGCGCGGATCGAGTCGGCTTCGGGAGTCGAGGCGGAGATGCCCATAGAGCCGAGCCAGCCCTGCTGTTCGTCATCGCCCGCATACGTCTCGACCGCGCCGTAGAGCAGCTTCTCGGCAACGCCGCGTGCGCTGGGCGCATCCATGGCGCTGCGCATATAGGCCAGCTTTTCCCGCTCATAGAGGTCGAGCGCCTTGCGAAACAGGGCTTCCTTGTTGCCGAAACAGGCGTAAAGGCTGGGCTTGCCGATTCCCATCGCCTCGGTCAGTTCCGAGAGCGAGGCTCCCTCGTAGCCATTGCGCCAGAAGACGCGCAGGGCCGCCGCCAGCGCCGTATCGGGATCGAATTCCCGCGGGCGGCCACGGTGGGCAAGGGAGGGAGAGTATTTCATACCGATCGGTACATAGTGGCGCGAAAGGGATTCGTCCAGAGCTCTCCTGCCCTGATCTATTCCGAAACCTCGGTGCCCGAACGTTCGTCCCAAGGGCTGCCGAGATGGGGGAACAGGGCTTGCCGGAAGCTGCGCACGGCGGACGAAGCAACGAAACGGGCATAGGCGCTGCGGCTGGCGAAGGTCTCGTCAAGAATGAAGTGATTGGCCGACCCATCCTGTGAGACGAGCGCGATGGAGACGACATCGGCATCGTGGCGGCTTTGCGCGACATAGGCCTTGAGCAGCGCTGTGCCGGGCACTTCGTCGCTGGGCATCAGGTCGACATTGACGATGGCACGGACGGGAGCATCGACGGTAGCCGGTGAAGCCGCAAGCGCGGGCGCGGAGAAAAGGGCTGTCACGAGAACGAGGGGCAGGCGCAAGGCGGTATCCTTCAGGCTTTCAGGAACTGGAGCAGTTCGGTGCGGAAGCGCTCCGGTGCTTCCAGATGCGGGACATGGCCAAGGCCGGGGAACGAGACGAAGCGGGCGGTCTTGAGATCGCCCATCGCGGCCTGTGCCGCTTCATGGATCGCGGGCATCCGGGCTCGGGCCTCTGGCGTGGCATAGCCGATCAACGGGGCAGAGTGGTCCTTCGTACCTGCCGTCAGCAGCACCGGCATTGTCAGAAGGGGATAGAGCGCACGCACCGGCTCGCGGTAGATCATCTGATACGTCAGTGCCGAGGCACGCGCGAAACGATCGAACTCGGCCGAAAGCGCCACGCGCATCCGCCAGGTCACGAAGCTCTCGTATTGCGCGGGAGGGAGCACCGGGAAGAAGTGCGCGATGAAGGCGCGATAGCTTTCGGTCGTATACTTGTACTCGGCGGCGACCAGTGTCTCGGTCGTTTGCGGGGCAATGAAGGCGCGGTAATCAACGAGGCCGATAGGGTCTTCCAGCACCAGTTGTTCCACCCGCTCGGGAAAGATCGCAGCGAGCCGTACCGCCAGCGCCCCGCCGGTCGAGTGGCCAAGCACCGTGATCTTGCCCAGCGAAAGCGCGTCGGCAAGCGCCATCGTGTTGCGGGCGAGCGTCTCGAACGAATAGGTAAGGTCGGGCTTGGCGGACTTGTTGAAGCCGATCTGATCTGGGACGATCACCCGGAAACCGGCCCCGCGCAGCCACCTTATCGGGCCGGCCCAATAGCTGCTGTCGAAATTCTTGCCGTGCAGCAGCACGATGGCGCGCCCGTTCGCTGCAGTGGTCGGCGCAAAGTCCATATAGGCCATGCGGACCGGCTGCCCATCCATCACCAGCGGCAGGAAGGCAACTGGCCCCGGATAGGCCCAGCCTTCGAGGCCGATGCCAAGCGCTTCGTCCGAGGGCGGCTGTGAGGACGATGGCCGGGCGAATGTCGCTTGCGGCAATATCCCCGCCGCCAGACCGGTGAGCGACGTGCCGAGCGCAGCGCGGCGGGTCAGATCGGGCATATTCTCAGGCATCCACCATTGCGGGATAGTCGGTGTAGCCATGCTCGCCGCCGCCGAACAGCGTGGCCCCGTCGAGTTCGGCCAATTCCGCGCCTCGCATCAGGCGTGCGGGCAGGTCCGGGTTCGCCACGAAGGGACGACCGAAAGCGATCAAGTCGGCATAGCCGTTGTCGAGGACCCAATCGGCCTTTGCCATGTCGTACTGCCCGGCGACGATGATCATGCCGCGAAAGCGCGCGCGCATGTCCTTGCGGAAATCCTCGGTGAACTCAGGCGCGTCGTCCCAGTCCGCCTCCACAAGGTGTAGATAGGCGATGCTTTTCGCCTGCAGGAAATCGGCTGCCTCCAGAAGCGTCGGCAGGATGTCCGGGCAGGCCATGCCGCGCGCGGTGAGGAACGGGGCGAGGCGGATCGCGGTGCGTTCCGGCCCGATCTCATCGGCGACGGCGTTCACGACTTCGCGCAGGAAACGCAGTCGGTTCTGGCGCGAACCGCCGTATTCGTCAGTGCGCAGGTTGGAACTGGTGCGCAGGAACTGGTCGATCAGGTAGCCGTTGGCGCCGTGCAGTTCGATGCCGTCGAAGCCCGCCGCTATCGCGTTGCGCGCGGCCTTGCGATAGTCCTCGGCGATGGCGCGGATTTCCACCGCTTCCAGCGCACGCGGGTGGGGCACGGCACCATCGCGCCTGCGCCCGTCACCGGATCGACTTTCCAGATCTCGCCCTCGAACGGGACAGCGGAAGGCGCGACGGGCAGCGCACCGTCATGAAAGTCGGGGTGCGACATGCGCCCGACATGCCAGAGCTGCGCGAAGATACGCCCGCCTTGCGCATGGACGGCATCGGTCACGAGCCGCCAACCCGCGATCTGAGCATCACTGTAGAGTCCCGGCGTGAAGGAATAGCCTTTGCCCTGCGGCGAGATCTGCGTGGCCTCGCTGACGATCAGCGCGGCGGAGGCGCGCTGGGCGTAATAGGTCGCGTTCATGGCATTCGGCACGTCACCGGGCTGGGTGCTGCGCGCGCGTGTCATCGGCGCCATCACGACGCGATGGGGCAAGGCCGTTCCGGCCAGCGCGGCAGGGGTGAACAGTTTGGAGGACATGCTGGAAGACATGGATCGAACTCCGCAAAAGGTCGTCGCAGGAAAGGGCTTAGGCTCCATCTAGGTCTTTCCGAATAATGGTGTATGGCCGAATATTTCCAGACACTCTTTCCAGATTGGAGAGAATAGATGCTCGATGACATGGCAGAACTGCGCACTTTCGTGCGGATCGCTACCGAAGGCAGTCTGTCGGCTGCCGCGCGACGGATGGGCGTGTCGTTGAGCCTTGTCAGCAAGCGGTTGGCAGCGCTGGAGGCGCGTACCCGTACGCTGCTGGTCGCGCGCAGTACGCGTCGACTGGCGTTGACGGACGAAGGCGCGCGCTTGTTCGAGCGGGTCCAGCGCATCCTTGCCGAAGTGGACGAGGCCGAGGCCGTACTCGCCCACGGACGGCTGGAGGTGCAGGGCCTGCTGCGCATCAGTGCGCCGGTTGCGTTGGGTAGGGCCCATGTCGCTCCGGTGTGTCGGGATCTGGCGCGGGATCATCCCGGCATTTCGATAGAACTGGTGCTGACCGATGCCGTTTCCGAACTGATCGACGAGGCTTTCGATGTCGCTATCCGCATCGGTGAGCCTGCGCAGCCGGGCCTCACCATGCGCAAGCTGGCGGAGAGCTACCGCGTTATCGTGGCCTCGCAGGCGTATCTCGACGAGAGGGGAATGCCGCAGGTTCCCGAGGATCTGCTTCATCACGATTGCCTGCATCAGGGTGTTGGCACGCACTGGCGGTTGACGGACAGGAACGGTCCCGAGGTCGTGCTGCCGGTTCGTTCGCGCCTGCGCTGCAACAATGGCGAGGTCTGGCACGACTGGGCGCTGGAGGGGGCAGGGCTGGCGATGAAATCATGGGTCGATGTCGCTGCTGATATCGAGGCGGGGCGATTGGTACGCGTACTGCCGGGTTGGTGCAGTCCGCCTGCGCCGGTCTGCGCACTGATGGTCTCGCGCTCGCTGATCCCGACGCGTCTGCGCGTGTTTCTGGAGGCGATGGCGACGCGTCTTCGCGCAGTCGAGGGGATTTTCCTTTTTCGGTCGCTGGAAATTGACAGTCGAAGGGTGGCAGGTGGACCGACGCAAGCGGGTGTGCTTCCGTGCGCCTTGTCGCTACGCTTCGCGGAGCGCTGCAGGGTGCGGTCTTTGAGGACATTGTCATCCCGACAGTCCTGCGTCGGCGTAATTGCCAAGTCGCAAAACAATGTTGCGATCAGTGCGATGGTCGTGACGGGTATGCAGGGCTAGAAGCATTGTATGGCAACGGTTCCAGAGATTCCCTGCGCGGCAAACATCGATTTCGATGGCGCACAGACGATGTTGCGCGCCAATGCGCATCCGTTGGGCATGGAATCCGTACGCCTTTCCAAGGCCGGGCGCCGTACCTTGGCCGAGCCGGTAGTGGCGCGCATCGATTCACCGAGGCGCGACAGTGCGGCGATGGATGGCTACGCGGTTCGCTCTGGCGATCTTTCTGGTAATGCCACACGCCTGACGCTGCAGGGTGAGAGCTTCGCTGGAAGCGCAATACCCTTGCCGCTTCTTTCCGGAACGGCGGTCGCCGTTTCCACCGGTGCGCCTATGCCAATGGGAGCCGATCGTGTCGTCATGCGCGAATTTGTGCGGGTGGAGGGCAGCGAGGTTGTTGTACCCTCCGCTCCGGGGAAAACGCATGTCCGTGTGCGGGGCAGCGATTTTACTTGTGGGCAGGTACTGTTGCAGCCCGGCACCCGGATCGATGCACGCACCATGCTGGTGGCCGCCGCAGCCGACCAGGAGCGCGTGACCGTATGGCGTCGGCCGCGCATCCATGTCTTGTGCAATGGTGATGAACTCGCGCGACCGGGCGACGCGTATCTGCGCGACGATGCGGTCCCGGACAGTCTGAGCGAAGCGCTGCTGCTGATGGCGCGGCAATGGGGAAGCAAGCCTTGCGGGATCTCCTGTGTCCCTGACAATGCGGATGCGTTGCGCCTGGCGAGCGAAAAGGCGTTACCGGAGGCAGACGTGCTGGTGATTGCGGGCGGCGCCTCGCAGGGGCGGCGCGACCACGCCCGTACTGCGCTGTTGCCGCTGGGGTTGGATCTGTTGTTTGCGGGGGTGGCGATGAAGCCTGCCAAACCCTTGTGGTACGGTCGCATCGGCACCGTGCATGTGCTTGGCCTGCCCGGTAATCCGACCGCAGCTCTGACCGCGGCGCGGCTGTTCCTTGCGCCTCTGGTAAGCGCGTTGGCAGGTGCAGGTTACGACCGTGCGTTGCGATGGTCTTCACTGCGAAGTCTGGAGAGTGCCGCTCCCGGTGGCGACCGCGACCAGTTCCTTTGCGGCCACTGGGACGAGGCGGAAGCAGGCGCGCGGATTATCGCGCGGCAGGAAGCCTCCGCGCAGATGATGCTCGCAACGGCAGATCTGCTGGTAGAGCGTCGTGCCGGGGCTCCGCTGGCGCCACAGGGTGCGATGCTGCGCTGTCTGCCGTTCTGAGCCACCGGTTCTTGCGTTCGGGGCAGCGACCTGCGCAAGAGACCCCATGACTGACGCCCAAGACGAATCGTTCGCCCAGCTGGTCGCTGCCGAAGCCCGTGGGCTTGCCTTGCTCGATGCCATCGAGGCTGCCGGTATCGTAGCGGCCGGGCGCAGCGAGATGGAGGTGGAGCGCGATATCTACACTATCGCCTCGCGCGATTTTGGCGTGACTGAACACTGGCACGACCGCGTCGTGCGCGCAGGTGTCAATACGCTGTGTGTCGCGGGCGAGAGCGCTCCCGATCGCGTGATCGAGACGGACGATATCGTGTTCCTCGATCTCGGCCCCGTCTTCGGGGACTGGGAAGCCGATGTCGGGCGCAGCTATGCAGTGGGCCATGACCCCGATAAGCATCGCCTCTGTGCCGATCTTCTGGTGACGTTCGATGTCGTGAAGGCGCGCTTCGAGGCAGACCCGAATATCACCGGCGCGCAGCTCTATGCGATCGCCCATGAAGAGGCCGAGGCGCGGGGCTGGCTGTTCGGCGGCAAGATCGCCGGGCATCTCGTGGGCGAGTTTCCTTATGCCCGCTCCCCCGGCGACAAGGATCGTCGCCGGATTAGCCCGGCAAACCTGTGGCCGATGCGCGACCCCGACGAGCAGGGGCGCCAACGGCACTGGATTCTCGAAATTCACCTCGCTTCCCGCGACCGCACTTTTGGCGGGTTCTACGAACGCCTGCTGGAGAGCTGAGCATGGTCGAAGCCGATATCCTGCTGTTCTCCTACGGCACGCTGCGCCAGCCCGACGTCCAGCGCGCGCTGTTCGGGCGGCTGGTGGAGGGGACGGCGGACGCGATGGTCGGCTGGCGCAGCCGGCTGATCGAGATCAGCGATCCCGAGGTGATCGCCAAGAGCGGCTCGCGCTGGCACCCGATGATCGAGCGCAGCGATGACCCTGCCGACGCGGTGGATGGAACGGTGTTCAGCATCACCGCTGCCGAGCTTGCCAGCGCGGATGCCTATGAGGTGGATTATGTACGGCGCCCGGTACTGCTGCGCTCTGGCGCGACGGCGTTCGTTTATGGCGATCCCGGAGAATAGCGCAGTACCGAAACTCCGGGCGCCAGATGTGACGATTTGATCTATGCGTTTCCCGTCAAGCGATCGGCACCTTCTGCTTGCCGGCGCGTTGATGGGCACCGGGCTGTTCCCGGACCTCAAATGCATTGGTTCATGACGTGTCTGAGCAGGATCTTTCGACGCTTTCCCGCGATAATCTGGAAAAGCTGGCCGCCGTCTGGCGCGATCGGGCCTTGCGTGGTGATGAGGCCGATCTTGCGAAGGAGGATGCCCAGACCCGCTATCGGGCCTTGTTCGAGGCGATCGACGATGGGTTCTGCATCATCGAATTCTTCGACGGGCCGTTCGGACCGCTCAGCGATTATGTCCATATCGAGGCGAACTCCGGCTATGAACGGCATACCGGGATTGCCGGGATCGTCGGCAGGACCTTGCGGCAACTGGCGCCTGACGAGGCCGAAGGATGGCTGGAACTTTACGGACAGGTGCTACGCTCCGGTGAGCCGCTGCGCTTCGAGCGCGATTTCGTCCTCGCCGGGCGCGTCATAGAAGTTTCGGCCAGACGTGTCGGGCCTGAAAGTAACCGGCAGGTATCGGTACTGTTCCGCGACATTACGGCACGCAAAGCGGCTGAGATCGCGTTGCAGGACAGCGAGAAGATCGCTCGCGAAAATATTCAGCGCGTCCAGCTGGCGCTGAGCGCCGGGGCAATCGTGGGAACCTGGATCTGGGATATTCCCCGCGACCATGTGACGGTTGACGAAGGGTTCGCCGGCGCATTCGGTTTCGATGCCGAGCAGGGACGCAAGGGCGTGACGATCGCCGAGGCCTTGCAGTCTGTCCATCAGGACGATCGCGACGGCCTGTGGGCGGCGATTGCCGATGCGGTGAAGACACAGACCTCCTATCGCCATCAATACCGCGCAGGAACAGAGGATGCGTATCGCTGGGTCGAAGCGGTCGGCCGTGTGGAAGTTGACGAAAACGGAGAGCCTGCCAGCTTTCAGGGCGTGCTGATCGATCTGGAGGATCGGCGAGCGATGGAAGAGGAGCGCGATCGCGTCGCGGCGGAACTGCGCGAACTGACCGAAACGCTGGAGCAGCAGGTGCAGGAGCGCAGCGCGGAACTGATACAAGCCGAGGAACAGCTGCGACAGGCGCAGAAGATGGAGGCGGTCGGCCAGCTGACGGGCGGCCTTGCGCATGATTTCAACAATCTGCTGGCAGGTATTTCCGGTTCGCTGGAAATGATCGGCACGCGCCTTGCGCAGGGGCGCTTTGCCGAGGTCGAGAAATATCTGGTCATGGCGCAGGGGGCGTCTCGGCGCGCAGCGGCGCTGACCCATCGCTTGCTTGCCTTTTCCCGCCGCCAGACGCTCGATCCCAGGCCGACCGACGTCAACGGCCTTATCGACGGCATGGCGGACCTTATCCGTCGGTCGGTGGGGCCGCATATCGCTGTCGAGTGCGTGGGCGCTGCGGGTCTGTGGCGGGCGCTCGTCGACGCGGGGCAACTGGAGAACGCGCTGCTCAATCTGTGTATCAATGCCCGCGATGCCATGCCTGACGGCGGGACGATCACCATAGAGACCGCGAACCGATGGTTCGATGCCCGCGCTGCCGAGATGCACGATGTTCCGCCGGGCCAGTACCTGTCGGTCTGCGTCACCGATACGGGTGTGGGCATGACCGCCGATGTCGCGGCCAAGGCTTTCGACCCGTTCTTCACCACGAAGCCGCTGGGGCAGGGCACCGGTTTGGGTCTGTCGATGATCTACGGTTTCGCCCGGCAGTCGGGGGGCATGCGCGGATATATACGGAAGAAGGTGAAGGAACGACGGTGTGCATCTATCTGCCCCGGTTCCTGCCGTCCTCAGACGTGGCGCCTGCCGTCAGTGAAACTGCCGCACCGGGCGGCGAGATCGCTTCCGATGCCCGTACCGTCCTGGTGGTCGACGACGAGCCGCTCATCCGCATGCTGGTGGTGACGGCTCTGGAGGATATGGGCTTTTCCGTGCTGGAGGCTGATGATGCGGCATCGGCGCTGCGGATGCTTCGATCCGATCTGGCAATCGATCTTCTCGTCAGCGATGTGGGGCTGCCCGGCGGGATGAACGGGCGCCAGCTGGCGGACGCTGCGCGAGAGATCCATGCCGACCTCCCGGTGCTGTTTATCACTGGCTATGCCGAGAACTCCGTGATCGGACGCGGGGCTCTCGATACCGGGATGCAGGTTCTGACCAAGCCCTTCGCGATCGGTGATCTGTCTCGGCGCGTCGGCGCCTTGCTGGCGAACCTGCCAATGCGCGACGACGACGGTGCCGATACCGGAGGCTGACCCTAGGGCCTAGTTCGGCAGCGGGGTCGCAGTGACGTTCACCTTCGATAGCACGAAAGGCCGGTCCGCCGAACCTGTCGCGGGCGTGGTGGATGCTTGGCTCTGATGTGTGGCTGGAGCGCTCGCGCCGACCCCGGTGAAGATCGTCGATGCGCTCGCCAGTGCCGCTGCCATGCTGAGAACCCGGACCATTCGCTTTGCCGCCTTTCAAGGAACTGATGAAAGCGCAATAGGCCGGCGTTGTCGCAGGGCTTTGCCGAGGTCTTGTCCGATTGTCCGAAAGTGTCGCGAGGAAGGCAGGTTTCGCGAAGACGCTGCGAGGCTTTAGCATTCGTAGCAGCCTTCGCGATGATCCTCAGGGCAGGATGCCGGGCAGGTCGAGCCCCTTTTCCATCGCGCAGTCACGGGCGATGTCATAGCCCGCATCGGCATGGCGCATGACGCCGGTGGCGGGGTCGTTCCACAGCACGCGTTCAAGCCGTGCGGCAGCTTCCTGCGTGCCATCCGCGACGATCACCATGCCCGAATGCTGCGAATAGCCCATGCCGACACCGCCGCCATGGTGGAGCGACACCCATGTCGCGCCGCTTGCCGTGTTGAGCAGGGCGTTGAGCAGCGGCCAGTCCGAAACCGCGTCCGAACCGTCGCGCATCGCCTCGGTCTCGCGATTGGGGGAGGCGACGGAGCCGCTGTCGAGGTGGTCGCGACCGATGACGACCGGGGCCTTGAGTTCACCGCTCGCGACCATCTCGTTGAAGGCGAGGCCGAGGCGGTGGCGATCGCCCAGACCCACCCAGCAGATACGCGCGGGCAGGCCCTGAAAGTGGATCCTCTCGCGCGCCATGTCGAGCCAGTTGTGCAGGTGTGCGTTGTCGGGCAGCAGTTCCTTCACCTTGGCGTCGGTCTTGTAGATGTCCTCGGGATCGCCCGAGAGCGCGGCCCAGCGGAACGGCCCCACGCCCCGGCAGAACAGCGGGCGGATATAGGCGGGCACGAAGCCGGGGAAGTCGAAGGCGTTCGCCACGCCTTCGTCCAGCGCGACCTGGCGGATGTTGTTGCCGTAGTCGGTGGTGGGCACGCCCGCCGCCTGAAAGTCCAGCATCGCGCGGACGTGCTGCGCCATAGATGCCTTGGCGGCCTTTGCGACCGCTTCGGGGTCGCGCTCGCGCCGTTCGATCCATTCGGCCACGGTCCAGCCTGCCGGGAGGTAGCCGTTGACCGGATCGTGGGCGCTGGTCTGGTCGGTCAGCAGGTCCGGGCGGATGCCGCGCGCGAAGATCTCGGGCAGCAATTCCGCCGCATTGCCCAGCAGGCCGACCGAGATGGGCGTGCCATCCGCCTTCGCCTGATCGAGGATCGCCATGGCTTCCTCGATGGTGGTCGCCGACTTGTCGAGATAGCCGGTGCGCAGGCGCATCTCGATCCGGCTGGGCTGGCACTCGATCGCAAGGCACGATGCGCCCGCCATCACTGCCGCCAGCGGCTGCGCGCCGCCCATGCCGCCAAGGCCCGCCGTCAGCAGCCATTTGCCCGAAAGGTCGCCGTCGTGGTGCTGGCGGCCCATTTCCACGAAAGTCTCGTAGGTGCCCTGCACGATGCCCTGCGTGCCGATGTAGATCCACGATCCGGCGGTCATCTGCCCGTACATGGCCAGACCGCGCCTATCGAGGTCGTTGAAATGCTCCCAGTTTGCCCAGTGCGGTACAAGATTGGAGTTGGCGATCAGCACGCGCGGCGCATCGGCATGAGTGCGGAACACGCCCACCGGCTTGCCCGACTGGACCAGCAGCGTTTCGTCGGTGTTCAGGCGGCGGAGCGTCTCGATGATCCTGTCGTAGCTTTCCCAGTCGCGCGCGGCGCGGCCGATTCCGCCGTAGACGACCAGTTCCTCCGGGCGCTCGGCCACATCGGGGTGGAGGTTGTTCATCAGCATGCGCAAGGGCGCTTCGGTGAGCCAGCTTTTCGCAGAGAGCGTCGTGCCGGTGGCAGGCTTGATGACGCGGGTGTTGTCGATGCGGGTCATGTCAGGCGTCCTCGGCGGTGAAGGCCAGCGCGGCCTTCAGGATGTGCGAAAGGGTTTCGGTGAGCGGCGCGGCGCGGGCCGGATCGAACGGCGGCGGCCAGTTGGCCTGCGTCGGCGTATCGGGTTCGTCCATGTAGCCCCGGATGGCGAGCTCCATCTGGATGGCGTGGACGCCCTTGTCGGGCGCCCCGTAGTGCCGCGTGGACCAGCCGCCCCGGAAGCGTCCGTCGAGGACATGGCTCTCGCCCGAGGCCGCACAGATGGCCTGAACTTTCGCAGCGAGGGCAGGGTCGCAGGTCGTGCCGCCGTTGGTGCCGATATTGAACTGCGGCAGTTCCCCGTCGAACAGGCGCGGCACCCGGCTGCGGATCGAGTGGGCATCGTAGAGGACCACGCGGGCGTGCCGGGTGCGCAGCCGCGCGATCTGGGCCGTCAGCGCGGCGTGATAGGGATCGAACCAGCGGGTGCGGCGGCGGGCGATCTCGGCCTCGTCGGGCGCACTGTCTTTATAGAGCGGCTCGCCGTCGAACGTGGTCGTCGGGCACAGTTCGGTCGTCGCCTGCCCCGGATAGAGCGAGGCGCCCGACGGATCGCGGTTGAGGTCGATCACGCTGCGCGAAATGCGGGTGCTGACCAGCGTGGCGCCCAGATCGGCGGCGAAGGCGTAGAGATCGTCAACCCACCAGTCGGCATCGCGCCGCGCCAGCCATGGCGAGCGGAAGCGACCCTCCACGTCGGCAAGGTCCGTGCCGACGTGGGGAAAGGCGATCACCAGCGGCGCGTCGCCCTCGGTGACGGTCAGCCAGTCGCTCACGCGATGCGCTTCATGATTGTCGCTCACGCGACGCCGGGAAGCATATCGGCTGCCGGGGCGATCAGGGCGCCCGAGCGGATGAGCAGGTTCGCCGCTTCCATGTCCGGGTGGAAATGGCGGTCGTCGTCCAGCGTCGGCACCTGTTCGCGCAAGATCGCGCGGGCGGCTTCCAGCGCCGTGCTGGAGGCGAGCGGGGCGTGGAAATCGCACCCTTGCGCGGCGGCGAGCAGTTCGATCCCCAGCACCGCGCCGGCATTCGCGGTCATGTCCAGCAGGCGGCGCGCGCCGTGCGCGGCCATCGAGACATGGTCCTCCTGATTGGCGGAGGTGGGGATGGAATCGACGCTGGCCGGATAGGCGCGCTGCTTGTTCTCGCTGACCAGCGCGGCGGCGGTCACTTGCGGGATCATGAACCCGGAATTGAGCCCCGGTCGCGGTGTCAGGAATGCAGGCAGGCTGGAGAGGGCGGGATCGACCAGCATCGCGATCCGGCGCTCGGCGATCGAGCCGATCTCGCACACCGCCATGGCGATCATGTCCGCCGCGAAGGCCACCGGCTCGGCATGGAAATTGCCGCCCGACAGCGCCTCGTCGGTTTCCGGAAAGATCAGCGGGTTGTCGGAAACGCCGTTGGCCTCGATCTCCAGCGTCGCGGCGGCCTGACGCAGCACGTCGAGCGCGGCGCCCATGACCTGCGGCTGGCAGCGCAGGCAGTAGGGGTCCTGCACGCGCGCATCGTGATCGAGATGGCTCGCCCGGATCGCACTGCCCGCCATCAGCGCACGGAGCGCCTCGGCAACCTCGATCTGCCCGCGATGGCGGCGCAGGTGATGGATGCGCGGATCGAACGGCGTGTCCGATCCCTTTGCCGCCTCGGTGGACAGCGCGCCGGTGACGAGCGCCGAGCGGAACAGCAGTTCGGCCTCGAACAGACCCGCCAGCGCGTTCGCGGTCGAGAACTGGGTGCCGTTCAGCAGCGCCAGACCCTCCTTAGGTCCCAGTTCCGTCGGTTTCAGGCCTGCTCTGTTCAACCCTTCCAGCGCGGAGAGCCGCTCCCCTTTCCAGAAGACCTCGCCCACGCCGATCATCGTTGCGGCCATGTGGGATAGCGGCGCAAGATCGCCGCTGGCGCCGACCGAGCCCTGGCTCGGCACCACCGGGGTCAGACCCTTGTCCAGCATCGCCTCCAGCAGGGCGACCGTTTCCGGGCGCACGCCCGAGGCACCCTGCGCCAGACTGGCAAGCTTCAGCGCCATCATCAGGCGGATCACCGGCACCGGCGAAGGCTCACCCGTGCCCGCCGCGTGGCTGAGCACGATATTGCGCTGAAGCGTCGCCAGATCCTCGTCGCCGATGCGCACGCTGGCCAGCTTCCCGAACCCGGTGTTGATCCCGTAAACCGGCTCTCCTCTGGCCAGAATGCGCGAGACGGCGGCGACGCTCTGCGCGATGCGGTCGGCACAGGCGGGTCGAGTTGCACCACAGCCCCGCGATAGACGGCGCGCCACTTGGCAAGCGTCACGTGGCCGGGGCTGAGCAGGACGGTCTTCATTTTCCACTCCAGATACGGGCATGGAGCGGATTGAACCCCATGCGATAGACGAGTTCGGCGGGGCTATCGATGTCCCAGATGGCGAGGTCGCAGCGCTTGCCCGCCTCCAGCGTGCCGCGATCGGCCAGCCCCAGGGCGCGCGCGGCATTGCGGGTGACACCGGCAAGGCATTCGCTGACGGTGAGGCGGAACAAGGTCGCCCCCATGTTCATCGCCAGCAGCAGCGAGGTGAGCGGCGAGGTGCCGGGATTGCAGTCGGTCGCCAGGGCGATCGGCACACCGGAAGCGCGCAGGGCCGCGACGGGTGGCGCCTGCGTTTCGCGGCAGAAGTAGAAGGCGCCCGGAAGCAGGGTGGCGACCGTGCCCGAAGCCGCCATCGCGGCGATGCCCGCCTCGTCCAGATGTTCGAGGTGGTCGGCGGACAGCGCCTCGTGCCGTGCGGCGAGCGCGGCACCATGGAGGTTGGACAGCTGCTCGGCATGGAGCTTGACCGGCAGACCGTGGCGGGCTGCGGCGGCAAACACCCGTGCGGTCTGCTCCGGGGTGAAGCCGATGCCCTCGCAGAAGGCATCCACGGCATCGGCCAGACTTTCGCTGGCGACGGTGGGCAGCATGACCTTGCACAGATGGTCGATGTAGCCATCGGCATCACCGGCGAACTCGGGCGACAGGGCATGGGCGCCGAGGAATGTGGTCGCGATGGACACCGCGCGTTCGGTGCCCAGACGGCGGGCGGCGCGCAGCATCCGCAGTTCGGTTTCGAGATCGAGGCCGTAGCCCGATTTTACTTCCACCGTCGTCGCGCCCTCGGCGATCAGCGCGTCGAGCCGGGGCAGGGCAGAGGCGACGAGCGCGTCCTCGCTGGCGGCGCGGGTGGCGCGCATGGTGGAGACGATGCCGCCGCCCGCGCGGGCGATCTCTTCGTAGGAGGCCCCGTTCAGGCGCATCTCGAACTCGCTGGCCCGGTGACCGCCATGGACCAGATGCGTGTGGCAATCGATCAGGCCCGGCGTGATCCAGCGTCCATCGCAGGCAACGATCCGCTCGGCTTCAAGCACAGGTGCCTCGTCGGCAGCGCCTGCAAAGACGATCCGGCCATCTCGGGAGGCGATTACGCCGTCATCGATAGCGCCCATCCCGTCACGCATGGTG
Organism: Novosphingobium sp. 9; assembly: GCF_025340265.1. Lineage (NCBI taxonomy): Bacteria > Pseudomonadati > Pseudomonadota > Alphaproteobacteria > Sphingomonadales > Sphingomonadaceae > Novosphingobium > Novosphingobium sp. 9. The sequence goes on along the minus strand of NZ_CP022708.1, from coordinate 1,086,835 downwards.
GCGAGCCGCGCGTCCTTCCAGATGGTGTCGCAATGCATGACCGAATCCCCAGCGATGGCGGCAGGACACCGTGATTGCATCGATCGGTTTTAATGTATAGACAAAAAATCGGAACAAGGGAGCGCGATCATGCCGGAGCAGGTCTGCACAGCGCAGCGTGCGCTGTTTTTCGAACATTGCCTGCTGTCTGAAGGCTGGGCGCGAAACGTCCGGCTGACCTTGCGCGACGGGGTGATTGCGTCCGTGGAGGCAGGCGTGTCGGCGCGCCTTTCGGACGAGCGGCATGCCTGCGCGGTGCCGGGGATGCCCAATCTGCATAGCCATGCCTTCCAGCGCGGGATGGCGGGGCTGGCCGAGCGGCGCGGGGCGTCCAGCGACAGCTTCTGGACCTGGCGCGAGATCATGTACCGCTTCGTTGACCGCATGACGCCCGACGACGTGCAGGCCCTTGCCGCGATGGCCTATGTCGAGATGCTGGAGACAGGCTTCACGCGTGTCGGCGAATTCCACTACCTTCACCATGATCGGGACGGGCGCCCTTATGCCGATCCTGCGGCAATGAGCGGCGCGGTTATCGCGGCGGCTGCCGAAACCGGGATCGGCATGACGCTGCTTCCGGTCCTTTACCGCTATGGAGGCTTTGGCGCCCGACCGCCGGGGCTCGCGCAGGCGCGCTTCCTCAACGATATCGATGGTTATGTCCGGCTGCTTGAAGGCGCGGAAGCGCACGCGCGCAGCCTGCCCGACCCGGTGATCGGCGTTGCGCCGCACAGCCTCAGGGCCGTTTCGCCTGACCAGCTGGCGGACATGGCAGCACTGGCGAAAGGGCGTCCGGTTCACATCCATATTGCCGAACAGGAAAAGGAAGTTGCCGATTGCCTCGGCTGGTCGGGCCAGCGGCCCGTCGAATGGCTGCTCGCCCATGCCGAGGTTGGCGCGAACTGGTGCCTTGTCCACGCCACGCATATGACCGAGGCAGAGACCCTGGCACTGGCGCGCAGCGGTGCGATTGCGGGGCTTTGCCCGATAACGGAGGCCAATCTCGGGGATGGCCTGTTCCCGGCGCAGGACTTTCTCGCTGCCGGGGGGCGCTATGGAATCGGCAGCGATTCCAATGTGCTCATAGACTGCGCCGAAGAGCTGCGCCTGCTCGAATATGGGCAGCGTCTGGTGCACCGGGCGCGCAACGTCATGGCGACGGGAAGCGGGCGTTCGACCGGGGCGGACCTTTATGCTGCGGCGCTCGATGGAGGCGGCGCAGCGCTGGGTAGGACCGGGGGGATTGCGGTGGGGCATGGCGCCGACCTGGTCAGCTTGCGGCTCGATCACCCCTCGATGGCCCATCGGGAAGGGGATGCGATTATGGACAGCTTTGTCTTCGCGGGCGGCCGCGCGGCCATTGACTGCGTATGGCGCCATGGTGAGAAAGTGGTCGTCAACGGGCGACACCGCCTGCGCGAGAGTGTGGAGAAGGTCTATGTCCGAGTGCTGGAGGCCCTGATCGCGTGACCGTGCCGCCGGGCCTGCCCTTGCATGAGCGCATTCGCTCGGACTTCGAACAGCGTATCCTTGCCGGAGACCTGGCGCCGGGCGACCGGCTGCCGACCGAGCAGGCAGTGATGCAGGTCTATGGCTGTTCGCGGATGACGGTGAACAAGGCCTTGTCCGCGCTGGCGACCGCCGGGCTGATCGACCGGCGAAAGAAGGCCGGAACGTTCGTCGCCCGCCCTCGCGTGCATTCGATGGTGCTCGATGTGCCCGACATCGCCGCACAGGTGCGCGAGCGCGGCCAGAGCTATGCCTACCGGTCGATCCGGCGCAGGACCCGTCCGGCTGGAGAGGGCGAGGACGAGGAAGCCCTTCTGGCGGGAAAAGGCAGCCTGATCGAGATCGACGGACTGCACATGGCTGACGGAAAAGCCCTGTGCATCGAGTTCCGCCTGGTCAGCGCGCTGGCCGTTCCTGCGCTGGCCGAGGCCGATTTCGCAACCGATCCGCCGGGCACATGGCTGCTCCGGCATGTGCCCTGGACAGAAGCGGAGACGCGCATTTCCGCCGTCGCGGCAACCCGGCAGGAAGCCGAGTGGCTGGGGGTGGCAGCAGGCGTGTCATGCCTCTGTGTGGAGCGTCGGACGTGGCGGGGCGCAGAGCGGATTACCACGGTTCGCCAGCTGTTTCTGGGGGAGGCCTACGATATGGTGGCGCGCTTCGGGCCTGCCCAGAGCGCGCTGTCCTGACAGGTCATCACCGTCCCGTCAGCACGGCGCGGCGATCGTTCAGGGCGTGCCCGATGATGACAGCGACGGCGCGGTTGCCGGGGGCACCGATACCTGAGGTGTTCCCGAGACGGGGGCTTCAGGCGCAGGCGCTGCCGGAGTGAGGCCGGAGGAGCCGGGGATCGAAACCTGCGGCGCGGCATCCGGGCTGCCGGGTGCGGCGTTCTTGTCCACGTGCGGCGCTATCGGGGGCAGTACCGGATCGGGGATGCCCTTACGCGCGCGCCAGGCCGCGCTGTGCAGGGCGTTGACTTCGGCCTGCCTGCGCTTGAGGTAGAAATCGCGCGTGGCGACATAGGGATCGGTGGCCGCGCGCTGGGCGTCGATCTGCTCGTCGAAGGCGACACGGTCGTTCAACGCCTTCACGGTCCCTGTGCCAAGGCTGTAGACGGGCGTATTGAACGGCTTGCCGATGACGGTGGGCAGTACCGAAAGGTCGAGGATGCGCCCGATCAGATCGCGGACTGTCGTAGGCCCGATGATCGGCAGGAACAGGTAAGCGCCGTTTTTCACGCCGTGATAGGCGAAGGTGTTGGCAAAGCCGTTCTCGCGATAGGGCAGGTGGAACGGCTTGCGCTTGGCCATGTCGAACAATCCGGCCACGCCGATGGTGCTGTTGATGGCGAAACGCCCCGCCGTCTCCATCGCCTTGCCCGGCTTGAATTGCAGCAGGTAGTTGATGAAGACCACCGGCTCGGCAAGATTGATCAGGAAATTGCGCAAGCCGTTGCGGACCGGTTTGGGGACGACCTTTTCATACCCTCCCGCAACCGGGGCGACGATCGCCTTGTCGACCGCCTGCACCGCATCGAAGCTGGCCGCGTTCAGGCCCGACAGCGGATCGGCGCGGACATGACGCTGGTTTCGCGTCACGACGATCTCGCCAGTGCCTTCCGCCCCGGATATCGTTCCGGCTGGTGCAGGCGGCAAACCATCCTGAAGGGTGAGTTGCGCGAAAGTCTGAGGCAGGCCCGAACTGCCGACCGGGGCAGTTTGCCTGTTCGGGTAACGTTGCGGCAGAACGAGCGCAAGGGAGGGTGGCGCTGGAGAGGCTGCCGCTTCGTCTGCGGGCAGTGGCAGTGAACCGGGCTGGCTCAGCATGATGGCCAGAGGAATTAATGATACCGACACCCGAACTCGCTCCTGCCTCGGGCCGCTGTTTGCGGTTGCCCCCCGGATTCGCCAAGCATGGGGGATAGGTTGCTAGGTGTCGATACCGAAGCGCTGGTCTATTTCGAGATTCAGCAGGCGCAGGCGTCAGTCCGTCTTATCGTTCATGTGGTTGGCGCTGCGCCGGCTGATCCAGAGATATGCTGCAATGGATATGCCGATCATGAAAGTGACATACCAGTAGAAGCCGGCTTCGTACCCTTTGTCCTTGAACAGGAGGGCTACATATTCGGCGGTTCCACCGAACAGCGTATTGGCCAGCGCATAAGGCAGCGCGACGCCAAGGGTGCGGATGCGTGCCGGGAACAGTTCGGCTTTCACCACTGCATTGATCGAGGTATAGCCGGTGACGATCACTAACCCTGCCATGACAAGAAGAAAGGCATGGGTTGCGGTCTGGGCTGTTTCCAATCCTCTGAACAGGGGCACGGTACAGGACACGCCCATGAGGCCGAAGGCGATCAGCAGGGGCTTGCGGCCGATCTTGTCGGATAGCCATCCGGCAACCGGCTGGAGCAGCATGTAGACAAACAAGGCTGCCGCCATGATCCCTGTCGCGCTCTGGCGGCTGAACCCGGCGCTGTTGACCAGGAACTTCTGCATATATGTGGAATAGGCATAGAACGCGAGCGTGCCACCTGCGGTCAGTGCCAGAACAACGATGATCTGGTGGGCATGCTCGCGGATCAGTTGGGTTCCGCTACTTTTTTCAGCTGTGATCTGCGACTGTGCAAGGGCTTCAAAGTCCGGCGTCTCCGCCATGGAGCGCCGCATATGGAATACGCCTATGGCCAGCAGACTGCCTACGGCGAACGGAATGCGCCAGCCCCAGGTCTCCAACTGAGCCTCGCTCAACAGCGCTTGTAGAAGAAGCAGTACGCACAGGGCG